>NZ_JBITWA010000020.1:0-64490 GCF_044543425.1 Bacillus sp. NPDC077411 | reverse complement strand
GCAAAATTTCCAATGATCTACACTGATTTTTAGAAAAAGAAAAAAAGTTCTTCTGAAACTGACCGTTCCTAACCTTAGCTTGATAGCGATGGGGTACCGTCCCATGCCCATCAACTTAAGATAAATTTGTATCCGTATAATGCTCTTCAATACTCTCTAAATTCACACACCATCCAATCCATTAATATGGTTGGAAACCCAGTTTATCAGTCAGGTATAGATTCAAAAAGTGCTCTTCGATTCTCCGGTGGTCGATATCGCCCAGCGATATTAAAGCGATGAAAGGTCATGACGCATTATATCAGGAGAGTGGAGAATCGGCAATTTCGTGGTAAATAAATTTTTGTTCGAATGTTATTCAGGTCAATCGGATTCCTTCAAATGCGCTCATCACTAAATGATGCACATAGGAATCATCCAACTTTTCGCCAGTTACGAGCAAACGATAGAAAATCGGCCCGTAAATGAGATCGATGCTTAATTCAATATCGAGAGTTTCTTTCAATTCTCCTCTCTGAATTCCCTTCTCCAGAAGATGCTTAGCTTGGAGTCGACGGGGCTGAAAATATCGGGTACGATATTCCTTCGCCAATTTTGAATCAAACTGCCCTTCGCCTATTAACTCTGTAATAATGGTCCCTTCCCGACTTGTCAAAAATCTGGCTAAACTCGTGGCGTGAATTAGAATATCATTCAATGCTGAGCCCGTATCAGGCACAGGTAATTTGGCAGCGGCAACAGAAAGAAAACCATCCATTACCACGGCTGCCTTGTTAGGCCACCATTTATAAATCGTGGCCTTGCTAACTTTAGCACGATCTGCAATTTTATCGACCGTGACCGCTTTAAAGCCCTTTTCCAGCAATAACTCATAGGATGCGGAAAGGATAGACTTATGCGTTTCGACATTACGCGGCCGACCTCTTTTACTTTGCACATTAATCATTCCTTCCAAAAATATAAACTATACGTTTAGTATACTTAATTTGAATAAAAAATAAAATAACCCATTTACAAAACTGAACGTTTAGTATATTATTTGTTTTAATTAATAAACTAAACGTTTAGTATTTAATTGTTAAGAAATCTTGCAATGTTAACTGATGCAACTAAGCCTAAGACTCCACAAGAACTTATTACTAAAAATACATGGAAAAGGAGAAGAAAGAGATGGCACAATTGAAAGTCTTGAAAGAAGAGTGGGATGCAGTTCAGACTCAATTTAGTACAATGGCCACTGATGCCGCTGCAGCATTTGTCAAGATAATTCAAGAACTTCGGGATAATGGTATAGGAGGAGTTAACTATGTCTAATTTAAAAAATCAAACAATTGATAAAGATATTTCAGCAGGGTTAACCATACTTCTCGCAACTGCATGTGGTATCATTGTAGCTAATCTTTACTATGCACAGCCCTTGGTTGGGTTAATTAGCTCTGCAATTGGGCTTTCTACTAGTAGTGCTGGGTTGATTGTAACGCTAACACAGATTGGATATGTTGTCGGTTTACTATTTCTTGTACCTTTAGGAGATATTGTTGAAAACCGAAAGCTGGTAGTTATATCGTTACTTCTAAGTGCAGTCGCCCTGACTGCCATAGTATTTGTGAAACACGGAATACTGTTCTTAGTGGCTTCATTCTTCATCGGGTTGGGATCGGTCGCAGCACAAGTGCTCGTACCTTTTGCATCATACCTTGCGTCAGAATCTACACGTGGCCGCGTTGTTGGTAATGTCATGAGTGGTCTGTTACTTGGTATCATGCTTTCTCGTCCGATATCAAGCCTAGTAGCTGACATCTGGGGATGGAATGCAATATTTGCCTTGTCTGCGGCAGTAATTGTTCTCTTAGCGATCATATTATTAAAAGTACTTCCTACTAGGAGGCCAATGGCAAACACAAATTATACCGCTTTACTCGGTTCAATGTGGCAATTACTGCGAACTACCCCGATCTTACGCCGTCGCGCGATTTATCATGCGTGTGTATTCGGGACTTTCAGCTTATTCTGGACTACTGTTCCGTTATTATTGTCTAGCCCTACTTTTCATTTTTCTCAGAAAGCTATAGCACTATATGCACTTGTCGGGATTGCGGGTGCGATAGCTGCGCCAGTAGGAGGACGTCTAGCTGATCGTGGATGGACTCGAATTGCCACTGGGATAGCTCTCGCTGTTGTCATCGCTTCTTTATTACTACCACTCATGATTCGGAGTAATTCGCCCGTCGGAATAGCTGTTCTAGTAGTTGCAGCTATTCTATTGGACATGGGAGTGTCCGCAAACCTTGTGCTTAGTCAACGTTTGATTTTTTCTTTGAAGCCAGAAATTCGTAGTCGATTAAACGGGTTATTCATGGCTATTTTCTTTTTGGGTGGTGCTATTGGATCCTCTATCGGAGGATGGGCATACGCCTCAGGTGGATGGAGTGCAGCATTATGGATGGGAATCGCTTTTCCGGTCATAGCACTGCTTTATTTTGCTACAGAAAAATAGTTCTTTAATCAAACTTTAGAGATTAATTGCAATTGTTTTGAGGTTTTGCACCAGAACCAGATTTTTGGTCTCTATCGCTGTAAGGGTACAAAACTCACCAGGTAAAATGTTTCTGAATTCTATGTAGGATATGATAAAAAAAGAGCTTGTGTCAGAAAACAAGCTCTCTTTAAAAGAAATAACGCAATTGAGATGTCTATATATTACCAATTGATTTATCCCGCATTAACGGGCAGTAATACTCCCACCTCAAAATTCGGCGAAAGCAAAGAAGTTAGGTGGGAGATAAACTGCCCGTAAAAGCCGGATTGGTTCAACTAATAATTAGTGGGGAATGAAGAAAACCCCCACTGATTAAAGTTTCACTTTATTACGCCTCCGTACGTCTCATGTTGAGAAATAAATTATAAGTGGTTTGATAGAACTAAACTGAATTATTGACATAATATTTTGATAATCATATAATAAGTCTTGAATTCGAGATATTTTGTAAAGGATTGGTAATTGTGAGTTTGATTAATGATGAGAATTTATCTTTAAAGTTATTTGTTATATTATCACGAGCAGCACAGTCAATCACAAAGCGTATTGAAGAAGATATAAAAAGTTATGGACTTAATCCAACTGAATTTGCAGTTCTTGAGTTACTATACAATAAAGGCGATCAGCCTATACAAAAAATTGGAGACAAAATATTACTTGCAAGTAGCAGTATCACGTATGTAGTTGATAAGTTGGAAAAGAAGAGGTTATTAATACGAAAACCATGTCCTAAAGACCGCCGTGTCACGTATGCGTCAATTACTCCAGAAGGTATTGAATTGATGGATACTATTTTCCCTAAGCATAAACAGGCGATTCGACAAATATTTGGTGGTTTGGACTCTGGTGAGAAAAAAGTGATGATCGAACAGTTGAAAAAATTAGGCTATTATGCGCAAGAACTATAAATTTTTGAACATATATCTCGAATTAGTAATATCCTACTTAAATATAAATTAAAGAAAAGTAAATAAACAGGAGGGGGGAAACCAATAAATGTAGTACATTTATTGGTTTCCAAAATGAAGAAATCATGGGATTACAATTAGTATAAGAAAGATAGTTGTTATGCCAACGCATACATAGTGTTCTTTTAAGTGTGAATCTTTCATAAAGCGGAAGGTGGGTATTAAGAATGGAACTACGTCATTTAGAGTATTTTATTCAAGTTTGTAATAATGGTAGTTTTACTAAAGCTGCGGAAGTTCTAGGTATTTCACAGCCGACTTTAAGTCAACAAATACGTGTGTTAGAAGGTGAAATTGATACACCTTTATTTCATCGAGTTGGAAGGGGTATCAAAATTACAGAAGCAGGTAAGTTACTATTGGATAAAGGTAAATTTATCATGCAGCTATTTGATGAGGTTCATAATGAGATCTTTGAATTAAAGGGTGTGAAAAGAGGCGTGATTACTATAGGAGGGTTATTAGAGGACCTCACCTATTTAACACCTTATATTATGCAATTTCAACAACATTATCCCAACATCTTAGTAAAAATCATAGAATCAGAAGTTACTGTAAATCAAATCGTTGAAAATAATATTGATATAGGGATCACACGTAGTTTTCAAACTCCAGACACATTAACAAGCACTTTTTTGTATAGCGAAGAGCTCGTCCTTGTGATTCCAAAAAATCATCCTTTGAATAAAAAATCATTTGTTTCTTTTCGAGAATTAGTAGGGCTGAGTAGAATAATGACTTCAAGCAGTTGTCGTGAATCAATTAAGATATATTGTGAAAATTTAGGGTTATCTTTATCTGTAGCAAATATAGAAACAAAATCTTCTATTTCTCTATTGAGTCTTGTATGCAATGGACATGGGGTTGCCATAATACCACTCTCACTGGTTGATTTTGTTAATAATGATTCCTTGAGCATAGTTCGTATTGTTGATCCAACACCAAGTCAAGATATTAATCTTATTCACTTTGATGATAAATTTTTAAGTTTTGCAGCACGTATCTTTATGCAGAAGTTAAATGATCCTGAAAAAGTATCAGTATAATAGAAACAATAATGATTCTAGTGTAAAAATTTCAGGAAAATTGAAAATAATCTATAAGTCTTGGGATGAGGCCTATATTAAAGTCAAAGGACAGTGGATTTATATGTGTGGTGTAGTCGATTCAAAAGGGAATACCATTGACTTTTTATTTAAGGAAAAATGGAAAAATCAAATCAGCCAAGTATCTTTTCATATGCACCTGTTCCTCATTCTATTAAGAGCTGAGCCCTTCCAATGTTAAGGTTCAAGTCTTTTGACACGGCTACATCTATTATTTTGAGATTAGCAGTCATGCATATGATCAAAAAAGAACAGATTGATTTACGGCATCAGTCTGTTCGAAACTAGAAAAAATTCATCCATCGATTGTTTGGGCTTACAGCATAAAATAGAATTCAGCTAGAAATATATAAGCTATATTCTCTTTTATTTTATCTTTGCACCAGAACCATTTATGTAGTTGTTAATTTAGCATAGATGATAAAAAATAGGGGTTAATTGTCCTATTATCACAATATTTGGTACTACTACAATCAAATTAATAACAAAAAAGACTGCTAAAATCCCTAAAAACAAGCATAAATGATAAATTTTCAAATGGTGTTGTTCAAACCTGTATTGATGAAAAACAATTGTAGTTGACAGGAAATAGAGCAATACAGAACCAAAAACAAAATATAGGATAAAAGAATAATAGACCTCATGTAAAAATAATAGTCTAATGGATGCTGCAACCATACTCAAAGACATTAAAATAAACAGATGACCGTAAAAAATAATTTGACCGGAAGTTTGTCTAGACTTGTCGAGTTTCTTCTCCATGTTATCGAAATATTGCCACCACATCGAAATCAAGTTAATCAATCAAATCTTCGGTCTTACCGCATAGTAATAGATTCCGTTAGGGATACACTGCTATTTCGGATCTACATATTATTTGCACCAGAACCCATATTACCATTATGATCTTAATACCATTACTATTTGGGTCCGTCCTCGGCCCCAAACCCTTATTGTAGAAAGAAAACCACCGGCATTAGACCAGTGGTTCTGACTTAGAAAGCAAAGCAAGTACAACCAATACCCCATTTAGTTCCATCTTTTCCTATTACGGTATGAGTGTGTTGATGGAGAGGGTTACTGCAACTATGTAACTTGTGATCATGGGCATCGTGAGAAAGTATATTGTGGGCTAGGTTAGCACCACCATAACCATAAACTCCCGTCGGTGCCCAATCAGGTGATGCTGGCGGCAATTCAGGTGATAAATTTTTAAATTCATCATTCCCATAAACAACCTGCCCACCCATAATAGTGAGTAATGATTCAAGGTCTTTGATTTCTTCTTCTGGCACAGTAAAGTAGTCAGCAGACAATACAGCAATATCAGCAAACTGACCTATTGCAAGGGTTCCCTTTTTACCTTCATCACCAGAGAACCACGCACTTCCTTTGGAATATAGTTCCAGGGCTACTTTTCTGTCAAGTTTATTCTTTTCATCGTATATCGAAAGACCACCAATGGTTTTTCCAGCAACCATCCAGTAAAGAGCAACCCAAGGGTTATAGCTGGAAACCCTGGTTGCATCACTACCGGCGCCAACAGGTATACCCAGGTCTAACATACGATAAATCGGGGGAGTACGCTTTGCAGCTTCTTTTCCGTATAAATCAACAAAGTATTCACCTTGGAAAGCCATGCGGTCTTGGATGGCAATACCGCCATTTAAAGCCTTAACACGTTCCATACTACGATCTGAGATTGTTTCTGCATGGTCAAACCACCAGCGTAGACCATTAAAAGGAATTTCTCTGTTGACTTCCTCAAAAACATTTAAGAAACGTGTTATTGACTCGTCATAAGTTGCATGTAAACGGAATGGCCAACGGTTTTCCACCAATAGAGAAATTACTTTCTTTAAGTCAGCTTCCATCACCGTAGCTAGTTCGGGCCGCGGCATTTGAAATTTTTCAAAATCGGCTGCCGAGAATACTAACATTTCTCCGGCACCATTCATTTTATACTTATCATTTCCTTGACCCGGAGAAACAATTTTTGCCCATGAAGCAAAGTCTTCATATTCATGATTTGGATTTTGCGTAAATAGATTATACGCAATACGCAAAGTTAACTGTTCTTTCTCGGCTAAATGTTCAACAACTTTGTAATCATCAGGATAATTTTGGAATCCACCACCTGCGTCAATGGCACTTGTGATACCCAATCTATTTAATTCGCGCATAAAATGGCGAGTTGAGTTAATCTGGTCGTCAAAATTAAGTACTGGAGCTCTACCCAAACTTGAATAAAGAATAGAAGCGTTAGGATTGGCAATTAAAAGACCCGTTGGATTACCTCGTTTATCCCGCTCAATTAAACAGCCCGGAGGGTCTGGGGTATCTTTTGTGTATCCCAGTGCACGCAGCCCTGCACGATTTACAAGTGCTCTATCGTAAAGATGTAGTACAAAGACAGGCGTGTCTTCAGAAACAGCATTAATCTCTTCCAAAGTTGGCATCCGTCTCTCTTTAAATTGAAATTCAGACCAACCTCCAACTACTCTTACCCACTGAGGAGCAGGTGTACGTCTTGCCTGCTCTCTAAGCATTTCCAGAGCAATAGCAAGTGATGGCACACCTTCCCAGCGCAATTCCATATTATAATGAAGACCGCCACGAATAACGTGTATATGAGAGTCATTCAAGCCCGGAATAGCTCTCTTTCTTTTAAGGTCTATTTTTTTGGTTTTTTCTGTGGCACTATCAAGAAGCTCATCTCCACCTACTGCAGTGACTAAACCATCAGTTATGGCGATAGCCGATACCTCAGGTTGAGATGGGTCAAGGGTAGTGATTTTTCCGTTATATAAGATCATATCCGGTAAATTCATGTTCACACCTCATCTACTTCCTATTATTCTGTAACCATGGATGAAATATTTTACCGAGAATCGGCATGACTACCCATGATAGCAAGGACACTATGCATACAGAAACAAAAAAAGCTGATATAATAGGATTCATATTTTTTATAATAGGTCCTATCACTTTAGGAACCAACATGCTAAGAGGCCATACACCAAGAACGGTAACAATAGACATTTTCCATTTTGGCGGTGGAACTGGCGTTTTCGGAGTAACAAACCAATAAGCCAAACTGCTTTCAGTTTTGTAAGTTGGATTAGTAGCTTGAAATTGTTCTGCCTTTTTTAACAAATCTCGACGAATATCTGATTCTTGCCAAGCACGTAGATTCTCATACGTATCAAAGCGAAAAATAACAGTATACTCTCTGGATCCGTTATTGGGGACTATTAGATTTACGCCTAAATGCCCTGGGAATTTAGTAGCGGCAGCTTCGATTTCATGTCTCCATGTTTCAAACTGTTTTTCTCTACCTTCTTGAATTTCCCATGTAACAATCGTTGTTACTGGACCGCCAGCATTCATCGTGTTCCTTGTATGAGTTTCTCCGGCAGTTACTCTTTCTTGTTTCATATTTTCCTGCTTGGAAGCGCGCCATGTACCATAGTATATGCGTATTCCACGCCTTGACCATAAGCGCCAGTGTGTTCTTTTACAATTTCCATAACAGCATCATAAGTGTCTTTGCGTGCCCAGTCACGTTGGTATTCAAGTAAAACTTGAATTGCTGTCACTGGAATTGCTCCAGCTTGTTCTACACGACGCATAGCAGCGTTATGTGCTGTCAAACTAGTACCACCTGAAGCATCATCAACTGCATAAACTTCATAGCCAGCTTTAATTGCTTCAAGCACAGGGAATGCAAGGCAAACTTCAGTCCAAAGTGCTGCAAATATCAATTTCTTTCTACCTGTTGCCTTAACTGCCTCAACAAATTTTGAATCTTCCCAAGAGTTCATCGAACTACGTTCTATAATTTCATGGTTTGGGAATATATCAAGAATTTGTGGCCAAAAATAACCAGAAAAGCTGCGTGTTTCAACTGTAGTAAGAATAGTAGGTACGTTAAAAGTTTTTGCTGATTTAGCCAGCAGCATAACGTTATTAATCAATGTTTGTCTGTCAATGCTTGCAACTCCAAAAGTCATTTGAGGCTGAAAATCGATCAAAATTAATGCACTGTTCTCCGGAGTTAACAATTCTAAATTACTCATAATAAAACTCTCCTTTTTTAAAATTGTTTCAAATAAAGTTTTTTGAAACAATTATATTTTCTATTAGTTTTAGCTGTAATCGTAAAAATAAAAGCTTTGCTATACTTCTTAATTTAAAAAGGAGCGCTGATTTAGCCAGCGCTAAATTTATGCATTTTGTTTACTAAGATCTCGCTGAGCTCCCATATAGCTTCCAATTATATTTTGATAACCTGGAAGATTACTAGCAAGCAAATTGCCAAAACCTTCGACATCGTTGCGCCAATCGCGCTGTAATTCGCACGCTACGCTAAACCAGTTCATAAGTTGCACGCCACTATGTGCCATACGCGTATTGGCAGCATCTGCAACTTGTTTACTGAAAGTTCCTGAAGCATCAGTAACAGCAAATACTTCATACCCAGCTTTTATAGCGGAAAGTGCCGGGAAAGCAACGCAAACATCCGTAACTACGCCCGCGATGATAAGTTGTTTTTTTCCAGTTTCTTCGATTGCTTTTACAAAATCATCATTATCCCATGCGTTAATTTGTCCAGGTCGAGCTATTTTTGGTGCGTGAGGAAATAGATCAACCAATTCTTGCATTAAAGGTCCGTTAGGTCCGTGTTCAAAGCTTGTTGTTAAAATAACTGGTAAATCAAAAAACTTAGTAGTGTGAGCAAGAGCTAAAACATTGTTCTTGAATTCATCAACACCATAGTCACGTACTAGTCCGGACATAAGGCCAGTTTGATGGTCCACTAAAAGAACGACAGCATCATCTTTGTTAATACGAGAATAGAGATCAGACATTATGTATTCCTCCTAAAAATTAAGTAATCGAAGAAAGTTTAAACAGTGGAACATTATCATAAATTCCTAGTTTCGTTATATTAGTTATAGCAGCATTCACAGAACATGAAGCGCTATACAAATTTATAGTATTTGAAAACCAATTCATTAATCAATTCTAAATTATCTATAATTTTCATAGATGGTAACTATAGTTATTTTTACCATAAAATTGATTGGTTTTACCTATACATTCTATAGATAGAACAATATTGATAGTCACCTATTTTTGTTATTAGAATTGAATATGAGGAATGTTCAGCAATTATTTCATGATGAAAAAGGTATTAGATGGGGAATTGTTACAAAAACAGAAAATGAATTCAGCGGAACAATAGAGTTTCATGCTTAGAGTCCACAACATAGACGTGCATAAATAGGTTACGAGATTCATCCGGATTATTGAAGAAAAGGATATATATTAGAATATTTTTTGGAGGTAGAAGAATGGCAAAAATTACTGTAGGAACCGAAAATCAAGCACCCATTGAGCTATATTATGAGGATCATGGCACAGGGAAGCCAGTAGTATTCATTCACGGTTGGCCATTAAGTGGTCGATCTTGGGAATACCAAGTTCTTGCTCTCGTTGAGGCTGGATACAGAGTCATAACTTATGACCGTCGAGGGTTCGGGAAATCTTCTCAGCCATGGAACGGTTATGACTATGATACGTTTGCTACTGATTTACATCTGTTACTAGAGCATATGGATCTCCAAGATGTCACACTGGTCGGATTTTCAATGGGTGGTGGAGAAGTAGCTCGCTATATCGGAAACTATGGAACAAATAGAGTAGAGAAGGCTGTATTTGCAGGAGCTGTACCACCATTTCTTTACAAGTCAGCAGATCATCCTGAGGGAGTATTAGATGATGCAGCAATTCAAGAGTTTGAAAATGGAGTAAAAAATGATCGCCTAGCATTTCTTGATGAGTTTACGAAAGGATTTTTTACTGCTGGAGATCGAACTGACTTAGTCAGTGAACCATTTCGACTTTACAATAGGGATATTGCAGCGGGTGCATCGCCTAAAGGAACACTAGATTGTATCGCTGCTTTCAGCAAAACGGACTTCAGAGAAGATTTAGCCAAGTTTAATATACCTACCCTTGTTATTCATGGTGATTCAGATGCAACTGTTCCATTTGAATATAGTGGAAAGCTAACGCATGAAGCAATTCCTAATTCTAAGGTAGCTTTAATAAAGGGTGGTCCACATGGGTTCAATGCAACACATGCCAAAGAATTTAATGAAGCACTGCTATCATTTTTAAAGGGCTGATTACAAATGAATATTTTTTAACTGATAGAAAAGGGGCATTTTACTTTCTCTGAAAAGGTTGTTGATAAGCGATTAGTTACACTCGATTCTCAAATGTTAATAGGTTGCAAATATACACTTTTATGAGGAAAATGATACCTTGGAAGGGGGGACACACATCCATCAACTTAAGAATTTTATAAAGCTCTCAAAATGAAAAAATACGCTATTCTTTCTGTAGAATCATAGGGAAGGATGGCGTTTTTGTATGTCTATTTCTGTATCTGATGAATTACAACTATTTGCTCAAGAAATTCAAAGCTTCTTATCCCAAAATATCTTACGAGATCTTGCTAGAGATGTTGGTTTTGTGCAGCGAACTAGTAAGTACCAAGCAAAAGATTTAGTCGCTTTATGTGTATGGATGAGCTCAAATGTTGCTACACAACAGTAAATATTGGATGTGGTCCCACCTACATTTTAACGAAAATATACACTAAGCAATTTATCAATATTAATTAGAATTAGAAACATTCGTTAGGACTATATGCTTCTAAATTTTAAAATGGAGAATATAAACTTTTATAAACTGAGAAGTATGATGATAATAACCTTTAGCCATAATTACGACTAAAGGTTTTTTTAGTATAAAAAATGAAACAAATATAAAATTACAAGGAGACAATTTTATGGAAAATAATAAAAATGGAATACTCGCTTTGATTGTTTTTGCTTTAGGTTTAGCATTTTTTGTTGGTGGCATGGTTTATTCATTATGGGGATCATTTTGAATACTTAAATGCTTACATTGTCGGTTTGAAACAAAGATGAACGGTTTGTAAGAAAGTCGTACTGTTTATAAAAAAGATGAACTGAAATAACTTATTTAAGTGGCGAAGGGATTTCATTTCATCCTTTTTATTGAACTAATGGAGCAGGATAGTTGTAGAATATCGGTTAAAAAGTATTAACAGTTTTTTCGTTTTGAGGAGAAATACATTTCTTAACTTGTTAATCGTTCGTTCAATAATAAAAAACTGAATCTATAGAGTGGTGACTTTCAATTTAAGTGAAACTTAGTAATCATTAACAGGGAGCAAAGGGCGATACATAATAGGTGATGAAAGTACTACAGATGTGTTTAATTGTCCGAAAGGAATAAGTCGATCTACGAGGGCTGTTACATCTTTCATTGAAGCGACTACTACCTTCATAAAATAACTATTTGTTCCTGTCACCCTATGACACTCTAGAATATCCATTTCCTTTTTAATTATCTCCTCAAATCGGTGACACTCTATTTTTAAGTTGCCTATTTGAATGATTACAAGTGTACTTTTTCCAATTTCCTCATGAGAAATACGTGCTGTAAAACCTTGAATGACCCCATTTTCTTGCAATCGCCGTAATCGCTCATTTACACTAGGGCGACTAAGATTCAATTTTTTCGATAACTGAATAATTGTTATTCGGCCATCCTCCTGAAGGAGTTCTAATATTTTTCGGTCAATGTTGTCCAAAGTTATCCTCTCCTTTTCCTAATTGTAAATAATTATATTGTTATTTATTCAAAACATAAAGTTTCAACAGTCTGAAATATTCAATAGTTTATATAAAATAAGTAAATAACCTTCTATAATTAAATTATACATAAATAGTAAGGAGAGGATGATTTTGTCACAATTATTGAAGCGAACCATTTCAGTTCCACAAGGCATCGCCTTATATGTCGGAGCTGTTTTAGGATCAGGAATTTTGATATTGCCCGGTATGACAGCGGGTATTGCGGGTTCAAATGCATTAGTTTCATGGATAATAATGATACTTCTTAGCATTCCATTAGCCTGTACATTTGCCTTTCTTTCAATTGATTTCCCTAGTTCAGGAGGAATATTGACTTTTGCAAATAAAGCTTTTGGGCATTATGCAGGTGCCCTCACTGGCTGGTTTTTTTTCATTGCAGGAAGTGTAGGTCAAATTATTGTCTCATTGACGGGTGGGACTTACATAGCTTTTGCATTTAATTTTCCACATTTTGCTGCCTATGTCATTGCAAGTGTATTGCTCATCATTGCGGTTATCGGAAACTATGTGGGATTAAAAACAAGTGGGAAAGTTCAATTAGGTTTGGCCGGGCTTACATTTTTAATTTTATTGAGTACATCAGTGTTAGCTTTTCCAGTTATTAACCTTGAGAGTATAACACTCCATATTACAAAGAACAGCCTCATTCCAATCGGTCAATCTGTAATGCTTATTTTTTGGTCATTTTTTGGATGGGAAGCTATCTCCAGTTTAGCACCAGAATTTAAAAACCCAAGAAAACAAAACATCATGCGATCTACATGGGGAGCTATTGTTATAATCGGTGTTTTGTACTTTGGTATTATTTTGGCTGTGATTGGTACGGAATCCTATTCAACAGGAGAACAAACTGTTAATCAGGCTATGAATAATGCAGCACTAGCCCAAGTTGTGGAAAAAGTTGCAGGGGTAAATGGTGCCTGGGTAACGGCAATTCTCGCTTTTATTATATGTTTAGGAACAAACAACGCATTTGTTGCGAGTATGAGTCGGTTAGGTTATTCCTTATCTCATGAACATCTAGCCCCCTCATGGTTGGATCACATTAATAAAAAATATTCAACCCCTAGTCGTGCGGTTTTATTAGTAGGATCGATTGCAGCAATGGGTTTATTGTTAAGTTTTATTTTTGACATTGGATTAGAACAATTAGTATTTATTCCTAACTCATTAGCAATCGCCACTTATGTTGTTGGCACAGCAGCTGGAGTTAAGCTGATTACAAATGTCTTGGGTAAGGTGTTAGCTGCGATAGCTTGTATACTTTGTCTTGCGGCTTATCCTTTCATCGGTTCTTTTATCGCGATTCCAATCATTGTAGCCGTTTCATGTATTGTATATATCACTTGGAGAGAAAAAAGGAAGAAATATCGTGAAGAAGAAGCGTAGTTCATTTCATTTTTAAGAACGTTTGAACTCAGCTACACGAAAGTTCAGTTTATTTCCATCCTTAAGTTGATGGGCATGAGTAGAAGAACAAGATAGAAATTATGAGACATTTTATGTTTATTGGAATATTTGATAAAATTATTATGGTAATAATTGAGAAGAGTTTAGGGGGATATATTAAATGAGTTCATTAGCATTATATGAATCGTTTCGAAGTGATACAATTCATTCGGATTTAAAGTGGTATTGTCAACCAGAGAATTGGAACATAAAAAAGGAAAATACTGGACTTATTATTGAACCTAATGAGATGACTGATTATTGGCAAAAAACTCACTATGGTTTTGCTGTTGACAATGGACATTTTCTTTATACAGAGATGAATGAGGATGTCATTATTACGACTAGAGTACGATCATATCCTGTACATCAATATGATCAAGCGGGACTAATGGTTCGCTTTTCTAAGGATTGTTGGATCAAAACATCTATTGAATACGAACCAAATGGTTCATGTAAACTTGGAGCAGTTGTTACAAATAACGGATACTCAGATTGGTCTACTCAAAATTATACTCAGGGGTCATTAGATTTATATTTTCGTATTCGTAGGGAATCTGGAGATTATATCGTCGAATTTTTGGAAGTTGAAGAAGATAAAACATTTTCAATAAGTGAACTGATGGAACGAGAGTGGACTCAACTACGTATTGCGAGATTAATGGAGGATACTGAGGGACAAGTATTTCAATGCGGAGTATATGCTTGTAGTCCACAAGGAAAAGGTTTTGTAGCCGAATTTGACTTTTTATCTATCGAAAAAGGAGTTTTGGTACAAAAACAGAACAAAAAACGAGATTAATGAGCGATAGACAAGTAATGGAGGTTTTCAAGAAATATGGGCCAATACATAGAAACTCTAAGTTCTTATGTATTGGCTATGTGTAAGAATTCGATTCTAGAAGCTAGTTTAATTGAGATTGCTAGGTTTTCGAATCCATACAAATAACATTTCGCTTATCACACCTATTACAATGCCTATCGCATAAGCCAATAAGTCACTCCATAAAAAGCCATAACCTAATATTAATCCACCTAAAGTTGTTTCGCGAATATGATCAATCCAACTAGCATGATACAATTGGCTGAACTCAATGATATAACAAAACGATATGGCAAGTAACGCAATAACTTTTGTTTGAACGCTTTTGAAAATAAATCCAAAACCAATAAAAATCATTAATGCCCACAGTGCATCTCCTAAGTATGTATTCAAAATATGTGGTAACACATGAGCAATTTTTCTTGAGCATAGTCCTAATACAATTACAATGATGGTCATCATTGCGTACAGTAATCGATTGCGTTTAAATGTCATACGAAATTTTCTCCTCAAAGTATTTTTTCAAAAATGAATAGATGAATGAATTATATTTTTTACTTATACATTAAAATAGTGTCACGTGTTGCAAATATGTTCTTTTTATGAATACAGTGTAGCTATTCACTTGTAGTTTATATCATTCCTGGAATGAGAGGATTTTTATATATTATAAGATGAATAACAATAAAAGGAAATGTTCAATCGTTGTTTCTATATAGTGGATCAGCGGTGTGGAACGTATAAAAAGAGTTGCTTCGTTATTTTTTTTGTGGTTTGGACATACCTTCTTTATTGAAAGAATTAGCAACAAGTTTCTTTAGAGTCTGTCCTAAAGAATATTTTTCATAAAAATAGAACCAACTATAATCTGATTTGAACACATTTGTTTGGAAAAATGGAGGCTTATTTATGTTTAGTCAAAAAAGAATAAGAGATTATGGTGTGAAAATAGGACGCTTAGAAACAGGCTACTATAACTCTATTACAGATGTTGAAGGAGTTACTGTTGGGCATGTAACTCTTAGTGATAAGGATATACAAACGGGTGTCACAGCTATTCTTCCTCATCAAGGCAATATATTTAAGGAAAAACTAATTGCTTCAAGCCATGTAATTAATGGGTTTGGCAAGACTATGGGGACCATACAAATCAATGAGCTAGGTACATTAGAATCTCCCATAATTTTAACGAATACATTAAGTATCGGAACAGCTGCAGATGCATTAATTGAATATATGCTAGAACATAATCCAGAAATAGGACGAACGACTGGAACTGTTAATCCAATCGTATGTGAATGCAACGACATGCTATTAAACGATGTTCGAGCTAGATTTATAACTAAAGAACATGTTATTCAAGCATTAAACAATGCCTCATCCGAAGTTCAAGAAGGCACTGTTGGAGCAGGTACTGGAATGCTGTGTTATTCATTAAAAGGTGGTATTGGTACTGCCTCCAGACGAATGAGAATGGAACATGGAACTTATACGATGGGTGTTTTAGTGTTGTCTAACTTTGGAATCTTGAGTGATTTAAAAGTGAATGGAAAAGCTGTTGGAGAAGAATTGAGAGATGCTATCCTTCAGTCGCGTGAGGAACAAGATAAGGGGTCAATTATTATAATTGTTGGAACAGATCTTCCCGTATCAGAAAGACAGCTAAACCGGATTATAAAAAGAACTATAACAGGCTTATCACGTACTGGTTCTATCATTACAACTGGAAGTGGTGAGGTGGTAATTGGTTTTTCAACAGCTACAAAAATATCCCATGAAAAAACTGCACATTGCATTTCGGTTCCAATGATTCATGAAGAAGATATAGATTTAGCATTTCGAGCTATTGGTGAGGCTACTGAAGAGGCAGTTTTGAACTCATTAGTGACTGCCACACATGTTATTGGACGAAGTGGAAATGAAAGACCCGCTTTCAAAGATTTATTAGATAAATACAACATTCAATTAACATAGAAAGTGTAAATAATTTTTTATAAGTGATATTTCTTCCTAACAAGCCAAGCGATAACACTGATTCTGGGACTTTTCATTCCCAAAATCAGTGTTATCGGAAGTCAATGTTGTCGTTAGTTCGGATTCGATTTTTGTATAGTTGACGAAATTTGATGAAAGAGATAATCCCCCAAGGTAAGATATATCCCAGCGCTACAGTCATAAATAGTGCTACTTCTGTTTCTGGACCTAGCCATGTTAAATAATCACGAAGTAAAAATCGGACAATAAATACGATAAGAAAGGTAATGATAAAGCTCTTGTTTCTTACAGCATAAATATGCTGATCTGATCGGAGTTCATAGTTAGTGGTCCAAATAAGTGGAATGGACAAAAGGAACCCAAAGATAGCTGCACAAATCCATTCCCAGGAAGCGGCATGTGCATTTGGATTCAGAATTGTGAAAAGACTAGGTAATAGTAGAAATAATATGGGTAAAAGAAGACGGATTCCATTTCCTTTAATTGGACGATACATTGCTCTAGTTCTCCGCCATAAGACCAACGCAGCAATTATGATCACAATAGAGTAAAATGAAGAAGCATTCATAATCTCACCCCTATGCGTAGTGTATTTCAATTATTTATATGGGAATTACAAATGATTGATACTGTCAATATTACGAAAATCATTCATATTGAAATTATTAGATAAAATATTTAATGATAATTATGAAATAATTAAACGTTCTGAACAATATGAAAAAATAGAAGCGTCTATATTACATAATAATGAAGGGGATGCAAGAGATGAATCACCAAAAAGAATACTGGAATGAAGTAGCGAATGAAAAACAATTTATTACACCTTTTCAATTTGATTGGTTTTCAAAATATGTGAACAAAGAAGCCGCTATATTAGATTATGGATGTGGATATGGAAGAACGTTACTTGAGCTGAAACAAAATCAATTCATGAATTTGTACGGTGTATTTGAGTTAGCTGATGGTGCAGTTTTACGTCATCATCATGAGGAACGAGTAAAAGAATGGACAAGCAATTTTCAACAGTTAGAATATGAAAAAGTAGAATATGTGACGATGAATGGCAACCGCTCTAATGGATTAGTATATATGGGAAGTTTGAAGTAATAAATTTTTTGAATCTTATGTGACGAAGAGATGAATCCATTGCATACAGTAAAAGTTTATCATTATGATGCATTTAGCAATAAACCAAATAAGGGAAATCCAGCAGGAGTTGTTTTACATACTGACAAATTAACAGATGATGAGATGCAAAATATAGCTTATAAAGTAGGATTTAACGAGACTGCCTTTTTAATGCAATCAGGCGTAGCAGATTGGAGAATCCGTTATTTTACGCCAGGGTATGAAATGGATCTTTGCGGTCACGGAACTGTAGCTGCTATTTACGCATTGCAAACTAGAGGTTTAATAAAAGAGACAGGAAACTTTACAATTGAAACGAAAGCAGGAATTTTACCAATACAAGTGGAGCTAGATTCTGATAGAAGACCATACATAATGATGAAGCAAGCAAATCCACAGTTTCAAAAGTTTGATGGTTTAAGAGAAGAGTTAGCTGCTTCCATAGGTCTACATGGGAATGATTTAGAAGAAAATCTACCAATTGTATATGGAAGTACAGGGAATTGGACTCTATTAGTTCCAGTGAAAAAGCTTGCGTCGTTTAAAGAGATGAAACCTAACAACAAGTTATTCCCATCTATCTTAAAAGAAATGCCCCGGGCTTCCATTCACCCTTTCTGTTTCGAAACATACGACTCAAATGCTCACATGCATGCACGTCATTTTTCATCAGCATATGCTGGTACAATAGAAGACCCAGTGACTGGAACAGCGTCTGGAGTTATGGGGGCATATTACGTTACGTTTATCGATAAGGAATGTAAAGAGGAAAAAGAGTTCTTAATAGAGCAAGGGCACGAAATGGGGAAAGATGGACGAGTGAGAGTAATGGTGAGAAAAGAATGGAATGGTATTTTAGAAGTTGAGATTTCGGGAAGTGCGGTGTATGTGGACGGGTTTGAAGTTACTTTATAAAAATGTTTGGCAATTGTTAACGGATGGAGGTATTTAGATTTTGAATGCATTATTAGGAATTTCAGAAATTATTGATGAAAACAAAGTTAAGATCAACTACAGAGAAGCTGTTAGAGCTATTATTATTCAAGACAATAAGATTCTTCTCGTTCATTCTAACTTGGGGGATTATATATTTCCTGGAGGTGGAATTGAAAAGAATGAAAGACATGCAGAAGGATTAATGAGAGAGGTAGCTGAAGAGACAGGCTATCTTAACTGTGCAATTAGAAATAAAATGGGTGTGGTCGTTGAAAGATATATAGATGAATATGATGAAAATGCTATATTTCAAATGACATCACATTATTATTTTTGTGAAGTGGATGGTGAGAAAACCACTCAAAAATTAGAAGGCTATGAGCTTGAACAAGAATTTACACCACAATGGGTGAGGCTTAATGATGCGATTAATCAAAATGAAAAAATCATTAATCAATGTGAACGTAATTGGTGGATACATCGAGAAAATTTTGTTTTAAAAGAACTGAATAAAATTAAAAATTGAATTCATTATGTAAAAGAAAGTGAGAGTGGAAATTTGAATATTAGAGTAGCAAATAATTTAGATTACCCTGCTTTAAGGCTGATATATTTAGAATCACGTCGTAAAAGTTTCCATTGGGCGGATATAGAGGAAATGACTCTAGAAGATTTTGATAAGGATACTGTAGGAGAATTTATTATTTTAGCAGAAGAGAATAATCGTATTCTTGGATTTGCTTCTTTATATTTGCCAGAAAACTTTATACATAATTTATTTGTTCATCCTAATTTTTTCGGTAAGGGTGTTGGTGGAGCGTTGATTCATGCCTCCATAGAAAAAATGAATAAACCGTTAAGATTGAAGTGCGTATCTAAAAATGAAAAAGCAATGAAATTCTATGAAAATAAAGGTTGGAAGAAAGTTGTTGAAGAAGGAGAAACGGGAGAAAGATATTGGGTTATGGTATTTGAATGAAATATATATATAAGAGCCTTTGATTAGGCTCTTTTTTCTGGTACTTATGTTAAATACAAATGAAATTGGAAAAATAGTATAAATAATGGTAGTATATGGTTGTTGCGCCCGAGTCAATGAATTTACCATCTAGTTGCAGAGTACCGAAAAAAAGTGAAGCAAACAAAAAATAACTCCAAAATCAACTGTTATTGTATATTTTGGAGTTACTTAATGTTTACTTATAATGAGTATTTGAGACGAGTGAAAGGTTTATTGTAAGTTGTATAAAGTGAGATATGATAATTATGGGGGGTTGGGATGTTAGAGAATAATAGTTTAAGTAATAAATTTGAAAATTTTTTATTGATTTTCATTATGTTACAACCGATTTTAGATTTACTCACATCATTCTGTATTATGGTTTTAAAAATTGATACAACAATTGGAGTTATTACGCGTTTATTTGTAATGGCTCTTGGTGGAATCTATATTTTGCTTCAAGCAAGAGAAAAAGAGAATCGTAAATATATCATATACTTAATAGTAGTTGGGATTGTTTGTGCGGCAGGTTTTGTAAATAATAAATTTGTCAAAAGCCCTATCATATTGGGGGAAGAAATTAAATTTATAGCAAAATCTTTATACCCGCTCATTATGCTTACTTGTTATATTTTTGTGTTTAAATCATTAAAAAATAAAGTAAATACGTATTCGAAAATGCGTAATTATATCGTATATTCAACATTAATTATAAATGCCATCATGGTTATTTCGATTGCGACAGGAACGGATTATAATAGTTACACGTCTATAAAAATCGGTTCACGCGGTTGGTTCTATGCAGGGAATGAATTAGGTTCCATTTTAGCAGTGATATGCCCAATTGTTTTTCTATATTCAATTGAAAAAACAACAAGTATAGCAAAGAGTTATTTTTGGATTCCTTCTCTGTTAATGATTTTCTCATTATTTGCTATTGGTACAAAGGTGGGATTTGGGGCCATTGTTGGTACAATGATTGTTGCTGTGTTTATGTGTTATGTTCAAGCATTTTTACAGCGTAAAGATAGAAAAAAGAAACCATATTTACTGAACGGTATCATTGCAACTGTTGTTTTTGCTGGAATATTAGCGTATACACCGTTTTCTCCATTCCTCAAAAATATAGGGTTTCATTTCCAATTTCTTGAGAATAAACAAGAGATGAAAGAGGCAGAGGAAAAGAAAGAAGGTAAACAACATCAGAAACCTCCTGTTACACAAGAGGAAAAGGAAGTAAAGAAGAAAGAGGAAACACAATCGCTTATTTTCAGTGGACGTGAGGTGTTTGAGAAAATATATAAAGACTATTATACAGAAGCACCGACGTCTCAAAAGTTATTAGGTATGGGATACTCTGGGAATTTCAAAGATAATCCGGGTCCGAAGCTAATTGAAAGAGATTTCGATGATTGGTTCTATGCATTTGGAATTATCGGTTTTGCTCTACTTTTAATTCTATTTTTATACTTTGGTATAAAAATTCTTTTCGTGCTAATAACTAGGTTTAGAGAGGTATTTACAGTAAAATACGGATTATTAGCAACCTCGCTAGCATTAAGTTTAGGTATTGCGTTTATAGCAGGTCATGTATTAACAGCTCCTGGAGTAAGTATTTATTTTGTTGTAATTTTTGCATATTTAATTGTGGATTTAGAAATTGAATGATAGAAAAATAAATGAAACTCAATTCATTGAATTTAAGGCTAAATAATTCATAATACAAAAAAAGATAGAGTAGTAGAATCTTCTACTTCGTCTATCTTTTTTGTTCATAAATATAAAAAAATGATTAAGCGGAATGTACCTTTTATTTCACTATATTATAATAAGGGAAATAAAATATATACCTTCTATAGGAGGAAAAGTTATGGGAGTACATGATGTATTATTTAAGAGCGAAAAATTGGAAGAATTTATTCTGCGCGATTTTAACTGACTGTATTTTTGTCATGGATTTGTGTACGAATTAAATATGCCCAGTACTCTTCTGAGACATTTTTCATTACAGATAACGATTGGTCTTTCGATGTGATTTGCTGTATATTTTTTTAATGCAATCCATGCGACTTATCTTTGCTATCAAGTATTTCAATTTTTGTTATTTGTTTGTTATTGCTTTGAACAAGTTGTAAGAGAGCAAATAATCGTTCGAGTTCTTTAGTTTTAAATTGACTATAATCAATCTTAGGGATCGCTTTTAGAGTTAATAATAATTCATTTGTTGGTCTTTCTTCATCAATCTTTCTATCTTCAAAATTAATGTCCTCATTCTTAATCTCACTATCATCAATAATATATTGAATTACATTTTCATCAGATAAAGAATTCTAAATGTGTTTTGATTAAACTTTTTTATAAAACTAAATGTTCATTTAAAAAGTAACGAATCTATTTTGATTAGACTTTTTTTATGGATTTATTTTTATTTTCTGTAGAATAAGGATCCGTAAGTTGTTTTTAATCCCTTAAATGTGTTGTTCCAGAATCGTGCATGTTGCTTACTTAACTATCAAATGCTTGCCGACAGCCATTTCCCGTCTATATTCAAAACAAATTGGTTCATTCATACACATAAAGCGACTAAATCTTTTGCTTGATACTTATTGGTTCGTTGCACAAAACTAATATTTCTAGCAAAATCTCGTCAGATATAGAAACAGACAGACAAAAAGCGCCATCCTTTCTAATCTAGCTTGTTTAGAAAAAATAAAGGTTTTTAAGTACTTTTGGGTATTAAAATATCTTAAGCTGAAGGGCATTTATGATGAGATCACTAAACTGGAGGTCAGATTCCCTAGTACTATGATCTAGTTTTACACGTATCTCGACTGTATCTCCCTATTGTAAAAGCAGAGTGGACTAGTATAAAGTCGGGTGTATGAAAATATATAATGAGCAAATTTTTTAGAGCGCCAATAGAATAGAAACGAAATGATATAGGGGTGGAGTAAAATGAATCGAATTTCAATTTTAATAGCTGACGATGAGATAGAAGTTGCTAATTTAATTGCGATACATTTAGAAAAAGAAGGCTACCATGTTATTAAAGTAGCTGATGGAAAAGAAGCTATTCGTGTTATTCACTCTCAACCAATTGATTTGGTGATTTTAGATATTATGATGCCTAAAATGGACGGTTATGAAGTAACGCGTCAAATTCGTGCACAATATCATATGCCCATCATTTTTTTAAGTGCAAAAACATCTGATTTTGATAAGGTGACAGGACTTGTAATAGGTGCAGATGATTATATGACGAAACCTTTCACTCCGATTGAATTAGTTGCCCGTGTAAATGCGCAATTACGCCGATTTTTAATGTTAAATCAACCGAAAGCAGAGGACAATAAATCAGTTTTAGAAATTGGTGGAGTAGTCATTTATCCTGAACAACGGACAGTTAGTGTATATGAAGAACCAATTGAATTAACTCCAAAGGAATTTGATATTTTATATTTATTAGCAAGTCATCCGAAGAAAGTATACAGTGTGGAAAATATCTTTCAACAAGTATGGGCAGAAGATTATTACGAAGGTAGAAACACAGTAATGGTACATATACGTACCTTAAGGAAAAAACTTGGAGAAGATAAAAGAAAGAATAAATTGATAAAAACGGTTTGGGGGGTAGGTTATACTTTCAATGACTAAAATGATAAGAAGCTTTCGTTCAAAAATGATCGCACTATTTGCGTTAAGTATGATACTAGCTGGTAGCATAACGTATATGATCTACAAAGGGCTACAACTCTACTATAAAAAAGTGGTTCGTTATGAGGATTCTTTAGCTCAATTCCGTTCAACGATAAGAGAAATTGGAGACATTAATTTCTTTTTAATTATATTTATTCCTTTATCTATTTTGTTTTTCTTTTTTCTTACCAGACCATATTTGAAGTATTTTCATGAAATCTCTAATGGGATTCATCATCTTGCTAACGGTGATTTTACAAACCGAGTTCTTATTTCATCGAATGACGAGTTTGGGGATATCGCACACGAAATTAACCTAGCAAGTGAAAAGTTAAAAGAAGCGGTAGCAAGAGGAGATTTTGCAGAAAGCAGTAAAGATCAGTTAGTTGTCAATCTGGCTCACGATTTAAGAACACCATTAACATCTGTTTTGGGTTATTTAGATTTAATTCTTAAAGACGAGAATTTGACGAGGGAACAAATTAAACATTTTTCTACTATTGCTTTTACGAAATCTCAACGACTTGAGAACTTGATTGATGAATTATTTGAAATAACAAGAATGAACTATGGCATGCTGAAGCTGGAAAAGAGACCAATTGATATAAGTGAATTACTTATACAGTTAGATGAAGAATTATATCCGTTATTAGAGAAACAAGACTTAGTAGCCAGAATGAATGTGAATCCTCACTTAACTATTAATGGAGATGGAAAATTATTAGCAAGAGTATTTGAAAATCTTTTAACGAATGCAATTCGCTACGGATATGATGGACAATTTGTTGATATCAACGGGTATATTGATAATGGAAAAGTTGTTGTACAAATTATTAATTATGGAGATAGCATTCCAAAGGAAGATTTACCGTATCTTTTTGATATGTTTTATACAGGAGACAAAGCAAGAACTCAACAGCAGGATAGTACGGGCCTTGGGTTATTTATTGCGAAAAACATTGTGGAACAGCATAATGGGACGATTTCTGCAGAAAGTAATGTAATAAGAACAATATTTGAAGTGAGGTTACCGAAAGACGATGACGTGGAATCTCATTTAATAATTTAATAAAAATTTAAAGTTTACCCCACTATTTATTTAAATAGTTTTTTCTATCCTATACGTAAGTTAGGTCAAGGAGGAACTAGGAATGAAAAAGTGGGTATTTATTTCTCTTTTTATATTGTGCACAGTATGTGTCGGTATTTATATTGCACCATTATTTCAAAATGGAGTAGATGTTAAAATCGCAGAAAAAGGTGATGAGGTAAACTCTACAAATACTGAAAAGAAAGAGATTACAAAAGAACAAATTTATAAGGGTGATTTATTATTAGTCAATAAAGATTATCCTGTTCAGAAAGATAGCATAAGGTCTGATATTATAAATGTATTTCAAAATACGGAATTAGTAAGAGGATATGTAGTGCATGATAGAAATCTTCGTTTATCAAAGGATATTTTGAGAAATTTTTTGAAGATTGTAGATGCTGCAGAAAAAGAAGGGGTTCATTATTTTTTGATCAGTAGCGGTTATCGAGATTTTAAAGAACAAAGGAATCTATATGAAAAAATGGGTTCTGATTATGCATTACCAGCAGGATATAGTGAACATAATTTAGGGCTATCACTTGATGTAGGGTCTACTCAAATGAAAATGGAGAAAGCCCCTGAAGGAAAATGGATTGAAGACAATGTATGGAAATACGGTTTTGTTTTACGCTATCCGAAAAATAAAAGTAATATTACAGGAATTCAATATGAGCCATGGCATATACGTTACGTCGGTTGGCCTCATAGTGCAATCATGCAAAAAAAGAAATTTACTTTAGAAGAATACTTAGATTTCTTGAAGGAAAAAAAGGAGATTTCAACTAATGTTGGGGGGGAAAAGTATAAGGTTTCTTATTATAAAGTTTCAAAAAATACGACCATTAATGTCCCGGTAAATCAGCATTATGAAATTTCAGGGAACAATATGGACGGAGTAATTGTGACGGTTCATAAATAGTAGTTTATATTTTATAGATTAGGCCTATATCATTAACTTTAAAAAATTTGAGTGGCAAGGCTTTTTTATTTTATTTTTAAACATTAAAACTTTATGACGAAGTAGAGAGGATGCTTAAGTTGATGGGCATGGGTGTACAGACTACTTATATTTAGCATACTTATGAATTCTATATAGCTATATTATGAATGGAGAGGTGAAAATTTTGGGAAAGAAACGAATCGCATTTTTATTTTTATGTTTTTCTGTTCTTTTAGTAGTGTTTTTTTACCCAAAAGGCTACAGTGGTAAATATGTACGATGGGGTGACACTGTAGATTCTGTTAATACAGGTACTCTTGAAAAAAATCATATTCCATATAAAATTAAAGAAAATAAAGTGTATATCCCTGAAGATGCCTTTAATAAGGCGATAATGTGTTGTTCTTAAGTGTAAATAATACTTAGCTGTTTTCAGGGTATGGAAGAAATCTCCAATAGTTTTCGATGTAATAAAAACGAAATAAGTTAGATTCGTTTTTACTATGTGTATTTTCTATTAAAAAAGTGATTCATATAAAAAAATTTACCAAACCAATCTAAATAATAGAAAATGAGTACTAAAAAATCTTTTTAAAGAGAAAAAGAAGATAACTACCTGTTGTAAATAGATGTTCATCTTCTTTTCGTTTCTATAATTCTGATAAATCCACTTGTTACTTTATTAGATGGCATGGGAACAGTACTGAAAAAAGGTGAACTTCTTGAGTCACTACCTTAATCGAGAAAAGCAGTAACTTGATTTATGTTTTCTAACGCATTTGGGTCAATCTTCAACGTTGATGTTGGTTCGCCTGTACCTCCGTAAATAAATGGATAGCACATAAGGCCTCTATCTAAGATACAAGGTAATGGAAGAACTAAAGATATGCTGCCAACATTGTATCCAGTTATTTGCTTAATTTCTTGCGGAGTCGCCATTTTCAATTGATTGCATCTTAAAATTCCCGATACTTCTTGTAAATTTACACGTCCGCGAGCTCCAGAAACAATAACCGCAAAATAATCTTTTTCTGACTTGATCACTAATGTTGCAGCCGTTTGACCAATCTCAATTCCGAAATAATCTGCACCTTCTTGGGCGGTACGTATTTGTTTTTCGTGATGAATAATATCAAATGGAACTTCATGTTCTAGCAAAGTCATTTTTAAATTATTCATTGGTAAAAATCCCCCTTAGTGTAAATATATTTCCTAATAAAATTATACTATCTTTTGGATAACATAAAGAAAACTACGTGTTAGTAACGCTATTATTCTCCTCATCTAAAAAGGAAAAGAAGGGAAGTAACATACCAAATAAAGCAGGAATAAGAATAATACTACCAATCATGATATACAAAAAACGGATACCTGATATTTCGACAATTTGCCCTGCAAATAAAATACCTAAAGGCATAGTTGCTCGGATCAAGAAGAGTCGAACAGAAAATATTTGTCCCATAAGATGAGAAGGAACGATTTTTTGAAGAAGACTCGTTTGATGAATATTGAAAAATGGGAAACAAATACCTCCAAGAATTTCGCATAAAACAGCAAGAGGAAAGGAGGTTACAAAACCAAGTAAGAAAAATGATAACCCGCCCATAAGTAGACCAGAAAGCATAACGTATCTTTGCGGCCATGTATTTCCCCATTTTCCGACTAGGAAAGAACCAATTACATAACCGAAAGGAAAACTCCCCATAAAAATACCATATGAAAAAGATGTTCCGCTTAATTCTTCTATTATATATGGAACGTTGATTACCATTGTTACCCCAACGCTAAATTGAACTAAAGAAGTAAAGAAGCCAAGCCATATAAGCGTACGTTGCTTGAAAAAATATTGATATCCAGAAATGATTTGTTTTAACCAAGTCACCTTTTTACTATCGTGTGTAACGGAAGGCTCATGAAGATAAGCAAGGTTACTCGCACTTATAAGAAATAAAACTCCTACCATTATATAAGTAGATGAAGCTCCTATGTAAGCAATGATGAGTCCTCCTAGTGTAGGAGCTAAGAAGCTCATTGTTCGGACTGTACCGTCAAGCCAAGCATTTGCTTGTGTCAGTTTATTATGTTCGACAATTGTAGGAAGCAGGGCTGACGCAGCAGGAACATATAGAGGTTGCAGAATTCCAAGTACGATTTGAATAATGAACAAACACCATATCTCAATCTGACCTGAAAACATAAGAAGAACGGGTATAAAAAACACCATTCCTCTTAAAATTTGAGACCACAGCATAATATATTTACGACTTATCCTGTCAATGAACGGGCCGATAAACAGCTGAAGAATTAAAGACGGGATAAAATACGTTAGCCATAGCGTTCCCATAGCGGACTTTGACCCGGTCAATTCATACAATAATAACGAATTACATAGAGCGCCTATCGATCCTCCTAGTTCAGAAATGGTTTCCCCGAGCCATAAACATAAAAAAGAACGGTTGGTAAATACATGTTGATTTTCCTTCATTTTTTCACCTCTTTTCTAGAAAACGCTGTAATTTTTCTTGGAGAGAAGTTAAATGATCAAGCTGTATATAATACCGAGAACCTTTGCCATTAATGATGCGTGCTGCTCGAAGTAAAGACAAATGATGATGAAGAGTCGTTTTTGGAATTTTGAGCTGCTCGGTTAGCTCTTGAAGTGAGTGATCTCTTTCTGTTAGCAACTTTATAATTTTTAATCGCGTTTCATCTCCAAGTGCCTTAAAACTATGAACTAATGTAGAAGGCGGAGAATAAGGATCTTCGATTAAACTCACATTATTGTCTGAGATTGGATAATAAAATACTTTCATCCCTGGTAAAGTTGTTTCTACATTCCAAGGCCGATACACATATTGCGGGATAAGTATAACTTGATGAATAGAAGGCTCAGGTTGATACGGACTACCGGTTATATATTTGACAAGCTCTTCTGGATGATGCGTTGATTGAAGCGCACGTTTTTGCTGGGCATCACGCTCAAGCATACTGGTAAACTCGATGTAATTAGGTTGTATCACAGTTTCATACCAACCTTCAGAGATGATTTTTAAATGTTCTTTAAGAAAGGAAGTATCGATAGATGAAATATGTTTCATGTATGCTGGAAAGAACTTATGATGTTGGCAAGCTTTTATAAGGGAAGTAATCGCTGCACTGTCTTGCTGGGATGCTTTTTGCCGATTATCTTCATGCTGTAATCCGATATAAGGAAGAGAGTGCCAACGTAATTCCTCTTCAGTTAGTTCATCAAGAAAATGAAAGAAACTTTCAAGAGAATCAAAAGTACGAGAGTGAAATAATTGCAGCAAAGCGAACCATGTGTTGTGCTTGTGTGTATACTGTAGTGCTTCGCGAACGGCCGCAGGTAATTTTTTCTCAATCTCCTTCCAATACTCTATCGGCTTTTCAAAAGTATGGTGAAAATCGTAATACGTAAAAGCCGCAATACCTAATCCCATTTCGAAAAAAATCGAATGTTTAATTTGAACAGAATACGTTTCTCTTGTTGCATTAAGGTTCATTACTTTCATTGTTCAGCCTCCTTTTTTATCCCGCTATTTTTGGGCAGTAATACCCCCACTGATTAAAGTTTCACTTTATTTTATTCTATATTTTTCGAATTTTATTTTCAATAATTTTCGAATTATTATGTGCAAGTTTAGTAAATACCTTTATATCTGCTAGCTACTAATAGATTTCATTTTGAAGTGAAAAATAAAGCTATATAAATATAAATTAAAAAATCGACATAAAAACCCGCTTTCTTTTTAGGCGAGCGAGAGCATCTGGCCATGCATAGAAGCGGTTATGTTGTATTCTGCATAGCAGTGACCTATATGTCGAAAAATTAAAATGAATTTATATATATGGACAATATCCATCCTAATGTTTCCATTTTTCTAAAAATATACTAAAATATGACAGAGGAGGATGTCATGAAAAAAGTTGTTGTGTTTTTTCTTATTGTAGCTTCTATATTGTCAGGGTTTATTGCATTTCAACAAACCGATCATAAAGAATTTGAAAAAATGGAAAAGGTAGAACAACGGATAGGTAAAGAGTTCGTTATCCCAGATGTGATGCTTTTTAGTAATCCTAGTGAAATTTATCCTATATTGCTTGATGCAGCAAAGGAGTCACATACAAATATTTTTCGTACAAATGTTACGTATCATGAAGATGAAGAAGCAGAAATTTTGAAATATGTGTTACTAACAACTGAAACGGCATATTTCAAACAGTTTCAGGTAAGTAGCGGGAATATATTAAAGCCGAAAGACACATTGCAAGGTGATGCTTTTTTATCGACAGTACATACGAAGGATACAAAGCAAAAAGGGGTTATAAAGGATTTTGGGGATAATCATAAGATTACAATTAAACCGCTTCAAACGTCATATGGACACTTACCTATGGCAGGACGATATGTCGTAGAAGTAGTAGATGATAAATCATACGATGCATTTTTAAAGCTTTTCTCTAAAAAGCTAAATCAACATTTTAAGCCGAAACAGTATATTGTTGCTGACGATTTTAAACGGAATCTTAGTAATAACGAAGAAGCTTTCGGTTCACCAATTAATTCTTTATCCTATATTCAGTATATGGTGTTTATCGTGTTCCTATGTTTTCTCATTTATTATGTATTTAACGAAGCGAAAAGAATTGGTGTTATAAAAATGCACGGCGTATCGAATATACGTTTATGGTTTATTGTTATAGGTAGAACCATTATTAGTATGTTTATTTTATCGTTATTCACTTCCGTACTTGCAGCTGCTTTCGTAAAAAATGTAACTTCAGGGTTTATATACACCATTGTGTTCGATCAATGTAAAACGTATCTTATCATTACAGTATTATCTTTCGTTTCATATTTTTATATTTCTAAAGTTAAAGTCAATCAAATGATTAAAAATAGAAAAGATACAAAAGGTATATTTGTATTAAATTCGCTATTGAGAGTTACTTGTTCTATTATATTTGTTTTATTAGGGACGTCTGTTTTAGAACAATATATCACGGTGAAAGACAAACAAGAGAATTTAAAAAACTGGGAGAAAAACAAAGATTATGGTGTCTTTTATCCACTTTCTGGTGGGAATGAAGAAGGTCAACAAGAGATGGATAAAACGGTGTCAATAATAAATGGAGAGCTTTATTCTATTTTAAATAAAATGGGAGCGGTATTAATTGATTCTAAGGATTATGAAGAATTACAGCTTATTTTAAGCAAGGATTATAAAGGAATTCGGTCAGTTACAGTAAATAATAATTACCTTCGCGAATTTCCGCTATATGACATTCAAAATAAGCGCGTGAAAGTTACAGAAGATATGGAAAACTGGATTCTATTAGTACCTGAAAAATACCAGAACAGGGAAAAAGAAATTCTTCATTATTTTGGAGAATGGAGAAAGCCAGCAATAGAATATGAAGAAAAAAGAATGCATAGAGAGGTCCCGAATCATTTACGTAATCGAAAAATAGACATTATTTGGATAAAAAATAATCAGGAGATCTTTAGTTTCAATCCAGATGTATATAAATCTGAAAATAATAAAATTAGAGATGAAATTATAGAGGTAATGACAGAGAAGAATAGTTTTGTTGGAGAAAGAGATCTTATATTAGGCGGAGGGGCGAACGATCCCTTAAAAATCAAGTTAATTGACAGAGATGCAGGATTAACTTATAAGGCTTTGGAGCCAGAACTTAAAAGGTTAGGACTAGATGATAATTTAAAATATCTTGTAACAGTTGATCAACATATTTTAAAAGATATATACAATCTGCAAAAAACAATGAAAATACTATTGACGGTTACTAGTGTATTAATTGTCGGCATATTATTTTTGGTTATACAAAATATTATTGTGTATTTCAATAAAAATCAGCAGAAAATAGTGGTGCATCGCTTATTTGGCGTAGGTTTTTTTAGAACATATAAGGGATACATGTTGTTATTTGTATTGACGTGGGTCGTACAACTATCGATTTGTTTCATCGTAAAAAAAGAGTTTGATATGAAATTGCTTACGGTAGCGGCGATGCTTATTTTAATTGAATTTACCGCGTCTATTATCGCATTAATCACTATAGAGCGAAGAAAAAAAACAACGGTAATAAAAGGAGGTTAATAGAAACGAATGCAATATATATGCGAACTGATAGATGTTAGTAAAAGTTATGGAAATCATACGATTCTAGATGAGTTCAATTTAAAAATTTGTGAAGGAGAAATGGTTGCGATTACTGGAAAAAGCGGATCCGGTAAAACAACGATTCTTAATATTATGGGAATGCTTGAAAATCCAGATAGCGGAGTCGTTAAATTGTTTGGTGAAGAGAGTCCTAGTATGAGTTCTAGTAAAGCAAATAAGCTTCTGAGAACGAAAATGTCGTATCTCTTTCAAAATTACGCACTCATCGACAATGATACTGTAAATAAAAATTTAGAAATTCCCTTGATTTATGTGAAAAAAACAAAGAAGGAAAAGAAAGAACTGAAAACAGTCGCGTTAGAAAAAGTTGGGCTGAGCGTATCATTACAGCAAAAAATACACGAGCTTTCAGGTGGTGAGCAACAAAGAGTCGCCATAGCAAGGATACTTCTAAAGCCTTGCGAATTAATATTGGCCGATGAACCAACAGGATCTTTAGACGATTCTAATAGAAATGAAATTATACAAATTTTAAAAAATCTAAATAAAGAGGGAAAAACAATTGTTATTGTCACACATGATCCATATGTAGCACAAGTATGCGATAGAGTCATTGAATTATAATTTTTGCGGAAATGAGAATATTAAGGGGAGAGAAAAATATGCATATAAAACAATTCAACCAATACATTGAGGAACTATTTGGAGAACATTTACGTAAGTACGGTGATCAGTTTGGGATAACAAACGTAAGCAATGAACATTTTCATAAGATTGGTTATACTACTAATTTAACACTTGAAACGATTGAAGAAGCAAAGAAAGAGAATGTAGATATGATGATAACGCATCATGATGCATGGGAGTTTCTATACGGAATGGAAGAAGCTTGTGCAACAAAACTGAAAGAATATAACATCAATCACTTTTGGGTGCATTCACCGTTAGATTTTGTTGAATTCGGAACGTGTACTTCGTTATTTCATACAATCGAAATTGATGAAATGATAACGTATTCTTCTTGTGACGATGAAGAATTACCTGGCGTCGGTGAATATACAAATCCAATTCCGTTTGCAGAGCTTGTAGAAAGAGTAGAGAATAAACTAGGTGAAAAGGTGAAGGCGTGGAAAAATAATGATAAAGAAGTAAAACGAGTTGGTATTATAACAGGAGCAGGCCATTCAACTGATCATATTCAAGCAGCATTGGACAGCGGCTGCGATACATACATTACGGGAGAAAAGACGTTATATACAGTTCAGTATGCACAGTTTAAAAAGATTAATCTTATTGTAGGCAGTCATACATTTACAGAAATATTTGGTGTGGAAAGTTTAGTGAAAAGGCTGCAGGAGTTGGATAACTCGCTTGAGGTTGTTCAATTGTATGAGGAGCACATGGAATAGAGGGAGATTCTAGAGACAAATTATTCCTTAACAAAATCTAATAAAGAAGAAAATATAAATCAAAATGAAGGAAGTACAAGCTTTTTTACGTTAACTCTGTACGGAATATATATGTCAGTCGGAAAAGGAGATAACAGGATTGAAGATTAAAGCATATATGTTAAATGCCTTCACGAAAGATGAAAAAGGTGGAAATCCTGCTGGGGTTGTTTTAGATACAAAGGGTCTTACAACAAAAACTATGCAAGCTATTGCAAATAAATTAAATTTTTCCGAAACTGTCTTTGTACTTCCTTCTGTAGATGCAGACTATGAAATTAAATATTTTACACCAAATGAAGAAGTTGCTATATGCGGACATGCTACAATTGCTACTTTCTCTTTATTGGTTCAGATTAGAGGAATGAGCTCAAAGATATACTCGATAAAAACGAAAGCAGGGGTACTAAGTGTAGAGGTACATAACAATAAAATGATCTCTTTACAGCAAAATCTTCCGGAATTTCTTCAAACACTTCCCTGTGAAGAAATTATGAAATCTTTAAATTTAGATAAGGAAAAATTAATATCTGATATGCCCATTCAAATTGTGTCTACAGGTTTACGTGACATCATTATACCTGTAAGAGGGCTTACAGACCTGTTAAAGATTTCTCCTAATATGAAAAGGGTTGCTGAAATAAGTAAAACATATAATGTAACAGGTTATGATGTATTTACATTAGAAACATTGCATAATTCCACAGCGCATTGTAGAAACTTTGCACCTTTGTTTGGTATTCCGGAAGAAAGCGCTACTGGTACATCAAATGCGGCACTAGCATGTTATTTAATAAAACATAATAAAAAATTTGAAAAATATAGTACCTTCACCTTTGAGCAAGGCTATGTAATGGACACTCCTTCAGAAATTGTTGTAAATGTATCTACTAGTTTTGATAATATTACAGATGTTCAAGCAGGGGGCCTTGCTTCTAATTTTCAAGAGATATATGTTTTTATATAAATTAAGAAATATTAATGATTAATAATCATACTTATGTGAAGAACGAGAGCCATATTTTAAGATTAATAATGTCGGAGGTATATATGCAATTTAAATATGAGTTAATTGGTACTGGTTGGGCAAACGGATTTATTGAACTAAACTCCCAAAAAATTGTATTTAGTCCCAGTTACATAACTGATGCATTTGGAGGTTTATTAGGTGGTTTAACCGACTTATCAAATGGTGAAGAACGAGTTGTAACTTTTTTATGGGAGGAAGAGCCCCATGGATTAGGTTGGAGACTCGAGCTTCAAGACAGCAAGGAACTATTCTTAACTATAACAGAATATAATGACACACTAGACTATATTAAGGGGAAGGAAGGCGTAACCATTGTAGACGCCACTTGTAATTTTCTTGACTTTGTTAAAATGGTTATAAAAGAAGCGGATCAAATATTACTTAGATATGGAATTGTGGGTTATCAAAATTTATGGGCCGAACACGAATTTCCATTAAGCAGTTACTTGCAATTGAAATATTTCTTAATGGAAGCAGACAAAATCTCCTTACAGACTAAAGAGAAATGTGAAAAAAAGGAATTAAAACAAGAGCTTCAATTCCTTATTCGTAATTTTAATTTTTAACTTTTACTTTTAAAAAGGATGTAAGCGACTGATGAATGTATGGATAGGTGTTTTAAAATATGATACATATTAGTTATCATAAGTACTGTGATGGTAGTTTGAAGTGAAAATTTACATAATGATAGAAACATATGAAGGGAATTAGATTTAAGAAATGAAACAACAATATATAAAAGGAATACCATTTTGTAGTTTGGAGTATAAACAGGTAGTACATATACTAAAAGATTGGTTATCAGAAAAGAACGAGAAACCAAGATTCATTGTTACTGCCAATCCTGAAATTGTGATGTCTGCGAAAGAGACAGCGTCTGAATCTGTACACTTCAAAAATATTTTGTTATCTGCAGACATAATCACAGCTGACGGAATCGGCATTATACTCGGTTCGAAAATTTTAAATGGACAGTTGAAAGAGCGGGTGACAGGTGCAGATTTAACGTATGACTTAATAGAATATTGTAATCAAAACAGCTATCGCGTGTTTCTTTTTGGAGCTGCTCCAGAAAATAATGAAAAAGCAATTAAAAATTTAAAAATAAACTATCCACATGCCATTTTTCAAGGGCAACACGGTTTTATAGGTAAGGAACAAATCGAAGAAGTAAAAGATCAAATCAAACAGTTTCAACCGCATTTGCTGCTTGTAGGCCTTGGTTCTCCTAAGCAAGAGATGTTTATCTATGACAATCTTCAAGAACTAAATGTCCCGTTGTCCATTGGTATTGGCGGGATGATCGACATTATATCAGGTAATGTAAAAAGAGCCCCAAAGGTTATGAGAGATACAGGAACAGAATGGTTATATAGGTTGGTAACACAGCCGAAGAGAATAAAACGGCAGCTTGTATTGCCGAAGTTTTTGTTGTCAGTTATAGCGGATCGGGTTAGAAAAACAGCGAATTAAAAGTATAAAAAGAGATGGAAAACCCATCTCTTTTCTTCTTTTAAATAATTGCTATTGGATCCAAAGTTGAAACAGCCCTTCTGTTATCCCTATGTTGTACATGTAATATATCCCAAACACTATACTGATGCTCCCAGTTATTTTGGTGAGTGTTTTATTCAGCCTTATTTTTTTTGCGCTAAAAACAAATGGAAGTCCAATAATTGTAGTAAAGAAAAGCATCCCAATAACAGTCCCTACACCAAATATAAGAATATAAATAGCCGCTTCCCAAACACTCTTCACCGTACTCATAGTTAATAGAACCATTGCTCCACTTCCAGCAAGTCCGTGCACTAAGCCGATCAACATGGATTTTAAATATGAAACATTTTTATGTTGGCGTTTATGCTCATGTTTACCGCTATGTATATGAGAGTGGATATGCTTATGTTCTTCTCCATCATGTTCGTGCTGATGTACATGAATATTTTTTAAAGAGAAGACGGTGGTCACACCAAGATAAACGAGCATAATACCTACTAAAAATTCTAATGACATCGCCCATTTTTCTGGTATTTCACCTTTCATAAAAATAAGAATAATTCCAATGATAAATAATGTAGCAGTATGACCTATTCCCCAGAATACTCCTGCTAAAGTGGAGCGAAATAATTTTTTGCTTTGACTAGCGATAGTAGAAACAGCGATTATATGATCCGGCTCAATTGCATGCTTGATTCCAAGTACAAATCCTAAAGCCAGAATGGATAGAAAACTCATCTCCATTCATATACCTCCTTTAATAATATAACCTACGAGATAAAAAGTTTAAAAATACGTTATAAATGTTAGTAAGTAAGAAGCAACATTCAACCAAATACAATGCAGGAATGTCATTTTAAAGGTAAATTATAACAGATAAAAATAAATTACTATTATAAAAGTAAATAAATTCATAAATTCTCCTTAAACCATATAAGTATAAATTGAAAAATCAATATAAACTCTCTTTCTTTTTAGGAGGGCGAGAACATCTGGCTATGCATAGAAGCGGTCAGGGCCTTTTTTCTGCTACAGGCAAGGTTTCAAACAACAGGAGAAGGCAAGTAGCGGTCATGTTATATTCTGTATAGCAGTGACCTATATGTCGGAAAATGAAACTGGATATATATAGTTTAATGATGTGCAAATCAATATGAAAAGTACCTTATTACACGAACAACAAAACTGACACATTTCGTTCATATTCGAACTTCTTGTGAACTTTCCACTATTTAGGACATTGTTTACCAAAATAATACTATAATTATTTCAGAAATACACATCAGAAGTGAAGGGGTGAATTCGCATGTTTTCTAATATTGGTGTTCCTGGTTTAATTTTAATTCTAACTCTTGCACTTATTATATTTGGCCCTAAGAAGCTCCCGGAAATTGGTCGTGCGTTTGGTCAAACGTTGAAGGAATTTAAGAAATCTACAGCTGAATTAAGGGATGATGTGATAAGTGAAGTAAAGATTGAGAAGAAGGAAGAGCAAAAAGTTGAAGCAAAGTAAAGTGTAGTAGCAAGAATTTGAAATGTCTGCGGTTTTACTTTTTTATGAAAACGATTTCGTGTTTTTATGCGAGTCGTTTTTTTGTAAAGCGGTAGCCGTAACCATTGTGAATGGGTAGGAGAAGAGGATGATAGATAAAGAATTACAGATTGTGGACCATTTAGAGGAATTGCGCAAACGGATTATCATTTCAGCTGTTGTATTTGTCGTTTTTTTTATCGTTGGGTTTATGTTTGCCACTGATATTTATAAATGGTTTGCAAAGGGAATAGATATGAAACTATCGGTACTCGGACCAAGTGATATATTATGGGTATATTTTATGCTTGCGACGGTGGTTGCAATTGCAGGCACAATCCCTGTCATTGCGATACAGATTTGGTTGTTTGTACGTCCTGCGCTGCGTCCGAAGGAGAGAAAGATTGCGCTTACATATGTACCAGCACTCTTTTTCTTATTTATCATCGGGCTTGCGTTTGGCTATTTTGTTATTTTTCCTATGATTCTTTCATTTTTGCTTCATTTGGGTCAGGATATGTTTGTGACTCAATTTACAGCGGAGAAATATTTTCAATTTATGATGAATGTGACATTGCCGTTTGGGGTTTTATTCGAGCTTCCAGTCGTAGTTATGTTTTTAACTTCGCTCGGTATTTTAAACCCTTATGTATTATCAACCATTCGTAAGTATGCCTATTTTATTCTGGCTGTAATTGCTGTTGTCATTACGCCGCCAGATTTCGTGTCCGATTTTATCGTAACAATCCCGTTATTCGTGCTGTATGAAATCAGCATTTCTCTTTCTAAGTTTGTTTTTCGAAAGCAATTGAAGCGCAGGCAGGAAGAAGAGAAAGAATGGACTGTTTACGAGCAAAGGGACACTATCAAATAGTTATGAAAAGTGATGAAAGAGTTTTTGTGAACAATTCTTCCGTATCAAGACGAAAATAGGGTTAGTATGTTACATTTACCCTGAATTTCTGAGTATTACTTACTTGTTCCATGGAAAATGGAGGGGGCTAGCAAATGAAAAAGCAGAAAACAATCTATGAAACTGCGATGGATAATGGGGTTACCCGAAGAGATTTTTTGAAAATGTGCACTGTATTGGCTGCGGCGATTGGTCTCGATTTTTCAAAAACAGATAAAGTTGTAAAGGCGATGGAGACGAGTACAAGAGTTCCTGTAGTATGGCTGCAATTCCAAGATTGTACAGGCTGTTCAGAGTCGTTTATTCGTTCTTCTCAACCTAAAATTGAAAGCGTTTTATTTGATATGATTTCACTCGAATACACAGAAGTTCTTTCGGCTGCATCTGGATTTCAAATTGAAGCAGCGATGGAACAGGTGTTGAAAAAATATAAAGGAAAGTATGTTCTTGCTGTTGAGGGAAGTATTCCTCAAGAGGGCTTCTTAAACATTGGAGGAAAATCAGGAAAAGATACTTTTATTGAAATGGCTTCGAACGCGCAAGCTGTCATTGCCTATGGATCTTGTTCTGCATGGGGTGGCATTCCTGCTGCTTATCCAAATCCAACGGGGGCAAAACCAATTACAAGCTTTCAAACGAGCACACCTACTATTCTCGTTCCAGGTTGCCCGCCGATTGCAGAGGTAATGACTGGTGTGATTGCTCACATTATAACATTCGGAAAATTACCAGAATTAGATCATCTCGGACGTCCGAAGGCATTTTATCGCCATCGTATCCATGATAAATGTAACCGCCGCGCCTATTTTGATGCAGGTCTGTTTGTAGAGTCCTTCGATGATGAAGGAGCAAAGCAAGGGTATTGCTTATATAAGGTTGGCTGTAAAGGGCCAACAACTTATAATTCCTGTGCTGAAATGCGCTGGAACGGCGGGGTTAGCTATCCGATTCAATCGGGAAATCCTTGTATTGGCTGCTCGGAAAAGGGATTCTGGGATAATGGTCCTTTCTACACAAGAAGAGCGAAAATTCCTGGCTCACAAACAACGATTAATCCGGATACGATTGGATTAGCAGCAGTTGGTGTTACGACAGCAGGTATTGCTGTTCATGCAGCAGGAACTGTAATTAAGAAAAAAATCGATGACAAACGAGGGGAAGACGAATGAGCGAGCGTATAGTAGTAGATCCAGTTACGAGAATTGAAGGCCATCTTCGCGTTGAGGTAGATATCGATGATAGGGGTATGATTAAGGATGCATTTAGTTCTGGGACAGCGGTTCGGGGACTGGAGTTAATCGTTCGAGACCGTGACCCTCGTGACGTATGGGCGTACATTCAACGTATTTGCGGTGTTTGTACATCGACTCATGCTCTTGCGTCACTTCGGGCCGTTGAAGATGCACTAGAAATTAAAATTCCGAGAAATGCTCATTTGATACGGGACATTATGAATATGGTTATCTTCTTTCATGACCATGTCGTTCACTTCTATCATTTACATGCGTTAGACTGGGTCGATGTAGTAAGTGCGTTAAAGGCAAATCCTTCTGAAACATCACGAATTGCACAATCGATTTCAAGTTGGCCAAAATCTTCTCCAGGATATTTTGCAGATGTGCAAAACAAAATAAAGAAACTTGTAGATAGCGGACAACTTGGCATCTTTGCGAATGGATATTGGGGACATAATGCATATAAACTTCCGCCAGAAGTGAACTTATTAGCAGTTGCTCACTATTTAGAAGCACTTGACTGGCAAAAAGAAGTTGTAAAAGTACAAACGATTTTTGGAGGTAAAAATCCGCATCCTCACTATGTAGTAGGAGGTATGGCAACTCCACTTGATATTAATAGTGACAATGGTATTCATGCAGAACGATTAATGCATGTATCTCAAATCATTGACCAAGCTCGTGAATTCGTAAGTCAAGTGTATGTGCCTGACGTAATTGCCATCGGTTCTTACTATAAAGATTGGACATATGGCGGCGGATTAGATAATTATTTATGCTATGGTGATTTCTCTACGCGCAGCATATATGATACGAAATCATACCGATTCCCAAGAGGAATTATTTTAAATGGAAACATGAATGAAGTACATGATGTAGATCTCAAAGATCCTGAACAGGTGAAAGAGTTTATTGATCATTCTTGGTATACATATGATGGCAAGGAAGGCGGTGGGATTGGAAAGCATCCGTTTGAAGGAGAAACGTTCCTTCATTATACAGGACCGAAAGCACCGTATAAGAATCTGGATACGAATAAGCAATATAGTTGGCTGAAAACACCGCGCTGGAAGAATCAGCCGATGGAAACAGGTCCGCTCGCTCGGATGATGGTTGGTTATGCAGCAGGAGATAAAGAGATTATAAGCTTGATGGACGACACGCTGAAAAAGCTAGATCTTCCAATTACTGCAATGAAATCAGCGCTTGGTCGTACAGTGGCACGTGCGCTCGAAACGACTCTTCTATCGAATTGGATTCGACATGATATGGATGAATTACTTCATAATGTGAAGAATGGAAACCAGGTCACATTTGACCGTACAAAATGGGAGCCAAGCACCTGGCCGAAGAAAACAAAAGGAGTTGGTTGGGTTGAGGCACCGCGCGGAGCACTAGGGCACTGGATTGATATTGAAAATGGAAAAACAAAAAACTATCAAGCTGTCGTTCCATCTACTTGGAATGCATCGCCGCGTGATCACAACAATAATCTTGGAGCTTATGAAGCGGCATTGAAGGGAACACCGCTGCTGAATAAGGAACAGCCATTAGAAATTTTACGGATTATTCATTCCTTTGATCCTTGCCTTGCTTGTGCAGTGCATTTAACAGATTTAGAGTCTAATAAAACAACTGAAATCCGATTAGGTTAGGAGGAGACACATTATGTCAGACCTCATGCCAACAACACATAACACCAATACGCTTGTTTCAGAAAAAAACAGCGAAGTGACGCTTCATCCAGAACGCCCAATTCAATATAAGAAAACAAAAGATGTTGTCAAAGTTTATGTATGGCAATTACCGGTTCGAGTGTTTCATTGGATTAACGTAGTGGCAATTATCTTGCTCATGATAACGGGAATTTATATTGGAAAACCATTCGTTAGTTCAAGTGTACAAGAGGAAGCATATTACTCTTATCTCATGGGATGGGCGAGATATATACACTTTTTTGCAGCATTTCTTTTCACAATCAATCTTCTTTATCGATTGTTCTGGGCGTTTATAGGAAATAAATTTGCCACATCGAACCCATTTCGCTTGGTGTTTTGGAAAGAAGTATTAGAAACGATTAAATTTTACTTATTCTTAAAAAATAAAAAGCCGCATTACATTGGCCACAATCCACTGGCACAGCTTAGCTACTGGATCTTTATCGGTCTTGGTTCTTGGGTAATGATGCTAACAGGCTATTATATGTATTTTGAGCCGCAGCCAGAATCATTTTGGGCTAAGCTATTTGTTTGGGTTCCGACTTTGTTTGGCGGAGATAGCTATACGATTCGTTCCTGGCACCATTTAGTGGCATGGGCGTTTATGTTATTTACAGTTATTCATATCTATATGGCAGTCCGTGATGATTATATGGAACGAAATGGCACCATTTCGTCAATGTTTACAGGCTACAAGACTGAACCAAAAAAATTAGTTGGTGATAAGAATGATGAATCAAAATAAGGAAGCGAAAATCACGATACTTGGAATTGGCAACACCCTCTTCACAGATGAGGGTGTTGGCATTCATTTGTTGCCGCTGCTTGAAGAAGTGTATAAGGACGATAAGCAAATTGAGATTATAGAAGGATTAACGGATGGAATGAAGCTTCTAGGTCCGGTTGAGGAAGCGGAAAATCTTATTATTATTGATGCGATTAATGCAGGTGTAGAAGGCGGAACTATTCTTTCATTAGAAGGGGATGAAATTCCTGCTTATTTTGGTATAAAGATGTCCGTTCATCAAATGGGCTTTCAGGAAGTGTTATTTGCAGCGAAATTCAGAGAACGCTATCCGAAAAAGATTATTATGTTTGGAATGCAGCCCACTTCATTAGAGCTTGGTGTAGAACTAACGGGAACGAACCAGGCAAAACTAGGGGACCTAGCGGAAGCAGTTATGAATCAAGTAAATCGTTGGAGATATGTATCATGAATCGTCTCGATTTCTTAAAAGAGGTGACAGGAAGCATATTTCAAACCATGAAATATGTGTATGAGCCTTTTTTAAAGGATGATTTAGAAAAAGTGGAAGAAGCGGCAGGTCGAGTTCTTGGAATTACATGGATACCTGTGATGAAAGTTGATGAAATGGTTATTGGGCCGGAAGTTCGCTTTGCTTCTGGCAAATCGATTATCGTTTTCTCGCATGAAGAAAAGCTTCATGCTATTAGCGGTATTTGTCCGATTTGCTCAAATCTCATTCAAGTTCGTATGTATGATTATCGGGCGACATGTCCGATTTGTGACAAGGACTACGATTTTAAAACGCTGGGCGGAGAATTATCTGTCCAAAGGTTGCAGATGAAAAGGAAGGACCAAATGTATGTTGTTGGTTTTACAGACAACAGTAAAAGGTGATCGCGATGCATGAAATGTCATTGATGGGAGATATTTTGCAGCTTGTTCAAGAGGATGCAGCAAAAAGAAATATCGTACAAATAAAGAAAATTGAATTAGTTGTAGGAGAAATTAGCAATGCGATGCCAGAGGCATTGCGGATGGCCTTCGAAATTTTTCGTGACCAAAACCTACATCTATTTAGCCACGCTGCACAATTAATTATTCATACAGAGGAAGCGAAGGCGGAATGTGTTATATGCGGCTTGACATATCATCCTACCCAGAAAATCGCATTGTGCCCAAACTGTAACATTCCATCTGGCAAGGTGTTAGCGGGGGAAACATTTCAAATTTTATCTTATGAGGGGAACGATGATTGATGAATATAACGTTACGAACAGATGTATTAACGAACAATAATAAGGCGGCTGAATTTAACCGCGATCTTTTTGAAAAAACAAATACACTTGTGATTAATCTAATGAGCTCTCCTGGAGCTGGTAAAACGACGTTGTTAGAGGAAACGGTAAAGGCATTATCTGGATCCTATTGTATTGCCGTTATTGAAGGAGATTTGGCAACAGAACGAGATGCTAATCGTATCCGCGCAATGGGAGCGAAGGCGGTCCAAATTAACACTTATGGCGGCTGCCATTTGGATGCCCGAATGGTTGCAGCAAGCCTTGGCGAACTGGATTTAGATGAGATTGATGTATTATTTATTGAGAATGTAGGTAACCTTGTTTGTCCATCTGGATATGATTTGGGACAGAACCATAAAGTTGCGGTTCTTAGCGTTCCTGAAGGAAATGATAAGATTCCGAAATATCCGCAAATGTTTATACGTACGGAGCTAGTTCTTCTTAACAAAATTGATTTACTTCCTTATCTTGATTTTAATGTGGAGGAAGCGAAGAAGGATTTAATGGAGATTAACCCAAATTCAACGCTTATTCCTCTTTCAGCAAGATCAGAAATTGGACTGGAAGAATGGTATGAATGGATTCAAGAGGCGTATAAAAAATGTACGCGGTAAATATTAGTATCCGCGGGAGGGTACAAGGGGTTGGATTTCGTCCATTTGTATATCAGCTTGCCCATGAATATCATCTAGCGGGAATGGTGCAAAACAATATGGACGGCGTAAGAATTACAGCGCAAGGAGTGAAGGCGAATGTGCAGCAGTTTTTGTTAGAGCTGCAAAGTAAAGCGCCCCGTCTCTCACGTATTCATAACATAACGGTAGTAAATACAGAACCAACCGATGCAACCGAGTTTATCATTATTGATAGCGAGCGTATGGGAACGTCATCCCTTGTCATTCCAATCGATTCTGCAGTATGCGATGATTGTTTACAAGAGATGAATGATAAGGCCAATTTCCGTTATGAATATCCGTTTATCAATTGTACGCAGTGTGGACCGCGATATACCATTATTGAAGAACTGCCCTATGACCGGCCGTACACGGTGATGAAGAACTTTGCGATGTGCTCCGATTGCCAAAGAGAATATGAAGATCCCACGAATCGGCGCCACCATGCTCAGCCTATCGCTTGTCCTGCATGTGGTCCGAAAGTTACACTTTTGGATCAGTATGGACATAAGCTTGAAACGAATCAGCCGATTCAACAAGCCGTGCGGTTAATACAAGCGGGACATATACTGGCGATAAAGGGACTCGGCGGCTATCATCTTTGCTGCGATGCAACAAATGAACAGGCTGTGGCACTGCTACGAAAACGAAAAAAACGTCCGGCACGGCCACTTGCGGTTATGGCTGCTTCCGTTCTTGCAATTGATACTTTTGCTTATGTGAATGAGGCAGAAAGGAATTTGTTGAAAAGTCCAGAAGCGCCTATTGTAATTGTAAAGAAAAAAGAAGGTAAACTGGCAGGAAATATAGCACCGAACATGAAGACAGTTGGCGTGATGCTTCCCTATACACCGCTTCATCACTTACTGTTTAAGTATAATGAGAATGGTTGCTTTGTCATGACGAGTGCTAATCCTTCTGGGATGCCGATTCTCTATAAAGATAATGAAGCGCTGACTTACTTAGACGGAATCGCTGATTATTTTCTTGTTCATAATCGAGACATCCTTCACCCTGTTGATGATTCGGTTGTGCAAGTAAACGACGGTCGCTTAGATTTTTTCCGAAGAGCTAGGGGCTATGTTCCTGATCCTTTTGCAGCAAGTTATGATGTATCTGGAATGGTTGCCTTTGGCGGACAACAGAAAACAACTTTTACAATTGGAAGAAATGAGCAAATTTTTCTTGGACCGCACATTGGTGATTTGGAAAATGTGGAAACAATGAGTCATTACCGGCAGGAGTATAACCATTTAATGAAATGGATGGATACAAAGCAGGACATCGCAGTTATCGATACACATCCAGGCTATGTTACGAGACAGCTTATTGAAGGATTTCATAGAGTACTAGAAGTGCAGCATCATCATGCCCATATGGCCGCATGTATGGAGGAACACCATCTTACAGGAAAAGCTTATGGAGTTATCCTTGATGGAACCGGATACGGATTTGACGGAAACATTTGGGGATTTGAAATTTTTTATGGAGATGCCAGCAGTGCGGAAAGACTTGCTCATTTGCAATATACACCTCTTCCTGGCGGAGAAGTGTGTATTCGTGAACCGTGGCGAAATGCGGTCGCTATGCTGCTATTTTTGTTTGGGGAAGAAGGAGAAAGTTTAGCAATCCTTCTATTTCCAGATAAAGAGAAAGAAATTCATATTTTAAAGAAAATGATAGAAAACCATATAAATATTATTCAAGCTGGTACATGCGGTCGCTTGTTTGATGCAGTTAGCGCGCTATGCGGGATTACAGAAATTGTGAGCTATGACGGAGAGGCAGCAATATTGCTCTCGGAATTAGTGGATGAAACATGCGTGTACGAGCCATATTCGTATGAATACATAGAAGACGAGCTTGTTACAATTCAAATGAAAGCAATGATTAAAGAAATTGTGTGTGACGTTTTAGCAGGTGAAGAGGCAGCAAATATTAGCGGTCGCTTTCATGAAACGGTTGTCCAGTCTATTCTTACCGCCATAGAAAAGATAGCTAGTGCACAACCTGAGCGAAGCAAAGCCGTCATATTAGGCGGTGGTAGCTTACACAATCGTTATTTGCGCAAACGATTACGAGAAGAATTAGTGAAACGAAAGTTTACTGTATATGTACCAGAACTAATGCCTTGCAATGATGGTGGCTTATCATATGGTCAATTGGCCGTTGCAGCGGCGAAAAGGAGGGCCTAGTCATGTGTGTAGGAGTACCGGCGAAGGTTGTGAAAAAAATGGAATATACGGCGGTAGTTGATGTGATGGGATCACAAACCACCGTTGGAATTATTTTTGTTCCAGAAGTAGAAGAAGGGGAATTTGTAATTGTTCATGCAGGTCAAGCGATGAGTATTGTCGATGAACAATATGCAAAAGATAGCGTGTTGGAATGGAGGAAGTTGGTCGATGCTCGAAATTCTGAAACAGTCGAATGATCCAGGTATATGTATGCCGCTTGTGGAAGCAGTTCTTGAAAAAGCGAAGGAATTTCAAAAGAAGTTTGGACGGAAGCCGGCTTTCATGGAAGTATGCGGTTCTCATACGATGGCGCTTGCTAAAACGGGAGTAAAGCAATGCCTAAAGGCTGATGTAAATTTAATATCTGGTCCAGGATGTCCGGTCTGCGTAACGGATCAAAAGTCTATTGATGCAATGATTGCGCTTAGCGATGAAGATAACCGCATTATTTGCACGTTTGGTGATATGATGCGCGTACCTGGGTCGAACAAAACGCTGCTAGATAAAAAAATTGCTGGCAGTGATATTCGGGTTGTCTATTCTCCGATCGATACGGTTACAATCGCTGAAGAAAATCCAGATAAAGAAGTCATCTTTTTAGGTGTTGGGTTTGAAACAACCATTCCGATTCTTACACTAATGGTTGGAGAAGCAAAGAAGAGAGGGATTACAAATTTTTCTATTTGGATGACAACGAAATTGGTAGAGCCCGTCCTTCGCTATTTACTAGAAGCAGGGGATGTAAAACTCGATGGTTTTATCCTTCCAGGACATGTGTCTATTGTGTTAGGGGAATCATCGTATAACTATTTAGTTGAAGAGTATAATATGTCCGGTGTTATCACAGGATTTGAAACAGCTGAATTGCTTTCTACCATTTATAAGCTCATTGATTTAGTATTGCAAGAAAAGACTGCTATTGAAAATAATTATTCATCGGTTGTAAGCAACAGCGGAAATAAAGTTGCTAAGCAATGGATGGAAACCTATTTAACAATTTGTGATGAAGCATGGCGTGGCATCGGCGTTATTTCAAATAGCGGATTAGATTTAAAGAAAGAATATGATTTGTATAATGCAAAAAAGCGGTTTAAGGTGGAAGTAGGAGAACCACGGAAAACAAAATGCCGTTGCGGGGAAGTCATAAGAGGTTTGATTTCACCGAGTGAATGCCATTTGTTTGGAAAAGCATGTCAGCCGTTAAACCCAATCGGTCCATGCATGGTATCGGCAGAAGGTAGCTGCGGGGCCTATTATCAATATATGAGGGAGAGTTTGTAATGGAAACGTTCATCAACTTGGCGCACGGAGATGGAGGAGAATTAACGCATCGTCTCATTCGTGATGTATTTGTAGCTGCATTTGGTAAGAAGGATGCAGCATTATTTGATGCGGCATCCTTGCATATTCCAACCGGAAACGTTGCTGTCACAACCGATTCCTTCGTCATTAAGCCGATTTTCTTTCCAGGTGGTTCAATCGGAAAATTAGCCGTTGCTGGTACGATCAATGATTTAGCTGTGAGTGGTGCAAAGCCGCTTTATCTTACGTGCGGTTTTGTCATTGAAGAAGGTTTTCCGATTGCTGATTTAAAGAAAATCGTAATCGATATGGCGAATGAAGCGAAAAAAACGGGTGTTACGATTGTTGCTGGTGACACGAAGGTAGTTGAAAAGGGAAGTGCTGACGGGGTGTATATTAACACCACTGGGATTGGCGTGTATGAACACAATAAAGGTTGCAGCCTTGCCTTTGAAGAAGGCGATGCTATTATTATCTCAGGAACGATTGGTGATCACGGCATTGCAGTCCTAACAGCAAGAGGAGATTTAGGGATAACAGCTCCTACCTTAAGTGATTGTGCTTCACTAAACGGCATGATTGACAGCGTACTTCAGCAATGCGGGACTGTTCGCATTATGCGGGATCCAACGAGAGGTGGTCTTGCTACAACACTTGTAGAAATTGCCGAAGATTTTCAAATTACGATGACAATTAATGAACGGTCGCTGCCGATTAAACAAGAGGTACATGGTGCCTGTGACATTCTAGGATTCGATCCTCTTTATCTTGCAAATGAAGGGAAAGCCATTTTTATCGTTGCGGACAGTCAGAAAGAAAAAGTAATCGATATTTTAAAATCCTGCCCCGAAGGAAAAGATGCTACCATCATCGGCAGCATTACCAGCAAAGGAAAAGGACAGTTACTTTTGGAAACGCCCATTGGCTCTAAACGAATGCTGACTCGATTATCGGGCACCATGTTCCCGCGTATTTGTTAAGTAAACACCTGGTTTGAAAAACTTATAAAAATCTATCAAAACGTTGGAGAACCAAGACAAAAACCAACTACCGAAAAGGGATCTCACCTTTTTCCTGTCCGCAAGGCTATCACCTTCTCATTCACCTACTGTGAAAGAATAACGGCAGGTTCCTGTTAGGAACGGTCTTGTTTTGCGCATAATCATTCATCCGAGTCAACTATACGCAAAGGGATATAAGTTTTAAACCAGGTTCCCTCCCTTCTTGATTTGAAATAAAATTTGTTGATTACTCATATACACTGTTTTATGGAGGATACTCCATAATTTCCAGTTGTGATGGTCTTTCCATGTTGCGATGGTTTGTAACCATTTCTTATATACCTTTTTTGTATTCTTATTGCTTTCTTCCAATGAAGCAATAAGAATACGAAGTTTCGTTGAGATCTGGTTTTGTAACAAAGAAATCATTTCTTTTGGTAGTTTTTCTTGTAGTCTGAGTCCACGACGTGCAATCGTAAACGCAGCCGCAGCCGCTTCATGAACGCTAATCCCATACTTTTTACTATATTTTAGTTTTCCAATCACGCTTGTATAAGCAGGGTTCACCGTTTTGACGGAAAATCCATTGCGAAGCCCCATTCTGATTAAACTACTTACCATCTTCTTGTAAGTAAACTGATGAAATTTGCGATTCCTGTATTTGTCTGTATCATGAGATTGTTGAAAATGTAAATCTTCTAGGACAATGCCGCCAACATGTTGAGAAAATAACCAATCTTTGATTTGTTGTGTCATTTGCCCAATTACAGTAGCTCGTTTATCCGTAGAAAACGTATCTAGATTGTGTAAATAAAAGATTTTTGATCCTTTGAAATTCCCCTGCTTCGTGCATAAACTGACGGCTATACGATCAGGATTGACATCGATCCCTGCAAATCAGATATTGGGACTTCTTTGAAGTCTAACATACGACCTGTTTCCGTTTCCTCAAATGTAATGTTTACATAGAATTCATCTTTTTTACGAAGTAATTCTACACTATATGTTTGATGGTCAATCATTGGTTTTCCTTTTGGATTCACACCTGTTTGTGTACCCATGACAACATCTGTGATTTCCTTGTAATAACGATATGGAATTGTAATCGGTACTACAATACGAGGACTTGTTCTTTTTCCTGAAGTCAAACCTAACGGATTGGCAATTTCTAACCAACCTTGGCCGTTATCATCAATTGTGATCCGCATATTTAAATTTCCTTTTTTACTTTTATCACCTCTTGAATACAATTGCCGTGTCCGTAAATCTTTCCATTCTTGATTGGAAATGTTTTGTTTCATGCGTTCATAAAAGGCTTTTCGACCACCAAAAATAACAGGCGGTAATGTACCGTTTGCAATATGCGTTTCATACATCGTAATTTTTTGTTCTAATTTTTGTTTTCGCTTTCGTAAACCGTTTAAACAAGCGTCTAATGGTACCTTTTTGGGCCTTTTTCTACCACTTTCATATTCTTCTATTTTTTGTATGGTTTGTTCTAACTTTTTTTGAGTGTTTTCTACATAAACAGGAAGGAGCTCTTTTTGAGAGGAAATAATGGTTTGTGCTTGTAAAACTGTATCTTCACAATACCGTTTATTTAAGGAGTACACGTGTTGTAATTTCTTGATCAATTCTTTATCGTGATGTCCTTCTGTTAAACGATTAAAACTATAACGTTTGGCACTTTCAAATGTACGAATCAAATCTAGAAGTTGTTCCCTTTGTTCTATTGTAATGGTTTTGATTTTACAAGAACGTGTTGTTTTCATCTATTATCCGCCTTTCGTTCATACATTTTCAATCTCTTTACTTACTTTTTTTCCTCCGCGTTTCCCATAAAAACAACTCCCTTTTTATTATAAAATATAACAAAAAAAGGGATGTATGTGATAGTTTTCATCGCCTTTTATAAATTTTTATAAATTTTTTTGAAACTGTCGAAACCTCCTTTATTTGGAGGTGCTTTTTTATGCTTTTGAGATTAGTATGTGTAGTATAATAGAAGGGGGTTATAAGAGATTTTTCCTGAATTGGAATATTATCACTGTAGGGAATAACCTGATATAAGGGGGGAGAAGATTGAATAAGTATAGTTTACTCTTATTCGATTTGGACGATACACTTCTTGATTCCACTTGGTTTCATGCCGGGCTAATTAAGACTCTTGAAATGCATCCTATAACAAAAAACCTTGATGCATCTATATTCCTTGAAAAAAAGTTGCATATTCCTACGTCTTTATTGGAGCGTTTTAAGAACCGGGAACTAACCCCAGTTGAATTTAGAAGAGCTAGGTGGCAGCATGCTTTTGCTCATTTTCATGTGTTACCTGATGTAGAAGTTATTGATGAGATTGATGAACTGTTTCTTAAAACTAGTATGTCTTGCATTGGTATAAATAATTCAATTACAAGTTTATTAAATGAGTTGAAAAAACATTATAACCTTGGAATAGTCAGCAATGGATTATATGATCCGCGATTAAAAATTTTCCAAATGGGACTGTCTGAAGTATTCGGCAACGACACAATACTTCATGCGGAACAATTAGGTTACAGAAAGCCAGATCCAGAAATCTATTTAATGGCATTAGAACGATTTGGTAAAAAGCCAGGGGAGACTCTTTTTATTGGTGATTCTTGGACTCATGACGTAGTTGGACCAATAGAAGTTGGGATGGACGCCATTTGGGTTAATACAAAGGGCCTCTCCAAAGCTACCGCACATATTCCGAGTGCAATCGTATCAGATGTTATAGAAATACAGGATATATTGTTAGGCAATAACTAAATTACTAATTTAATCACATTCTAACGTAAAGAAGATTAATCTTATGGTAGGCAGTCATCCCCCAACTATCTTCCTCGTTTCCCTTTGAATTTTGAGATGAGGGTCTTACTGCTGCCTACAAATAACGGGATAAAACAACAGCTTGTACTAAGTTACAATTGGAGAAAATTATGTGAATATTTACTCTTGTATTTACAATTAGTACAGCCCTCTTTTTTAAAATATAAAGCCACAATATGAAAGAGATGTGACTAATATGAGTGAAATCTTAATATTGTTAGCATTATGTTTTATCTTATATGAACTAATTAAAACGAAAAATGAACTGAAATTTTTTAGAAACGATATGAAACGTTTATTTGAAAAAGAAGATAAAGATATTTAATTTCATTTTTGTTAACGAAATTTGTGCAAACTGAAAATACTAACTAAATGTAGAGAAAGGAGCTCCTTATATTGGAAGATTATTATTGGGATGATAAGTTAGATTATTTAAAAAATACAAGAGATTTATATTATAACGATGACTATTTAGGATTTTTAGTGAATTCAGTTTGGAAGATTTCTAAGCCTGTACATATCGTTGACTATGGTTGTGGGTATGGTTATTTAGGACTTAAATTATTACCACTGTTACCAAAAGGTTCAAGATATACAGGTATTGATAAAGGACAGAAATTGATTAATGATGCCAAAAAATTGTTTGAAACACTTCCCTATGAAGCTGAATTCATAGTGGCTGATGTTACTGAAATTGAATTAGAGAGTAAATATGATATAGCAGTTTGCCATGCTTTTTTACTGCATATGACTGATCCAATAAAAATGTTGCAGAAAATGATTCATTCGGTCATTAATGAAGGGAATATCATATGTTTTGAACCACACTGGATCTCCAATATGTCTTCGTATCATCTTAGTGAATACGATCAATCAGAAATTATGCAGCTTGGTTTTCTTCAAAAACTGTTTGAAGAAGATGTAAAACGAAATGGAAAAGATGGAAACATCGGGATTAAATTACCGACATACTTAAGTAAATTAGGTGTAAAAAATATTGATTGTCGAGTTAGCGATAAAGTTAATTTTCTTGACTCAAACGCAAACCAAACAGATAAGCAGAGATTATATGATTCTCTCAAAGAAGAAGGACTAGGTATAGCTCCCGCTGAAAGAGAAGAATTTATTGAACGCTTAATAAATCGAGGGGCTACATATAATGAAGCATATGAACAGTATAAAGCAGAACTACGATTTTCTGAGGTATTCAACATAAATTCCTCTTTAAACTATGCTCCAAGTATGAAAGTTACTTTTGGGGTTGTAAACAAATGAGGAAGATATTTTATTTACTGCCGATAAGTGTACACCATGTAAAGAAAGAAGGAACAAAAATTGAATTTAATAAATATGTCTCCTATAGGTGAAGTAGCATCAATTATTGATGAAAAGGTATATGAACGGTGGGGAGAGGTTGTTTCAACAATCATAATTCATCCAGAATATAAAGATGGACTAGTTGGATTAGAAGAATATTCACATGCGATCGTTATTTTTTATATGGATCAATTTAAGGAAAAAACGCAGTCCTGGATTAGAAAACCGAGAGGGATAGAATCTTTAGATGCAAAGGGTTGTTTTGCACAAAGAACAAAGTATCGTCCGAATCCTATTGGGATTTCTACTGTTGAGATTGTATCAATTGAAGATAATGTAATGATTGTAAAAGGATTAGATGCGAATAATAAGACGCCAGTTCTGGATATTAAGCCGTATATATCAGAATTTGATTCAAGAGAAGATACTCGTTCTCCAATATGGATGAAGGAATTGATGAAAGATTATTTTTAGAAGTTGCTATTCATGATGATTAGAAAATATGTTTTGATTGCTAACTCATAATTATTAATATTTATTCTATGCTTAATAAAATGGGCTATATTATAGATGAATTAAATCTAGATGGGGATGTCATTTCAACTTATATGGTTTTTGCAATTGGAATCTGTAGTATAGGAAATGTTCTTATTCACTTTTATAGAGATAATCAAAAGAAATCCAATTAATATTAACGCCAAGATATTAGTATTGAACGATAAAGTATATGGAAGGTGAATGTTTATGTTTTTTCTTCAAATGTCAGGTTTTCCGGGTTCGGGTAAGTCAACTTTGTCTAGGGAAATAGCAAAAATGACAGGTGCTATTATAATAGATCATGATATTGTGAAAACGGCACTGCTAGAATCTTTTGGGGTAGATGATATTGATACAAGGCTTGCTGGTAAAATTTCGTATGATATTGAGTGGGCGCTAATAGATTTTCATCTGTCACAAGGGCATGATGTGATACTTGATAGTCCTTGTTTGTATGTAGAAATGGTGGAAAAGGGGACAGCTGTGGCTAAGAAACATGATGCAAAATACAAATATGTGGAATGTTATTTGAATGATATGCAGGAAATTGATAATCGATTACAAAATCGGAAGCGAATGATTAGTCAAATACAGCATGTAGAATCGGAAGAATTATTTAAGGAATGGATTGAAAATAGCAAAAAACCATCTGATTCTCATTATTTGGTTGTTGATTCTGGACAACCTTTAGATTGTTATATAAATGAAGTGGTTACATATATTAATAGTTAAAATAAATGGTGCAAATAAAAGAAAGCGCAAGGAAGCTCAAATTATGTTTTTATTGAATTAAAACAAAGTTGTACTGTTTTGAAAAAAGTTTAACCGTTTATAAAAAAGATGTACTAAAATTAACTACACTCTGTTATTTCACTAAAGGTGCAGGATAGTTGTGTGAAATGTTTCTAGTTTAAATGGAGAATGGTCACATATCCGAATGGTTATTTTATGAAATTAGATAGGCAACACAGATACGCCTAATTTTTATCCCGCTATTCGTGGGCAGTAAGACCCCCCACCTCAAGATTGAGAGAGAAGCGAAGAAGATAGGTGGGGGATAACTGCCCGTAAAAGCCCGATTGGTGAGGGCTGATAATCAGTGGGGGATGAAAAAACCCCCACTGATGGAAGTTTCACTTTATTTAACTGCTAATTTAACATAGAGGTGATTGTCTTGGATATTGATGTGAAAATTGAACAATTATTTTTAATTGAAGAACATCTTAATGAGCTTTCGGAACTTTTAATAAAGGTCGTAGAAGAGGGGGCTTCGATTGGATTTTTACCACCAATAGGAAAAGTAGATGCAGAGAAGTACTGGGAAACCGTTCTTAGCCCCGAAGTGATTTTATTTGTTGCTAAATTAAACAATCAAATTGTTGGAAGTGTACAGTTACAATTATCGACGAAGCAGAATGGAAGCCATAGAGCTGAAATCGCAAAATTAATGACACACCCTAATTATCGACGTAATGGTATTGGTCGTTTACTTATGCAAAGGGCTGAAGAAATAGCAAAACAGAAGGATAGGTCATTATTAGTTCTTGATACAAGAGAAGGAGACCCTTCCAATAAATTATATACTTCATTAGGTTATATTCAAGCTGGGCGGATTCCTAACTATGCGAAATCTGAGAATGGTGAATTAGCTGCTACCATCTTCTACTATAAAAATAACAATTAATCTTCTTGAACTAACAGGTGCTTTCGTGGAATAAGGAGCATCAAAAATATGAAACAATCTTAGCAAAAGGAGAAGCATCCAATCCGATTAAGCCGAAAGAAGGAATAGAAGAAACCGCAAAAAGGTTCAAATTATATCTCTTGGCCTTCTTGCGGTTTCTTTTTGTATTATAACCTTCTATTTTGAATTTCCTGCTGAATATTTGCAAAGAATTCGTCAAATCGTACAGCTTTAGATTGTTGTTCTCCGTATTTTCGAATGTTTACTTCGTTACGCTCGGCTTCTTGATCGCCAACGACAAGGACATATGGGATTTTTTGAACTTGTGCTTCTCGCATTTTATAACCAAGTTTCTCATTGCGAAGATCAAGGTCTACGCGTACACCAGCATTTTTTAACTTTTCTTCTATTTCTTTTGCGTATTGTTCATGTACTTCGGCAGATACAGGAATAATTTTTGCTTGTACGGGAGCTAACCATGTTGGGAATGCTCCGGCAAAATGTTCGATTAAGATTCCGAAGAAACGGTCAAGTGAACCGAATACAGCACGGTGAATAACAACAGGACGTTGTTTTTCATTTTTTTCATTAATATAGCTTAAGTTAAATTTCTCCGGCATTTGGAAATCGAGCTGTACAGTTGCGCATTGATGACTTCTATTTAAAGCGTCTTTAATATGGAAGTCAATTTTCGGACCGTAAAACGCTCCGTCACCTTCATTGATTTTATAGCGGAAATTGAGCTCTTCTAGTACATTTTGCAGGGCACCTTCCGCCTTGTTCCATAACTCGTCATCTCCCATTGAATTTTCTGGTCTTGTAGAGAGCTCAACTTCATATTCAAAACCAAATGTACGATATACATAATCGATTAAATCAATTACTCCTTTTATTTCATCTTCAATTTGTTCAGGTGTTACAAAAATATGGGCATCATCTTGACAGAATGTACGAACTCTAAGAAGTCCATTAAGAGCGCCGCTAAATTCATGACGATGGACTTGCCCAAATTCAGCCATTCGAACTGGTAAATCACGATAAGAGTGCAGCTTATTTCTAAACATTAACATGTGACCAGGGCAGTTCATTGGTTTTAAAGCAAATTTTCCATGATCAACTTCTGTGAAATACATATTCTCTTTATAATGGTCCCAATGACCGGAGTTTTCCCATAGTTTTTGATTCATCATTAAAGGAGTACGAACTTCTTGATAATTACGCTTTTGCTGAATCCCTCGTAAAAAAGCTTCCATTTCGTTTCGGATAATTTGTCCTTTTGGTAAATAAAATGGCATTCCTGGCGCTTCTTCAGAGAACATAAATAATTCTAATTCATTGCCTAATTTACGATGATTGCGTTTTGCGGCTTCTTCTAAAAAGATTACATACTCATCTAGTTCCTTTTTAGAAGGGAAGGCAACCCCATATATTCTTTGAAGGACTTGGTTATTACTGTCACCGCGCCAATATGCTCCTGAAACATTTGTTAATTTAAAAGCTTTCATAAAACCAGTAGATGGTAAATGTGGTCCGCGGCATAAGTCTAAAAATTCACCTTGTTTGTAAAGAGTTATGTTTTGATCAGCAGGGATATCTTGTAATAGCTCTAATTTTAAATGGTCACCGAGTTCTTCAAATATTTGTTTTGCTTCATCGCGACTTACTTCGATTCGTTGAATTTCCAAATTTTCATCAATGATTTTTTGCATTTCTTGTTCAATTTGAACTAACTCTTCAACTGCAATACTATTCGGAAGATCCATATCATAATAAAATCCATTTTCAATAACAGGACCAACACCTAAATTAATGTGACCGTGTATTCTTTTAACTGCTTGCGCTAATATGTGTGCTGCTGAATGACGCATTACATCTAAGCCTTCTTTTGATTCTACAGTTAAAATTTCAATTTCTGCATCTTCTTGTATGCTTCTGCGTAAATCAAATAGTTGCTGATTCACTTTTCCGGCAATAGCTTTCTTTTTTAACCCAGGGCTAATTGATTCTGCAATTGCCTCTAATGTAGTTCCTTTCATATACTCCTGTTCACGACCATTTGGAAAACGAATTTGAATCATTTTGTTACTCATCATTATCACTCCATTTCATAATATAAAAAAACGCACTCATCCCTAAAACAGGGACGAGTGCGTTAATACCCGTGGTTCCACCCAGATTCCCATCGTACTTAAAAAAGCGTTGATGGCTCCATTCGCTGTAACGTAGCGTCTCCGGCATTGGATACTATGTTTCCCCAATACAGCTCCAAGGTGGTAAGTATATTCTCCTGCGTTAGGAAGATCTCAGCAATTCTTCCTTCTCTGTAAAACCGTAAAGAATATCTCGTGTCCTTTTCATTGCCAATTGATATTATAGAATTGAGAAAAATAAAAAACGCACTCATCCCTAAAACAGGGACGAGTGCGTTAATACCCGTGGTTCCACCCAGATTCCCATCACACTTAAAAAAGCGTCGATGGCTCCATGCACTGTAACGTAGCGTCTACGGTATTGGATACTATGTTTCCCCAATACAGCTCCAAGGTGGTAAGTGTATTCTCCTGCGTTTAGGAAGATCTCAGCAATTCTTCCTTCTCTGTAAAACCGTAAGAATATCTCGTGTCCTTTTCATAGCTAATTGTTATATGGAATTAAGAAAATAAAAAACGCACTCATCCCTAAAATAGGGACGAGTGCGTTAAAACCCGTGGTTCCACCCAGATTCCCATCGCACTTAAAAAAGCGTCGATGGCTCCATGCACTGTAACGTAGCGTCTACGGTATTGGATACTATGTTTCCCCAATACAGCTCCAAGGTGGTAAGTGTATTCTCCTGCGTTTAGGAAGATCTCAGCAATTCTTCCTTCTCTGTAAAACCGTAAAGAATATCTCGTGTCCTTTTCGTTGCTTTTTTATAGCATTAGTATGTTGATTCATAATATACAGTATTCAAATTACTTTTGCAAATGTTTTTTTGGAATGAATTGTATTTTTTATAATTCAGTATATGTAAGAAGAAAACTTAATTTACAAAAAATCTCAAAAAATAAGCAGTTAGTACATGAATTTTGCTATACTACAAATAAATATCGGAAAAAACAGAAAATTTATTATAGGAAGAGAAAGGGTGAAGAGGGCATGTCAATTTTAGAAAGAATCAGAGAAAATGTCTCGCAAGTGATTGTAGGAAAAGAAGAGGTTATTGATTTAGCGATGATCGCATTAGTAGCAAATGGACATGTTTTATTAGAAGATGTTCCAGGAACGGGGAAGACGTCATTAGCGAAAAGTCTTGCAAAAAGTATAGATGGAAAATTTCAGCGTGTACAGTTTACATCAGATACATTACCAGGAGATGTAGTAGGTTTAGAGTATTTCGATATGAAAGAATCTGATTTTAAAACGAGGATGGGGCCGATTTTCGCTAATATCGTGTTAGTCGATGAAATTAATCGTGCCGTTCCGCGTACACAGTCTGCTTTATTAGAAGTAATGGAGGAGCGTACCGTTACGATTGCTGGGGAGACGCATGTATTGCCGCAGCCGTTTATTGTACTTGCTACGCAAAATCCGCTAGAGTCTGCCGGTACTTTTCCGCTTCCGGATGCGCAGTTAGATCGCTTTTTATTAACGATCAGGCAAGGATACCCAAGTCGAGTGCACGAAAAGGAGATGTTACGGCGTTTCCGCCAGCAAGACCCACTGCGCAGCTTACAAAGTGTTGTGTCTCTTGCGGATATTCTTTCTCTACAAGAAAAAGCAAAGCAGGTGGAAATTCATGAAGAAGTGGAAGATTATTTATTGGATATTGTGCAAAAGACACGTCAGCATGAACTCGTTGAAATCGGGGTGAGCCCGCGTGGTTCATTAGCTTTTATGAAAGCAGCACAAGCCCGTGCGTTATTAAAGGGAAGAGAATTTTGTACACCTGATGATTTTTATACGCTAGCAGAGCCGGTTTGTGCTCACCGATTAACTCTTAGTATTGAAGGAGATATGAAAACGACGAAAGCATATGTAATGAAAGAGATTTTGGAGCAAGTAGCTGTTCCAGTGGAGAATGTATGAAAGAGAAATTAATAATGAAACGTCCGTTTGTAGAAACGTATGTTGCAGGGGCCGTCGTCTTTATTACAATACTAGTGTGGCTCTTTGTACAACATTTCTTTCTGTTTGTACTTGCTTTTTTCTATTTGCTTATGGTTAGTTTTTCTCATTGGTATGTTCGGAAAGCTTCACAAATATATTGTGAAATAACACAACAACATGAACGTCTCTTTATTGATGAGACCGGGCATTGTCGTGTACGTATTGTAAATCCAACAAAACTGCCGATTTTTGAAGTTGCCTTTCGGTTTCGCTCAGATGAACAGATGAAATGGGAATGGTCAGAAGGAGAATTAGAACAAGCGGTTCATTCTTATCGTATTCCTTTGCAGCTGAAAAAACAGGAAACATTAGACATAGATTTACATGTATCAGCGCAGCAAAGAGGACTGCATAGCTGGCAAGAAGCCGAAATCATTTTGTCTGATCCATTTCATCTTATTACCATTCACATCCCAATAAGGAAAGAGAATATGCCGTGCTTTCGTATATATCCTCGCATTGTCAAAGTAAATATTCCGGAAACAAACAGCTGGAAGCACGGATTCCGCACTGCAGCTGTTTCGCCTCTTTATGATGAAACGAAAATCATTGGAGTAAAGGCATACGAACAGGAGTCATTTCGTGCCATTCATTGGGGAGCGACTGCCAAAACAGGTGTATTAAGTGCAAAAAAGTATGAATATACGCAAGGTGATCGGTATGCGGTCTATTTAAATGTATTAGGTTCAACGGGTTATACACTGCGTACTGATATAGAGTATTTAATCGAAGTAACAGCGGGCGTTTGCCGGGAACTAATAGCGCAAGATTGTTCATTTGAACTATGGGTGAATAGTATGTGTGAAAACGGAATTGTCCATATAACGGCTGGTAAATACCGAAAACAATTGCACAAAACATTACAATTATTATCGTCCTTAACAGATCGAGATGTTCCGTTATCTTCTTCCTTTTTTTATCAAACAGGTTTCTGCCAGCAAGAGGCTGGAGCAATTCCGATTATTATAGGGAATCCACCTGAAAAACATGGGGGATGGCTGCAAGTGGTGAAATAAAGTAGCGGGGGATAATCAATAGTTTTTATTGTTATTGATCCTACATGAGTATGATATATAAACGAAAGCGTTTTGTATTTCAGATGCTTTTAGTTAGTATTTGTTTATTACTTGCTGTGTTTATAGTAAGCGGTGCGCTATATACGCAAACTATATTGAAAGAATTATTGAAATAAGAGCGGTCGCATATTACAGATAGATGGGAGGTTCCTGAAACTCCTACGAAGAAAGAAGAGGTACCTCCTTGGGAGAAGGCAAAACGGATACAAACAAAATCGAAAAGCAAAAAAGGTGGAGGGGAGTCGATTGAACAAGCGGATAGTGAAGTAGAGAAAAGAAATACAGCGCTTCTTATCTTTTCTTTTTTTTCCATCGTGCATATTTTTCAGGCATGCAAACTGCACATGGCCTAAAACCTGCTGATATAGCCGTCTGTTCATCGGCAAAAAACACGCGATGTTTAACGTATCCACCTTTTGCTATAGCTCTAAGCGCTGAGGGACAATCTAATCTTCCATATAATTTACTCGGTCGATACCCACCAAAAATACCCGGTGTATCACTTTGATATGGATGCATATCGGCACCCAACAGGGTGAATGTCTTTTTTCTATTTTCAGCACTTTTCTCATTATCTTTATACATGCAATTACTTCCTATTTTTTACGGTTCGAACCCTGTCTGGCTCACATAAACCTGATTTTTCGGAAAGGTTTCTATAAATCTGTTATATACTTTTTTAATAACTTGCGGTCCATACCATTCTTCTAAACCAAGTTGGGCGTATTTTTTTTCAATTCCAAGCTTTCTCGTCCGTTTTCCTCCACTGCCATCGCCCATAAAGTAGTCATCAATACATATCCGATCGACGAAGGACTTCAATTTCTCAGGAAAATATTCCCCACTCGGTAATATGGGTGCTATCGCCACTTGGGTCGGTATTCCCGCATCCACTAATTTTTCCAATGTCTTAAAGCGTGCCTGAATAGGAGGTGCCTCTGGAGTAAAATGTTTACGTATCGTTTCCGAATCCGTTTCAATTGTCATACTTACCCGGACTCTATCTTTTAAATGCTGCAGCAAATCGATATCTCGACTTACAAGCGGGCTCCTCGTCTGTACTAATAAGAAGTCAGGGGGATCTTCTACCATAACCTTTAGTAGAGATTGCGTTACTTTTTCCTTATCCTCTACTGGTTGATACGGGTCTGTGCTTGATGACATAAAAATGGTTACATTTCCTTTGGCTTTGGCACGATGAAGCTCCTTGCTTAGTAAATTCGCAGCTCCATTTTTAACATCGACCCAATTTCCCCATTCCCCTTCTCGAAAAAGGGATACAGGCATTTGGCGTACATAACAATATGAACACCCAAATGAACAGCCTGTATAAGGATTTAGTGAATGAGTATATCCAGAAAGAAAGCCTGTACCTTTATTAAGAATGGTTTTCGGGTTTTTATAGAACAATTCACTTTTCATGACGGAACCTTCTTTCCCTTCATTGTACGGCAATAATCACTCATTGCTGGAAGAAACTTGTCTTTCCAGATCCAAAAGCAGTGTCTTCATTTCTAATCCGCCACGATAGCCAGTTAATGATCCATTCTTTCCTACTACACGATGACACGGTACGGTGATTAATACTGGATTAGCTCCGATGGCTGCCCCTACAGCACGAACAGCTGCTGGTTTATTTATATAATCTGCAATGTCAGAATAGGACTTCGTCTGTCCGTATGGAATCTCACAAAGTGCATTCCAGACTGCAAGCTGGAATGCTGTCCCATTATAATCAAATGGAACAGTAAAGGTTTTCCTTTTTCTTTCTAGATACTGGGTGATTTCAACCGCATAGGGTTCAAGCTTTTCAACATCTTCAATAAGAGGACTTTTTGGAAAGTGTTTCTTAGCCCATTCGCACAATTCTTCGAATGGTTTGCTCTGTGAACCTACATAGCATAGACCCTTAGAGGTTGAAGCAATATAAAATTTCCAATCCTTAAACTTTAGTAAAGACCAATAAACGGTTGGTGTATTCTTTGTTTCCATTTTACATTTCCTCCATTTTGCTCATTTGACGAAATTGTGCTGGTGTCTGTCCGGTTTTCTTTTTAAATAAGGTAATAAAATAGGGCGTGTTAGCCATACCCACACATATGGCGATATCCGCAATCGCTTTATTTGTCTGAATCAAATACTCTTTAGCCGCGTTTAATCTAACCTGTTGTATATACTCAACTGGTGTGATGCCTTTAATCTTTTTAAACGTTCGATGCAAATGATAGGGACTCCCGTGAGCAATACCTGATAGCGTTTCTAGAGTTAATTTTTCTGTAAAATTTTTATCAATGTATTCTGTGATAAGTGTCATCCATTCATTATCAGGCAATCTCACATTAGTAGGCTTACAACGTTTACAAGGGCGAAAATTTGCACGGAGAGCTTGTTCTGCGTTTGGAAAAATACGTACATTTTCTTTTTTCGGAACGCGAGATTTGCATGACGGTTTACAGAAGATCCCTGTGGTCTTTACAGCATAGAAAAATTGATTATTGTACGAAGCATCATTGTCTATAATTGCTTGCCACTTTTCATTTGTCATCATGTCCACGTCATTCAAAATTCTATGATCATGGCTCTCTTGTAATTCATTATTAATGCTATCAGGCATTTATCTCACTTCTCCTTACAATATACTCCCTATAAATTCAGAATGTACAATTCTAGGAATGAAATAGCAAGATATTGAAATTTAATATTTACTTGGAATCATGAAAAATGATTCCAAGACCGTATCGTTCTCCAGAAGTAACCGTACTTACTCCGTGACGAACCGTATTTTTGTAATATCCTTTTTTACCTAGAGCAGGTCTATGGTTAGTAGGAAAGATCAGCGCACTACCTTGTTCCAAAGTAATCACATGCCCCCTGCTCTGAGCACGAGGAATTTGTTCCACTAATAGGGATTCTCCACCGCAAAAGTCTTTATCTCGTTGATTTAATACAAACACTACTTGAAACGGGAAAAATACGTCTCCATATAAATCTTGGTGCAAGCAATTAAACCCGCCTTTTTTATACTTTAAAATTAAGGGTGTTGGTCTAGTTTGTTCATATTCTTCACATGTTTTCAAAAAATCTTGAAGATGATCTGGAAACTGTTCTGGTTTCTTTAAATAACTCAACCATCGATTTGCTGTTTTAGCCAACTCTGGATAAAAGGATTCTCTTAAACTTTGGATGATTTCGGGTAATGGATAGGAAAAGTATTTGTACTCCCCATTCCCAAAGTGATATCTCGTCATATTGATTGTCGTTCTGTATGATCCTTCTTCACTATAAAGTTCTATGAAGAAGTCACATTCATCTTTTGTTAATATTGCTGGAAGCTTTGCAAATCCTTGCTCATCTAATTCGTTTTGAATTGAATCCCAATTTAAGCTTTTAACACGTGTTTTTATATCTTGAACCATTTTTATCCCTTCCTATTTAGCATTCTTGATAACTAACACTATAACCTCATAAATAGGAAAAAGTAAGGTATTTAGAATGAAATAGCAAGATAACGAAATTAATCAAGATTATTATGTGATAAAGTAAAACTTCAATCAGTGTGAGTTTTCCTTCTAATTATTTTGTGAATATTATAGGAGATAGTATTAAGATGAGGGGGATGAAAAAGTGAAATGGCATGAAGTCAATGATGATATTATTATTACATTACCTGAAGAGTTTGACATAAATGCTAACCTAGGCTATCTAACAAGGGGAAAAAATGAATGCATGTATGAAATCGAGAACGGTATCATTACAAGAGTCATAGCCATTGGGGGAATTCGGTCCTTGGTACAGGTAAGAGTAATTGATAATAAACAAATGATTATTCAGTTCTTAAATGATTCTAGGCCCATTGAAGAGTGGCAACGGGAAGAGATTGTAAAATATATTCGTGAATGGCTTGATCTTGATAACGATTTAACCCCATTTTATGAAATGGCAAAAGCAGATCCATTACTTAAAATGCCTGCCCGAAAATTCTATGGTTTGCGAGTCGTCGGCATTCCCGACTTATTTGAAGCTTTATGTTGGGGAGTTTTAGGGCAACAAATTAACTTAGCGTTCGCGTACTCCTTAAAGAAGCAATTTGTAGAAGGATTTGGCGATTCCATCGAATGGAATGGTAAAAAGTATTGGGTGTTCCCACCGTACGAACGAATTGCACTGTTAACACCTACTGACCTAGCAGATATTAAAATGACGGTAAAAAAAAGTGAATATATCATTGGAATTGCCAGGTTAATGGCAAGTGGAGAATTATCGAAGGAGAAACTAATGAAAATGAGCTTTAAAGATGCTGAAAAAAACTTAATTAAAATACGAGGCATCGGTCCTTGGACAGCCAATTATGTTCTAATGCGCTGCCTCAGGTTCCAGACAGCTTTTCCAATCGATGATGTGGGTCTTATTAATTCGATAAAAATATTACGTAATATGGACCGAAAGCCTACGAAAGATGAAATCTTAGAAATATCGTTTCCATGGAAAAACTGGGAATCATACGCTACCTTTTATTTATGGCGTGTCCTTTACTGAATAATTACAACGTGAACTACCCGCCACTTAACGTCCTTACGGACTGTTTGAAGTGGGGGCTTCTCGGTTAGTCGTTACTTTTGATAGCTAACGAATTAGTCTAAGA
>NZ_JBITWA010000019.1:0-68753 GCF_044543425.1 Bacillus sp. NPDC077411 | reverse complement strand
TCCATCCCCCTCACATTCTGAACGAGCCACTTCCGCTTTTCTTAAGAAGTTAGGTGGGAGATAAACTGCTGGCATGCGCCCGATTGGTGAGGGCTGATAATCAATGGGGGATGAAGAAAACCCCCACTGATTAAAGTTTCACTTTATAAAAGAGGTGTATTCGGACTAACTTTGTCAATTCTTCCTCCTGTTGTTTTAAGGTTAAAATCTCGTATTGCTCATAAAAAGATTGATAAAGTCCACCTTGTTCGTCTTTTTCCCATGATAACAACAAATTAATCCACCTCAATTGATAAGAAAGTATTTCAGAAGGAGATTTGTCCACTTCGGAGATATGTTTATCTCTCAACTCTTCAGGAATAGCCTTAAATTCTTCAATAAATTTCTTATAGGCTTTATCGATTGATTCAATTTAAAGTAAGAGCAGTTCTTTGTAATGAGAAATGCTTTTTATTTTTGTCAAAATTAAAAGGATATTTCAATAACAATAATAATATAATAAAAAACAATACAAATTTATTGTAAAACGATAAATCATATGATAAGATCATGTTGTCATTAAATAAGCGAGGTGCTTTTTATGAAACAAGTTACGACACTCTTTTTAAAGCTAGCTGTTATTTTTATAGGAATCCCAGTTCTTGCATTGTGCATATTTTTGGTGCCTAAGATCGGGAATTTTGCTGGAGAATTGTATCCAGATATTGCTTATATGAAATCTCTCGTTTTAATCGATATGTACGCGGCAGCGATACCTTTTTACTTTGCTCTGTATCAAGCTTTTAAACTTTTAAGTTATATTGATAAGAACCGAGCGTTCTCGGAATTATCGGTAAAGGCTTTAAAGAATATAAAATACTGTGCCATCACGATCAGTACCTTGTACTTGCTAGGTATGCCACTCTACTATCTCATGGCGGAAAAAGTTGACCCTCCAAGTATCATACCAATCGGATTGGTCATTATTTTCGCCTCTATGGTGATCGCCGTTTTTGCTGCTGTTCTCCAAAGACTTTTACAAGAAGCTATTAATATAAAATCAGAAAATGATTTAACGGTCTGAGGTGGAGGATATGGCAATTATTATTAATATTGATGTGATGTTAGCAAAACGAAAAATGAGCGTAACGGAGCTTTCGGAGAGGGTTGGGATTACGATGGCGAATCTTTCCATTCTGAAAAATGGGAAAGCAAAAGCGGTTCGTTTTTCAACATTAGAAGCGATATGTAAGACTTTGGATTGTCAACCAGGTGATATTTTGGAGTACAAAAGCGACGAAGACACTCAATAAAAACAGACAACAACTTTCTTCAACCAATGGGATTAGATAGTGAAATTAAAATGAAGGGATAGCGATTAAGCTATCCCTTCTCTGCGTTTATCATAAAGACGTAGCAACTATAGAACGATTAGTAACAGCTATGAACAAAAAGAACGTAACGCTAGAACAGGCTATAAATCTAGCAATGACAAGTGTTGGAAAAAATGAGATAGCAACTGTTGCTACAGATAGCGTAGCAGATACAGAACACATAAAAGCATTAACAGAACGTATAGAACGATTAGAACAACTTAATTTAGAGTTAATTCAAAGATTGGACCAACAAAGTAAACTTTTACAGGAAAGTGATGCTCAAAGAATAATAAGAGAAGAACAAAGAGATATTCAATTAATGCAAGTATTAAGAGAAATACAAGATAGTAAGCGCCTAATAGCAGCTTCAGAACAGAAGAAATCACTTTGGAGTCGTCTATTTGGTAAATAAATTAGAATTTCATAATAAAAAAAGATTCACTCCTTATCTATTTTTATATAAGGAGTGAGTCTTTTTTGGGGCTACCAATAATAATATGTTATGGTAACTTGAAATGAATACGATATTTATCAATTTTTCCTTTCATTAACCATGATAAAATTGTATGAAAGGGATATCGGAGGGGTTTTATGAAACTAGTAGGACAACAAATATATCTTCGACTTTACAAGATTTCTGACGCCAGCGAGTTAGCTAAGTTACATACTAGAAATCGCGAATTTTTTCAACGAGTTTGCCCATTACTCCCAGAAGTCTTTTATACAGAAGAACACCAAAAAATACGCATTGAACGGTCATTAAAAAAGAAAGATGAAGGGCAAATATATGCTTTTGGAATCTTTTTAAAAGTAACTGATAAACTTATCGGAGACATTTCATTAACTCAAATTGCTAGGGGAGATGTCCAAAGCTGTTATACGGGATTTACTTTAGATAAGGAGCATAATACAAAGGGCTATACAACAGAAGCTCTTCAACTTGTTGTAGACTTTGCTTTTAGAGAATTAAAACTACATAGAATTGAAGCAGGAGCTATGCCTGACAATATAGCATCTATTCGTGTATTAGAAAAAGTAGGGTTTAAAAAAGAAGGTATAGCTAAAGAAAATGTAAAGATTAATGGTAAATGGACAGATCATCAAATATTAGCTATCATCAACAGTTTGGATGTGTAAGCTCATTTCACTTCCTCTAACGAAAATTATGTAAATGCGAAACAAGTTTTGAATGTATCATTAGCAGAGATACAAATCATTACAGAACATTCGCCCGTTCGTTGTTTAGATTGAGAAGCAGAAAGAGCGATGATGGAAGCAATTGATGCAGCAAAAAGCAATGGAAGGAAATGTTTCAAGCAAGTATTGAACGTTCAAATAGCTGCGCTGTATTAGCAGCAAGTGTAGTAGCGGAAGCTGTTGTAGCTTGGGAGCTGCTGATGCATTAGTAGAACAGTTTGGACAAGATCGTATGGAGCTGATAAAGAACAATATTGCTCAGCACAAGAAGTACGCGAAAGGATTTTAAATGCAACAATAAAAGTCGCTATTTCTATTTTAAAGAGAGAGTGACTTTTATTGTTTCATGAATTAAATAAGATGTAGATAATCTAAAATGTTTTTTCCAATTAAAAAGAGAGTTACTGCGATAAATAATATTCTGACATACGATACACCTTTTTTAATCGCGAAGTTGGAGCCTACAAGAGCTCCTAAAATCATCGCAATCCCCATCGGAATTCCATATGAAAAATTCACGATATCTAAGTATAAAAACATGATGAGAGCGGCAATGTTACTACCAAAATTAAGAACTTTTGCATTGCCGGCTGATTGAATAAAATCAAAGCCAATCATTAAAAAGGAAAATAGCAAAAACGAACCAGTTCCAGCTCCAAAGAATCCATCATAAAATCCAATCATAAATACTGCTATCGCAAAGACCGCTCCTCTTTTCCGGCTCATTCCTTCATATTTGGAATCTTTTCCCCAATCCTTTTTTAGAATTGTATAGATAGCAACTGCAATTAATAATACTAACACTAACGGTTTTAATACTTGTGAGGAAATATGTTTTACCACATATGCACCAAAAAACGAGCCAAGAACAGTCAAAGGGAATAATTTAGATACAAGTCGAAAATTTATTTTTCCTGATTTCATAAACGATATAGTGCTTGTTAAAGCTCCCATTGAACTTGCCAATTTATTTGTAGCAATTGCTGTTGAAGGTGGCAATCCTGTAAACAGTAAGGCCGGGATAGAAATCAAACCACCGCCTCCAACTACTGAATCAATGAATGCAGCTAAAAAACCAGATAGTACTAAAAAAGCTAATGTGTATAAGTTTATATCTTCCATAATAACTACTCCCTATAATATAAATTTGTTTTTAGCGAAAGGATTTGATATTTAGTCACTATTGAAGTAGTGACTAAATATATGTTAGCAAAATCATAAGTATTTGTGAATGAAAAATTTAAAAATAATGACTGATGAGGAAAGTTGATGAATTAAATTATTTAAACCCATCTTGATTTTTTAACATATAAGTCGCTGGCAGGGAGAAAACAAGTGCTCTGCACTTGCTTTCCTCCTTTGTTTTAACCTTTGCCCGTGGCAGGAAAAGGCACTGACTGCTCCTATGCATGGCCAGATGCTCTCGCCCATCTTAAAAGAAAAGGTTTTTATGTCAGTGTTTCAACTTGTATGAATATAATTGATAACACCATAGAAATCATTTACTAAACGGTTGTTTAACGATACTATTAGTTTTAGTAGCTAAATGTTTACTGTTATTTTAAACGCTTATATAGGAAGGTTATTATGGAAAAAATCTTACAAAAAATTCAGTCGCTAGGTTTTAATCAATACGAAGCGAAAGCGTATGTAGCCCTCGTATATTTAGGAGCATCAAGCGCTTATCAAGTAAGTAAACAATCTGGTGTTCCTCGCGCTCGGATATATGAAGTGTTAGAAGGACTGGAAAAAATGGGTGTAGTGATGAAAGAAGAAGTAAATGAGGCTGCACAATATTCTCCTCTGCCTGTTGAGGTATTTCTAGAATCAATTAAACAAAAATGGGAAGATACATATACATCTGTACAACAAGAATTAAAAGCAGTTGAGAATCAAAGGCCAAAAGCTGATCCGCGTGTTACTACTATAAAGGGAGAAGAAACAATACTTTCATTTTGTCGTATTCTCCTTCGCCGTGCTCAAAGCAGAATTATAATTTCTATGTGGGATATGATGTATGAAAAACTTGAAGAAGATTTACAAAAGATGCAAAAAACTTGTAGTCTAAAGGGCATTGTTTTTCAAGTTGAGAATCCATTACCAAATTTAGTTATTCATCGTAAAACCGATTACGTAGATAACATCGGAGAAAAGAAGTGGTTTATTATATCTATTGACGGCAAGGAAATGATTTATGGCCATCCTGTAGAACAAAATGGAAATACCTTTTATACAGATGATCCTGTACATGTGTCTCTATTAGAAAATTACATATGGCATGATGTATTAGTGAATCGATTGATGCAAGAAAGTAAGGAGAATTTACAACCTTGGATTTCTGGGGAAAGAGAGATATTTTTTAATAAATAATCGCCATGTACTCCTTTGTACAATGTGAAAAATATACAGAGACCGCTTAACATTTATTGTAAGCGGTCTTTTTCTTTAATCATACATTTTACGAAAAAAAATCAACAACAACAAAATACCGTATTCTTTTCTTCCACATATTTTTTTATAGTTTCCTTTAAATTTATAATCAAAATGAAAAAAGAAGTATCTGAAATTGATAAGCTACAAAATTCACATCCAAAATAAAAGGGATTTTTTACAGTTATTGTGAGAGAAAAAATTTTTTCACACGTTATATAGAGTGTAAAAGCTTTTACAAAAATGTAAGGAGAGTTGTCACATGAAGTCTACTCATACAAATTTTATTCGGCGATTACAGCGACAAAAAGAAGACGCGCTCGAATTCATAGTCGATATGTATTTGCCACTAATAAAAGGAATTACTTATAAAATTCTTGCTCCACTTGAAAACAAAGGTGTCATAGAAGAATGTATAAATGATGTTTTTTTGTCCATATGGAACAATTCGAAAAAGTTTCATGGAGATCAAACCGATTTTAAGAAATGGATTTGTGCGATTGCGAAGTTTAAAGCAATTGATTATTACCGAAAGGCTGCTAAAAATATAGAACTTCCTCAAAATTATATGGATTTAAATGGCGAAAAGTCACCAGAAGATGAACTAATTTTAGTAGAAGATCGAAATGAACTCATAAAGTTAATGAATCAGTTAGAACCGATGGATAGAGAGATTTTTATTATGAAGTTTCTTCTAGGTTTAAAGACGGAAGATATAGCACAAAAATTTGGTTTAACTAGAGCAGCTGTAGATAATCGGATTTATCGGGGGAAAAAGAAGCTCCATAAAACTGCTACAAATCTTAATTTGGGAGGTAGTGTGGTATGAAGGATATTTATGAATTATTAAATGATATAAATATAGACGAAACAGAGTTTGAGGAGATGGAAGCAACAGAATTTGAAAAGGCAAACATGAAACGTACTTTAAAACAATCCATACATAGGAAGAAACATACAAAAAGTTGGAAAGTAAAAATCGCTGCAGCTACAGTTATTGTTGGTTTATCAGCTACTACTTTCGGATTAGCGTTTCCTACTTATGCGGGGAGTTTACCTATAATAGGTGACATTTTTCGATTTTTAGATAATGGGAGAACAGGTCTTTATGATCGTTATAAAGAGTTTTCCACTGAAATGAATATGACAAAAGAAAGTAAAGGCATTAAAGTTACGATTAATGATGCGATTTTTGATGGAAAAAAAACAACAGTAACGTATTCTATTGAAAGTGAGCAAGACTTAGGAGATAAACCTAATGTATTAGGTAATTTGGATTTAATGGATGCAAACGGAATGACAGGAAGTTCTCAAATTTCAAAAGTTGGCGAAAATAAGTATGTAGGCTTAATGACAACTACTCATCATAATCCAAATAAAAAGGATTCTATAAATGTAAGATGGAATGTAGAAGGCATAACAATTCCGGATCAAAAGAAAGAAATTAAAGGCAACTGGAATTTCGCTTTTCATTTAAAAGCAATCGATAGTAATGAAAAATCAATTAGTGGTAGTACAGAAAAAGATGGTGTGAAAGTAAATATGGAAAAGTTAGCAATAACACCAATGTCATTCATTGTTTACTACAACCAAGAGGTTACTAAGGAAGTTAGAAAGAAATGGGATGATGTGGATGTAGAGTTAGAAATTAAAGATGACTTAGGAAATCAATATTCGGGGGAAGGAAACGGAGGGACAGGGAAAGATCCATATAATATTAGCTGGAGTAAAACTTTTCAAAAGCTTGATAAAAATGCAACAAAACTAATTATAACGCCCCATGTTAATTTGCGAATTCACACCCCTAGTAATCATGGTGGAGTAGAAATGGCAGGAGGGAAAGAAAAGAAGATTTCAGTGCCAGAAAAATCTGGTGAAGAGAAGAATTTTGTTTTAGAAGACATTGTTATTAATTTTAAAAAATAACAATATTATATGAACATTTTAGCGTATTTTTCCATAAAAATGTAGCATAACTAAAGATAAGTAATTACACGTTTGATATGTTTACAATTTTAAGGAGGAAACAGCGCATGGCATTTTTATGGTCATTAATTATTGGCGGCATTTTAGGATGGTTTGCTAGCTTGATTATTGGAAAAGATGTTCCTGGTGGTGTAATTGGTAATATTATTGCGGGGATTATTGGATCTTGGATAGGTACATCACTTCTTGGCAAATTCGGCCCTGTGATTGGTGGTTTTTCTATTGTCCCAGCTTTAATTGGTTCCGTTATTCTTATTTTTATTGTTAGCTTTTTGCTTCGCATGATGAAAAAGTAAAGTATGAGGACTGTTTACTTGAGTAAACAGTCCTTTTTTCATTTTGTGTTATATTGATAAATCTGTTATGCTAGTGACATAACATTTGGAGGTGTCAACATGAAAAATTTTACAGTTAATTTTCATCAAGAAGATAACGCAAAAGCAACGACTGTTTATAAATTAAATGAAGATGACTTTAATAAAGCAACAGAAGGCGGTACACGTCATCTGTTTGATTTAGATACAAATGTAGGGTTTTTTGTCTTCTTTGATGCAGAAGATGCTGAAGGTAATGAGCAATATTTAATGCTTCAATATGAAGGGGATCAAGAAGAACCAAGCGCGTGCTACGGTTTTGATTTAAAACTATTTTATCAATTTGTAGCCCTGTATTTAAATGATCTTGAATTCCAAGGTGAAACTGATGAAGAAGAGGAAGAATATGGTCCAATTCATCATTTAGCTCATTTACTTTATCACATCGTAGAAGATGGTAAAGAGATTGAAGCTTAAAACCTTGATAAAATGCGGTTTCTAACATTTTGGAAACCGCATTTTATGGTATTTGCAAACATTAGTTATCCAAATGAAGTCGCGTTCAAACAAGGTTCAAGATTCTGTCATCTTTTTAAAATATAAAATATGCATCTTGCTAGTAAAATCTCTGTTATATATAAAAAACGAGCTAATATTCATTCAGCTCGTTTTTTGTTTCTATCATCAATCAATGCCCGTCTAGAAAAAGTAGTATTAAATTCTTTTATGGAATCATTCACTACATATCCAGCAGTAGATAAAATAATAGTTAATCGCAGTCAATAATGGTAATGCTGATATTAATGGTCCTTGTTCCTAAGGTAAGAAGTATAGCAGTAACAATTACTAATTCAGGCCCGTCAATGACTATAAAAGTAGCGGTAAAATTACCTGAAGCAGCAGTAGTAGCAACAGGAATACTGACAATAGGGACGCTTCCATCAATTAACACTTGACTAGAAAGAGTTGTAAGCATTCATCAAGAAATAGTAATAGTGACGGGGGCACTGACTCCTCCCAAAGCAGAAGCGGTAATGTTTACTGTCCCAGGTAAAAAACTAGATGAGAAAGTTGCCGTAAAAAAGCCAGATGGATCTGTAAGAGCAGGGTTAGAAGATATAGTACCAAGAATAGGATCACTTACTGTAAAGGAAACCGGTGTACCTGTTGGAGGGGGACTTCCATTCACCAACACTTGACCAGAAAGAGTTGAGGGAATAGGCGCTATTATATTAATAGTAGTTGGATTAGCGTTCAGGGTAATCGTTGTTGTGGATGGAGGAGGGAGAGGAGATACAGTTGCTAATAGATCCAGAACATTTTCAAATTTGAACTCAAGCAGCATTTCCTTTTTGATGACATCGCGAAGGGTTCTTTGTACACTTGAGTCGACAGTAAGAAGATTAGATATCGTAACTACTGGAGGAGAAAGTGTAGTTCTTCCCGGCGGTAATGTTCCTAAAACAAATTGAAGCTTCTCTGCCTCCGCATTGATAATATGAGCCAAAGCTAATTCTTCTAGAGCAATAGAGCTTAAAAGCAATGGAATCGTCTGTGCAGTAGAAATAGAAATAGTAGGTGTGATATTAGGGATATTTGGAAAAGACAAGATGCATTCATCCTTTCTAGGAAACCATCGAATCATCTGATTTCATACATGGGTCTCCCTTGTTTTTATTTTTACATTATAGTTAATTCAGACAGGCGAATGTTGGTAACGGATAAATCCCCAGAGGTAGGAGTCTATTTTGGTGTAAAAGAGGGGAGATATTATAAGGTCAATCATTTTTTATCATTATGAATATGTTACTAGTGGAAAGTAAGTAGGGGAATGATTTCACATCAGGGAGAATTTCGATCCTTATGATGTTTTCTTTTTGCATATTGTATACATGTAAAGTTAACATAACATTATCGGAAGTGTTTTTTATAAATAATTAGAGGAGAGGATTATTGGATGGATCATATGCGTTCTTACTGATATGTCATTGATAAAAATGTAATATTACAAATAGATAAAATGAATGTTAAATAGTTAATTCGTTCTCCATATAATATCACATCGTAGAAGACGGTAAAGAGATTGAAGCTTAATTACATAAGAAAGGCTGCTCCTTATGCGGACAGCCTTTTTGCTTTGTCTTGTTTAAGAATATAAGTTATAAAGAGATATTGGCAGGTGCCGCCAATAATAAGAAAAACGGCACAAATATTAAATAAGAAACTCCCGCTAAAGTGTTGTAATAATAACGCTCCAGCTGCTGGACCAAGCATTCGTGAAATATCCCAGTGCGTACCGTAAATAGAGAAATAAATCCCTCGCATATGTTCCGGGGCTAATTCGGAAACGAAACGTAACAGATGATTTAAAGCTATACTTTCTCCAATTGTTAAAATAAGTATTGTGAAAAATAGTAACCATAATGTATGAGAGTAGCCGTAGCCTATCGCAGCAATCGTATAACAAACATAAGAGATAACAATAATTTTTTGCATAGAAAATTTCTCTGCCCATTTTACGACTCCTACTTGCAAAACAATTTCCATGATTCCTTTACATGAAGCCATGAAAGTAAAAACAAACATAAAATTTGTGAATAATTCTTTTTCGGCATATATTCGATAGTTTGTTTCTATTTGAGCGTAGAAAAAACTAATCGGCAACATAAAGATCATAAGTCCAAACACACTAAAATGTTGTGATAAAAAATTTCTCCAATTCGTAGGTGTAGTTTTTTGTTCATCATGTTGTAATAGGGGAGCAGTTTCTGGAAGTTGTGCCCACACAAGAATAGAATAGAGAAATAAAGCAGTAGCTTCTAAGATAAAAAGAATAATTGGATTATCATTGTAGAATAGATATCCAAGTGCAGGACCAATAATTGCTCCGACTGCTCCAACTGTTTGAATGAGAGCAAATACTTCGGCTTGCTTTTCTTTCTCTGTTACATCAGCAATTTGTGCTCGTTGTGCAGGAATATAAAGAGAACGCCCTAGACCATTCATAATGTAAAAGAGAGCAAATAGTATAACGGATTCGGCAAAAATAAAACCAGTCATAGCGCATGCTTGTAATAATAGTCCAGTTAGAATAATTTTTTTTCGTCCATATCGATCTGTAATGCTACCGCCAAAAAGTGTAAAGATAATTTCACTAAGCGGTTGCAGCCCAAAAAGTAACATTGTAAACAAGGCGTTTCCATTTAATGCTTTGTTTACATATATGATAAAAATTAGTGCGAGCATTGCTCCTGTTATACTTGTTAATAGCTCTCCAAATAACCGAATCCATATAGGTTTACTGTAACGTTTTGCAAATGTCATCATTTCATTCTCTCCTTTCTATATGGAAATTTTATGATGGAAAGGAAAGAGGAAAAAGAGTAGAATGAAGCAAAGAAATTTTTCATCTTTTAGGGGGATATGCATGATCATTTTGGACCATTACATACAACTTTGGCTGCATTATGCAAAGGGGAAAGAACTTAGTGAAAACATAGAAATATCGCTGCAAGACATTTCAAAATCATTATATTGTACAGATCGAAATAGCAAATTCACAATAAAAAAACTAGAAGAAATACAATGGATTAGTTGGTTTCCAGGACGCGGAAGAGGAAATCGCTCGAAAATCGCTTTTTTACAAAATCCGGCAACGCTTATTTTTGAAAAAGGAAAAGAACTTGTAAAGCAAGGCGAAATTAAAAGTGGAAAAAATTTCATTCAAACATATGCAGAGCATTTTCCCTACATAATAGAACAATTTCAAATTTGGATTGATACACTTTTTGGATACCACATTGAACATTCACCGCAAGGAAGAATCGATGTTTTACGTTTAAACATGCGCATACAACCAATTACATGTCTAGATCCTATGTATGTAACTCTTCGTTCTGAGTGTCACATTGTTAAGCATGTTTGTGATACGCTTGTTCATTATAATGAAATAACGAATGAAGTTGAACCGCGCCTCGCTTTTTATTGGGAATACAATCATACATATAAAATATGGACATTTTATCTCCGCAAAGGCGTTCATTTTCATAATCAAAAATTGTTTACTGCTCGCGATGTCAAGTATACTTTCACTCGTTTTTTAAGTACAAAAGACAATCCTTATCGTTGGATGCTACAAGATATTGAAAGAATACATATTGTAGATGAATATACGATTGAAATTCATTTACAAAGAGAAAATGAATTATTTTTACATATTTTAGGTGGAGAACATTGTTCTATTATTTCCGAATCGCATGCAAAGGAGAATAATCAATACATATTAAATGGAACAGGTCCATTCAAACTCGTTAAAAATAATGATGCACTACTTATTTTAGAAGTAAATCCTTTGTATTTTCGTGAGCGCCCATTTCTTGATCGTATTGAGCTTTGGTATTCACAAGATATAAGTAGTCATAGCGGCTATGAAGTTTTATTAGATTCTTTACAGCATGATAGAAAGAACGTTCAAAAAGAAATGTCTCAATTAGAAGCGAACGTAACATATATAACACTCAATACAAAAAAACAAGGTCCTATGCAACATATGGTTTTTCGACAAGCATTAAAACAGATTATCAATGGCATGCAAATATTAAACGATTTAAAAGGTGAACGCAAAGAAGCAGCGACGAATCTGTTATTAGGAAAAACCAATGAAATAAGTAAAGAAAGTTCAATCAAAGAGTTATTAGGAAATAGTGGATATAACGGAGAAACATTATATTTATGTACCTTTCAAGAGCAAGATCATGTTGAGGATTCACATTGGATTCAAAGGGAATGTGCTAAGTATGGAATTAAAATAGAATTATCTTTTTTAGATGCACACGAACTTCTTACATTTCGAACAATACAAGAAGCTGATTTGATTCATGATAGTGCTACAATAAGCGAGCACGCTGAATTAAGTTATCTATATTTACTACTAACGACCAATAGTTTTCTTCATCAGCATAGTTCTTTCAATTTAAATGAAAAGTTGAAACGTGTATTTAAGGAACAGAACCGGAGTGTGCGTATGCAATTGTTAGGGGAAACAGAACAGGAGCTGCTAGAGAATATTCATATCATTCCTTTGTATCGAAATTATATGACGATACATACGCATGAGACTATACAAAATGTAACAATTAACTCCCAGGGCTGGATTAACTTTTATCATATATGGTTTAAGCATACATATAACGTAACAAAGTAAAGTGCTCATAACCCCTCATTTCGTCGATTATCATACGATGAAATGAGGGGTTTTTTCTTTTAAAAGAGCGGATTGCAGTCTATTTTTCATAAAAATGGGAAAACGCACCTTTACAGCGTAACAGTGTTATGTTACATTGAATAAAAAGAAGGGAGAGAAAAATTTTGAGTCAGGACTTAATTTCGAAAAAAGATTTGCTAGATCTTACTGGAATCTCCTATGGTCAGCTATATAGGTGGAAAAGAAAAAACTTAATACCAGAAGATTGGTTTGTGCGAAAATCCACGTTTACAGGGCAGGAGACGTTTTTTCCTAAAGAAAAGATTTTAGATAGAATCGAAAAAATTCAAACGATGAAAGAAAATTTATCTCTTGATGATTTGGCGGATATGTTTTCACCAAATGTGAATGAGGTTTGTTTAACAAAGGAAGAAATTGTAAAACGCGGGATTGCTTCAGAATCAGTGGTCAGTTTTTTTATAGAGCAAAATCAAGAAATGAATAAATTTCGTTTTGCAAAAATCCTTTTTATTTATATTTTAGAAAAAGTACTTCAGTCTGGAGAGATTAGCCTTGAAGAAGGAAGAATGGTTTTACATGTTTTAAATGAGCACTATGAAATGATGAAGAACAAACATGGTGAGCTTATTTTTATTCGAAAGTTAGGTATTTCAACATGTTTCTTACTTTCGAGTGTAGAGGATTTATATTTTGATCAGGGTACTAAAATTGTTATACGTTTACCTTTAATGATTTGTACAGAAGAATTAAAAACAAAGTTGTTATGATGGAGGGAAAGTAGTGAAAACAGATGACTTATTAATTAATGGACATGGAATGTCGAACGGAGGGCAGTTTCGCAATGTACAATTAAACGGAAGAGGGACAGTAAATGGGGATTTAGAATGTGTGGATTTCGAATGTAACGGTTCTGGTCATGTAAATGGAGATATAAAAGCTGAGACAGTAAAAATAAGTGGTTCCGGAAAGATAAATGGAAAAATAGATGCCATGCAAATGAGCATTGAAGGCAGCGGCAGTATACAACAGGATGCGGTTGTAAAGAAAATAAAAATTTCCGGTAAAGGAACAGTCGGAGGAAATGTATCTGGTGAGGATATGAATATTCGCGGTAAAGCAATTATTGATGGGAATTGTGAAGTAGATACATTCAATTCAGAAGGACAATTTATCGTGGGTGGCTTATTGAGTGCAGATGATATTTTTATTGATATGCACGGAGAATGTAAAGCAAAAGAAATAGGCGGTCAAACGATTAACATAAAATATAAGAAATCCGCTTTAAGTTGGCTCTTCGAAACAATGTTTACTCCTCGAATGGAAACAGAGTTAATAGAAGGGGACAATATTATAGTTGAGTATACAAACACGAACACAATTCGAGGTAACAATGTTACGGTTGGACCAAATTGTGAAATTAATCTTATTGAATATACAGGGGTTTGTACAATCGATAAAAACGCTAACGTAAAAGAAAGTCGAAAAATTTAAATTTTTAATAGAAAGGGAAAGATAGCATGAAAGAACAGTATAACCTTAGTTTAAATGGTTCTGGTAATTCATCAGGCGGTACCTACAAAAATGTCAAAATTTGCGGAGAAGGAACAATTTTGGATGATATTGATTGCGATGCGTTTAAGACGTATGGAGCGAGTGAAGTGCAAGGAAATGTAAAAGCACACATGGTAACTGTGTTTGGAGAGACGAAAATTCGTGGAGATTTGCATTCAGAAAATGTGAAAGTTAACGGTAATCTTGAAGTTAGTGGTCCGGTAAAAGTGAAACGTACAAAAGTACGAGGGATGTTTGACATTGGTGAAAATTTTACTGGTGAAGAGATCGATATAACAGGTGGAATAAATGTGAAAGGAAACTTAGAAGCAGAGAATTTCACATTAAATGGAGGCCTTACGATTACAGATATGCTGAATGCGGGAAATATTAATATCATTCTAAGATATGAGCACAGCAATGTAAAAGAAATAGGCGGCGAGAAAATTACAGTTCAAAAAAAATCATCGTTTTTTCCTTTCTCAAAACACGGAGGATATCTTCATGCCAATATAATCGAAGGGGATGAGGTTTATCTTGAATACACAAAAGCTGATGTTGTTCGAGGTAACAATGTTACGATTGGTCCAGAGTGTGAAATCGGTGTGGTAGAATATCACGAAAGTTACAAAAATGCAGATCAATCAATTGTGAAAGAATATAAACAAATATAGCGGGAGTACTGAAAAACATGATTTAAGAGCTATTTTATCCCGTATTAACGGGCAGTAATACTCCCACCTCAAAATTCAGCGAAAGCATTGTCCAGCTCCAGTGGCTAGAATGTTCGGTGGCTTCGCTTCTTCCTACGAGGTAAAAAACCCCTCTACGTCAGAAGCTCCATTCCCCTCACATTCTGAACGAGACACTTCCACTTTTTTCAAGAAGTTAGGTGGGAGATAAACTGCCCGTAAAAGCCCGATTGGTTCAACTAATATTCCGTGTTTAACCTCAAGATTTAGAGAAAAGTTTGAGTAAATTGAATAAAAGCACTCCCTTCATATGAAGAGAGTGCTTTTATTTTAATGATTCAAAAACTACAAACTGGAATTATTCTTCAATAATTTCGTATTCTTCATCTGCTAATAATAAAATTTGTAATTTCTTACCCTTAGTATGTACTTCAATTACATCATACGTTCCTAAATTTTTTACTTTATTTGCTGAAGCATTTACCATTCCTTCAACAGAGTCGATTAAAATATCTTCTTCGATGTAAGATTCAGGTAAAGACATATCTTCAGTTTCTAATACACATGCATATAAATTTTGTAAATCAGTAGCTGATGGGTTTAATTCCTCAACATCAATTATATTTTTTACTGCATCTACATGCTCTTCTTTCGGTTGATATACTTTAATTTTAGCCATATTCTATTCTCCTTTATTTCTTAATCTAAGAGGCTATATATTATTATAACGTTTTTTATGAAAAACATGAAACAGTAACATAGCTATAAATAAAAAGTAATACAATTCTATAAACTTTTATCGTTTTTTTATTTATCCCGATATTCGTGGGGGTCTTACTGCCCGTAAAAGCCCGATTGGGTGAGCTTTCTATCCGAGGGGGATGAAGAACCCCCCATCGGATGGAAGTTTCACTTTATACAAGTTAAAAAATGACATACCCTCTTTCTTTTTAAGGGGAGCATCTGGCCGCGCATAGAAACGGTCTTACCACATACAAGGTTTAAAACAAAAAGAAAAAACGAGTATAGGTTATGTTGTATTCTGCATAGCAACGACTTACAAAGAAAAGCGGAGCCGACTGTTTAGGCCCGTTGGCTAAGGTTCTTTCACACAGAAGGTGTTTTTTACCTTCTTGTGTGGAAGGTTCTTAGACATGAGGGCCTAGAAGGCAGAGCTAGACAAAGATGTCGGAAAATTAAAATGGATATATATTTTAGAAAAAATTCATTGTTGCTTCCTTGTGTGAATACAATATAGTAGAAATGTTATATATATAATTTTTCCCTTTCTTAATTTTTGTATTGCATATATAATTTAGAGGAGACGAATCGGACTGTTATGTATTTATAAAAGAATTGAGGTTTAACGAACAATGACAATAAAAATTATTACAGATAGTGCGGCGGACTTACCGAAAGAACTGCTTCATACTTATGATATAGAGGTTATCCCTCTTCGTGTATATGATGAACAAGAAAATGAATTTTTTGACGGGATAACACTAGATCCGATTGACTTACTTCGAAATATGAGAGAAGGAAAAGTATATAGAACATCATTACCTTCTTTAGAAAAAGTTCAAGAAGTATTTACTACATACGCAAAACAAGATGCTACCTGTATTTATATAGCTTTTTCTTCCGAGCTTTCTGGCACATATCAATCTTCTGTTCTTGTAAAAGAGGAAGTAAAAGAAACATATCCTAATTTTTCTTTAGATATTATTGATACAAAATGTATATCAATTGGTCAAGGATTAGTTGTATTAGAAGCTGCCAAACTGGCACAAAACGGAGCAACAAAAGAGGAAGTATTAAATCGTATTGCATTTATGACTAAGCATATGGAACACATATTTACTGTTGCGGATTTACAATATTTAGTTCGTGGTGGACGATTAAGTAAAGTAGCAGGGTTTATAGGTGGTTTATTAAATATTAAGCCTATTTTAAATGTAGAAGAGGGAAAACTTATTCCGCTAGAAAAAATACGCGGCCGGAAGAAAGCATTTCAACATATAGTAGATATTATGGAAACAAGGGGTAAAGACCTTGAAAATCAAACAATTGGAATTTCACACGGCGATGATTTAGAAAGTGTAAACATATTAACAGAAATGATTACTGAAAAATTTGGATGCAAAGTATTTGTAGTAAATTCGATTGGTGCGGCTGTAGGAGCCCACGCCGGTCCGGGAACATTAGCTATCTTTTTCTTAAATGAAATATAAGAAGGAAAAAGTCTCTTAAAAATAAGGGGCTTTTTCTTTTTTATTTGTCATTTTGCTGTAACAAACACTAATTATAATCATAAATGGAAATAGAAGAAATGAGAGAGTATAATTAGTAAAATATATGTATTGTATACGGGGGAACAATATGAGGATATTAATTGCTGATGATGAACAAGATATGTTGAAAATTTTAAAAGCTTATTTTGAAAAGGAAGGCTTTCAAGTTTTTTTAGCTAAAGATGGAGAGGAAGCTTTACATACCTTCTATCATGAGAAAATAGATTTAGCAATTTTAGATTGGATGATGCCGAAAATAAATGGCTTATCTGTTTGTAAAGAAATGAAGAAAAATTCCAGTATAAAAGTTTTAATGCTCACAGCAAAAAGTGAAAATGATGATGAATTAACAGCACTAAATTGCGGAGCAGATGAATATGTAAAAAAACCATTTCATCCAGGAATTTTAATTACGCGAGCAAAGAAACTTCTCAATAAAGACGAAGTTGTTCGAATCAAAAATATAAAAATAGATTTGAATAAGTATAAAATATATAAAGATGAAGAAGAACTTGATGTAACAAAAACAGAATTTGAGCTAATCAAATGCTTCTTATATCATAAAGGAAGTATTTTAACACGAAAGAAATTACTAGATATGGCATGGGGATTCGATTATTTTGGAGAAGAAAGAACGGTTGATACTCATATTAGAAGATTACGCAAAAAAATAGGAGAAGGTATTATAAAAACACATCGAGGTTTAGGATATAGTTTGGAGGAACATAGTGAATAAACTTGGTAAAAAACTATTCATTAGTATATCGATTGCAATTTTTTTAATCTTCACCATTTCACTACTTTTAACGAATTATTTCTTACCAAAGTATAATTTATACAAAACGAAAGAGCAAATAAATAAAGTTACAGCTCAAATAAAACAGCAGTCAAAAGAAGAATTTATAAATGATATTTCAAGAATAGAACAACAGTACAATATATCTATTGTGTATGTGCCAATTAATAGTACAGCAGATGATATAAATTGGTCTTTACGTGAACGACTATCAAAAAAACAAATTACACTAAGTAAATTTTGGATTGTAAAAGAAGATTTAAAACATGTAAAAGAGGGAGGGAAAGTGAATACATTATATGATCAAGAAAAATTGAAAGCCAGCTTCTTTGCTAGTTTTATTGCTAAAGACGACATGCTTGTTTTAGTAGGTGTTTCTATTGCACATTCTAATGAAATTATACAAATGATCAATCAATTTAACCTATATATATTTGGTTTTTCAATTGTTCTTGTGATTGTATTAGTATGGGTGCTATCTAAAAATATAACAAGGCCGCTAAAAGAATTAAGTGATGTTGCAAAAGATATTTCAAATCTAAACTTTAAAAAAGCAAACATTAAAACAAATGATGAAATTGAAGATTTAGCAGTGAGTATTAATGTAATGAGCAATAAATTAAATAAGGCTCATCAAGATTTAACACAGAAAAATGAAAATTTAAAAGTATTTATGGCAAATATTACACATGAATTAAAAACACCTATATCGTTAGTAAAAGCTTATTCTTTAGGAATAAAAGATGGATTAGACGATGGAACGTATGTAGATACGATTATAAAACAAACAGATAATATTTCACATTTGATAGAAGAATTGTTACGTTTTTCTAAAATAGAACGAGATGCTATTAGTAAGGAAACATTTAATGTGGTCTCGCTTTTTTATTCTATATTACAAAAGTATGAAATCGAAATGCAGTCTAAAAATATAAAAATAGATATTGAAGCGAATCAAAGTGAGATGTTTATTACTGCTGATAAAAATAAGATGGAAATGATTTTCAACAATCTCATAACAAATGCTATTAAATACACAACGAACTACAAGATTATCGTGGAATTTAAAGAATTAGAAGAACAAGTATTATTTAATATTAGAAATGGTGTAGATCAACTACACATAAAAGATATTGAAAAGATTTGGGAACCTTTCTTTGTTTTAGAATCATCTAGAAGTAAAGAAATATCTGGTACAGGATTAGGTTTAGCCATTGTAAAAGGAATACTTGAGCGACATGGCTTTCAATATGGTGTGCGTACTTTTGAAAAGGAAATTCAATTTTATATGTATATGGAAAAGAGCTTATAGTATAGGCTCTTTTTTGTTTTAACATAAAGTATATACTGTGAGATAATTATTAAGACAAAATAGAGATTTTATTATATAATTTTCACATAATAAATATTGAAATTTAAACGTTTAAAATTTTTTTCAAGGAGATTTGTGCGTGAAAAACATTGATTTTATTCTTGAAAGTGATGAGGTATTAAAGCCGTCAGAACGACTTATTTTATTATTATTAGAAAAACATAGAATACTATATACAAATGATTTACTCGTTTTATCAAATTTATCGTATAAAACATTAGTAGATTCTTTAGCAACACTTATTATGAAGTCTTATATAATAAAGGAAACTGGAAAAGGACGCAAGCAAAACAGATATAGTTTAATATAATTTGATTATTGTAAACTAAAAGAGGGAGAGCTTATTTGATAGCTCTTCCTCCTTTTGTTTTAACCGCGCATGTAACAGAAAAGGGCCCTATTGCACGGCCAGTTACTCTCGTCCTACTCTAAAAAGAAAGAGATTTTTATGTCGTTTTTTTAACTTGTATATATAAAGAAAATTAAAACTCATCCTCGTGAATTAAAGTACCAGCGTCATGATCTTTCATTAATCGTTGCTTCAAATAATTCTCTTTCGTTGTTCTATCATCTTTATGACCAACAGTTGCTGCGATGATATGTGGAGGTAATTTCTTGTAATCGTATAAATATTGAACATAAAAATGCCGAAAGAAGTGCGGGGTTATTTTTTCATTCCTTGTAAACGATAAATCTGTTTCTTTTATAATTTTGGTAATATATTGTGACAGATAATTTTCTTTATATGCTTTGTGATTTTTTGTTTGAAAAATTGTGCCGCCATGCTGGATTCCTAACTCAATTGGCAAGCGGCGGCGTATTCGGAAAGCAATGACTCGTTCAAATACAGCTTTATTAATAGGTACAATTCGTTCAGAATTCCCCTTTGTATTTACATAAAGATAATAACGATCGCGTAATGCATCAAATTCTAAGTCTTCCCATCTTGCATGTGCAACCTCTGCAACACGTAATCCAGTTGTTGCTAATATGGAAAGCAGGGCATAATTGATAGGGTTATTTTTATAATAGGAAAGCAATTGTTTTACTTCTTCATAAGATAACTCTCTTCTTGGTTTATGTTTTTTTGTTATCGTTGTACTTAGTATATCAATGTACAAAGGTTCTTTAATGTATTCAATTTCATATAACCACTTTAAAAAAGAACGTATAATCCGTAACTTTCTACTTATTGTTGCTGGCTTATAAGTTTCATTTGATTGATAGGAAATAGCTTCTTCAGCAAGCCACTTTTGATAATTACGAATATGTCGTTTTCGTAAATTTATCCAAACTTTACCTTCTATGAAATGTTTCACATCCATTTGTAAAAATTCCGTATGTTCTTTAATAAAAAAATAAAATTGTGATAAATCTCTAGAATAGAGAAGACGTGAAGTATCTTTCACTCGTTTTTCTTTATCAAAATGCGTTTGGCGATTTAAATAATAGTACAAAATTTCTTCATCGGAAAAACCTTCATATGAATATGTATGTTGACGTTCATTTTGTTCTTTTCGATCTTCAGCTTCCTTTAAAAAATCTTCGTTCCAAATCGCAATCGTATTTGCGAATTTTTCTTTATTATTTTTACTATGTAATAACGAATATTGATTATGAATTGGTATTAAATTAAATGTCATGTTATATCAAATCCTTATTTATTTCTTTTATAGTATGAATGAAAGAAAATAAAATATATCTATTATTTATTTTAAAATGAGTGTATATAAAATACAATATTTATTCTAAATCATAGAAAATCACACATTTTCTATAGTTTAAAATTTATTTGTAAAATTTATATTTTGTAAGTTGAATTAAAATAATATAAAATTTAATTTAAAAACAAAAAGAAATTAAGTATGTTTGTAATATACTTATAGTTTCGTATTTACATGTGATATAATAAATTTATACTGTATAACATTTATCTTTTAAGTTCTATTTTCATATAAATTATATTTAGTTTTGATTAGAAAGGATTTATTTTTATGTACGATCAAACATACGATCAATATATGGATACAAATGAGGTAAAAGAATATTTACGTATTTCAAATTTCACATTTAAGAAATTAATGAAGGAACATAAATTAACGCCAATTAATAAAGATACGTGGCGATTGGATGGAAGTTTTTTGTTTCGAAAAAATGAGGTTACTGCATTACAATCTCAATTATGTATAGAAGGAATGACATTAAACCAAGCAAGTAAACAGTTTCATATTAGTATGTATCAATTATGGAAATGGATTGAAGAAGAGAAGTTGTCCTATACAATTCAAATGCATAGAAATAAAGAAACAAAGTTTGTACAAGAAGAAGATGTAAAGAATCTGGCTGAAAAATTAGATGATACCAATAGTCTTTATACATATTCTCGAAAATATAATGTTGTTTTATTTCAAAAGTTTATACAAGGGAATACAATTGCCCGCATAACCTCCATTCCAAAACGGGGAGATATTATCGTAACAGATGAATTTGGAAATGAAATGACATTGCAGCAGGCAAAAGAAGGGGGCTTTTTTGCAGCATATCAATTATCAGACAAGCCAAGAAGCCACCATCAAAAATTTGTTAAGTTTCGCTTTTTGAAAACACACAATTTACGAAGCGATATTTTTCAGCGAATTGATTTCTTATTGCAATATGTCTCACCACGAAACCTTCGAATTTCAGAAGAACACAATTTTTGGATCGTTGAAATTCGCCAATCGCTCATTCAAGTTCCAATACAAATTCAACAAGAGTGGATCGACTCTCTTATGCCATATATAATAGAAGGGAAATTAGCAAAACGCCCCAATAATAGTATTTACTTAGATAGCAATAGTGTTACGAAAAGCATTGTACTATCTTCATCAGAGTATCAATCTATCTCAAATATTGTAAATGAAGAAAAGATTTCAATAGAGGATTTTATTACTTCAGCAATCCGTGAAAAATTAGATCGGTACATGATGAAAAACTAAAAGGCTTATCATATTGTTGATAAGTCTTTTTATATACAAAAATATCCAATTATTATTAAAAATGGCCTTTCAGATTCGTTTTTAAGAGGAAATGAAGTAGAAAATAATACGATAAGGTTCAATTTCTATAAAATTCTTTAAAGGGCCTTATAGGAGCCTTAAATTAATTTTGTCCTGTTTAAACCCGCAAATAGTTTACATAATAATTTTATGTTATTAGAAGATTGAATGAAGTGGCAAAGAATAGATAACTTCCGGCCTCGATTTAGCTCTATGGATTATTGAACGTTTTGTAGGTTTTGAAGTAGCGTATTCTGTTGAAAAAAGACTGGAATATGAAAAAAGAGGTACGGTATGGAGAAGAACATAACTTTAATTTGCAGAAGAAATAAGTAAATTTTTAAGGGGAATCAGTACTTTATAATGAAGTGCTGATTTTTTATTTATCGCGCTATTTATTGGCTACAAAAAAATGAAAAAGATATCTTTACTAATGAAAATATAGCTTTCTATACTTGAAAACAAATGATATAATTTCAAATAAAGTGTAATATTACACTTTATTTGAAAGGGGGAGTATATATTGAAAAGCGCTAAGATAATAATTTCTCTAGTGATATATACAAGTTTACTAACTGTATCTATACATTCATATACAAAACAATTAGCTCAACCTGTTATAGCAGATGCGGGGCGGTTACTTCCGACAAAAGTTAAGCGAATTGAGAGTGTTGAAGATGAAAAGAAGTTACAACAATTTGTTCGAGATGCAAATACTTCAAATGAAAAACTCTCTATTGCTGGGATGCAGCATACGCAAGGGGGGCATACATATTATCCGGATGGCACTGTTTTAGATATGAAAAGTTACAATAAAATATTAGAGTTCAATCCGGAGCAAAAAAGAATAAGAGTGCAGAGCGGTGCAACGTGGAATGATATTCAAAGAGTAATTAATCCATATGGTCTTGCGATTCAAGTTATGCAATCGCAAAATATCTTCACGATTGGTGGTTCTTTAAGTGCAAATGTACACGGGCGAGATATTCGGCATGATGCACTTATAGATACCGTTGCTTCATTTCGGTTATTAATGGCAGACGGTAACATTAAAAATGTAAGTAGAAGTGAAAATGCAGAGTTGTTCTCTCTAGTAATAGGTGGATATGGTCTATTCGGGGTTATTCTAGATGTAACATTAAAGTTAACGGAAGATGAACTATATCAAATACAAACTAAAACGTTAGACTATCGTGAATATACTTCCTATTTTAAGAAACATGTAGAAGGTGATGAAGGTGTGCGTATGCATTTAGCGCGTATTTCTGTTGCACCAGATTCATTTTTACGTGAGATGTACGTGACAAATTACGTTCTCGCTACGGATCAAGAAAAGCGAGAGCAATATAGTACTTTAAAAGAAGAGACAAATGTTGCTCTGCCAAAGTTTTTTCTTGGGTTATCTAGGTATAGTGACCGGGGAAAAACAATGTTTTGGAATATCCAAAAGAAATATTTTGAACATACTGATGGCTCCTATGAAACTCGTAATAACGTCATGAGATTAGATAGTGCATTCATGGAATATGAAAATCCGAATCGTACAGAAATTTTACAAGAGTACTTTATTCCAGTTGATAACTTTTCTATCTATATAGATGACTTAAGAGGCATATTAGAACGTGAAGAACTAAATCTTCTTAATATTACAATTCGATATGTGACAAAAAACGAAAGTGCGGTTTTATCATATGCGAAAGAGGATATGTTTGCTCTTGTCCTTCTTATCAATCAAGGACGTTCTGAAGAAGAAATAGAAAAAACAAAAAAAGTGATTCAGAAGATGGTAAACGTTACTTTACAACATGATGGAAGCTACTATTTGCCATATTATCAATATCCGGAAAAACAGCAGTTACAAAAAGCTTACTCGCGTTCAAATGAATTTTTTCAAAAAAAGAGGGAATATGACCCACAAGAACGGTTTGTTAATCTATTTTACAAGGAGTATGGTCAATGACATATACAAGATTTGTAGTTTCACAAAGTCTCATCATGATGGCAGGAAGTATGGTATTTCCTTTTTATGTATTATTACTAAGGAACGTAGGAAACAGCTTTTCACAATTTGGCTGGGCATATGGTTTATTTGCATTAACATCAGCGCTTTCCTATCCTCTAATCGGTAAAGTCTCTGATCGGTTTGGTGATAAAAAACTGTTAGTCGTATATTCCTGGTCAATGGCTGTTTTAATGCTATGTTTTCCAATCGCTACAGAAGTTTGGCATGTATATATTTTGCAAATTATGATGGGATTGTTAGGAGCTATGCAGAAAAATGCAGAAAAAACATCGCTTGCAAGAAAGGTAGAACGTCAAGAAGCTGGGTATGAAATCGGAAAATATCATGTTTGGACATCTTTAGGAGCAGCAATAGCTATTATTTTAACAGGATATTTAGTGGATTTTTTAACAATCGGAACGATTTTTTATGTTGCTTCCATTCTTTATATGATAAGTGGGATCGTACTTTGGCGTACAAACAATGAAACCATATATACCCGATAACATTTGTTTTCGGGTATATATGGTTTGCGCAGGTTTAATTCACATTTAAGTGCTGTAAAAACAACGTAGCTGATACGTAGCGCTTTGCTAATTTTTGTACATAAGCAGTATGAACAGATAACGTTGCAATAACAATTGCATTTCGAATTGCTTCGCGTTGTTCCTTGTTTATATGCTCAATTTTAGCTGCCAACTGATCAGCATTTTCTTTAATAGTTTGTTCAATGGTATAAATTGTATTCGTTGTATTGAATTGAATGAAACCTCGTTGATTTAATTTTTCAAATAGAGAAGAGTAAAAAACATATAATTGAATCGGGTTAATTAAATCGTCATTACGATCGGCAGGGTCATTCACGATAAGCTTTAACAACTTTCGAATGGAGTCAAAATCGAGCGCTGTTTTTAAATCTTCTACAATAAATAATAAGGCTGCTTGTTCAATTGAATATTTTTTTCCTTTTTGCGGAGAACCAATCATTTCTTTTATATCGCGTTTCACCCAGTTTTGCAGTGCGGTAACAGAAAAGTTAGTATTTTCAATTTGATTCCCAAGAGCTACAATTTCATTTAAAGAGAATCCAATATCCGTTTCTTCTATTTTAATAAGCTTTTCGAAAATAGGTGCTAGTGCAGTTGTAATAATAGCTGTAAAACTTTGACCGTTCTCAATATCTTCTTTATGTGACTTTGCCCAGGCTTCTTGTAAAATTGCAAGAGGCTTTTTTGTATCCCATCCTCTAAGAGAAAGAAGGAGCATCGCCATTTCGTTTCGTGTGAGATGAAATGTTTCCATCTTTTCACCTCCAATAATATAAAAGTTCTTATGAACTTATATTATGCATTGCTATATGTAAAGTCAATTGTATTTTTATAATTTCTCTTATAGTTGAACAAATTAACAATCATAAAAATTTACTCTTGATTATTATAGAAAAAGTTCATATAATAAGTTCATAAGAACCTTTTAAAACACCTTAAAAACAATCTATCTTTTCATAATTTAAGAGAATGATAGATGTTATATACATTTATAGTAGAAGGAGAATGAATCGTATATGTTAAAAAAAATCGTTACAATATTGACAGCGTTTATGTTTGTCTTTGCTGCTAGTAGTTTCGTATCAGTAGATAGTGCTTACGCAAAAAGCTACAAATCTGGTAAAAAATCATTTACTCCAAGTTCAAGTCAAACACAAAAATCAAAAGTAGATTTGAACAAAAAAGATTCTAATGTAAATGCAAATAAAACAACAGATTCAAAAACAAAAGCAACAAATACGGCACCAAAAAGTAATAAAGGAAGCTTTATGAAAGGTCTTTTACTTGGTGGTCTTGGTGGTTTATTAATGGGAAGCTTATTTGCTAACATGGGAGCTCTTGGTTCTGTATTAGCATTTATGGTGAATATGCTAGTAATGGCTGGTATTATAATGCTAGCGGTTCGCGCATTCAAATATTTTAAAAATCAACGTAAGAAACAGGTGGAAGAAGCTGCATGGAAACGATAAAAATCTCTGAACAAGAGCTAATCAATGCACTCTGTGTATATATTGCACAAAAACGTCAAGTTGCCCCGGAACAGGTGTCTGTGGAACTGATGTACGATGACGATTATGGTTTCTCGGCAGAAGTAGAAGTAAACGGTCGTCAGCAAATTTTAATTCAGGCAAATTTAATTGAGGCACTTCGCTTATGGCTTGATATGGAATATAACATTAATCCATTTGCTGCAAGATTACAGCTTGAATTACATGATGAAGAAGGTATTATCGCGTATGCGAATTTAAATAATTCTTATGAGTAATAAAAAACAGCTGTTGAGATGTAACAATCTCAGCAGTTGTTTTTTTTATGTTTGTAAAAGAGTATAAAGGTTGCATTGATCAAGGGTGCTCTGATAAGGAGCTCTTAAAAGTATGCGGCGTTGCAGCAGTATTTGTTGGCGGGACTGCGATGAGTCATACTGTTACACTTGTACAGAAATGTATGGAAGAATTACGTCAACAAAAGCATTAAAAGACCAAAACACCTTCATCATGGGGTTGTTTTATTACTATCTACGGATTGAATGAAATTATCTACTATATTATTAAAGCGGTCCGCTTCTTCTAAAAATGGACAATGACAACTATCCTCAAAAATGATAAGTTGAGAATTTTTGAGGTGCTTGTGTAAATGCTCGCCTGCTGCAACAGGAATGAGCTTTTCTTCTCTACCAAAACAAAGTAAAGTAGGAATCGTAATTTGATCTAGGTAGTCTCGATAATCCACAACAGACTGATCGAACAAAATAGCACTTGCAATAGACTCTGGAATTGTAGTTACTTCTTTTAATATCCACTCAAAATCATCTTCAGAAAGAGGATGTTTGAACATTAATGATATAAATTCTTGTAGGAAGCCGGTTCGATTCATTTGCATTTCCCGCATAATATGAATAAGGGCAGGGAAATCAAAAGCTCCAATAGGAAAATCATCCCATTTAAAATCAGAGGCTAATTCATCTACAATAACAGAGGTTTTCACATTGCTTTCTCCAAATTGTTTTACATATTCCCAAACAACAAATGCCCCCATAGACCAACCAACTAATACAACGTTCTCAAGAGATAATTTTTTGATAAATGCATGTAGATCGCGAGCATAGTTTGCAATGGTATGCCCAGATTGAACATGTGAAGAACGGCCATGACTTCGTAAATCCAGTGAAATCGCGCGGTGATTTTTACTAAAATGCGGTAGTTGTTTATGAAAAAAGCGACTGCTCATCCAGACTCCGTGTACGAATATAATTGGGGTTCCTTGTCCTTGATCTTCATAATATATATTCACATCATTATCAAGTTTTAAATAAGGCATGCGCATAAACCTCCTTTTCACAAAAAATAAGTTTATATATTCAAAAATATGCTTTATTCCAACTATGTATTCAAAGCTTCTTATAAAATCTAATACAATCTTTGATATTGGACTTTTTTTAGACGGAATAGTCTTATATATCGGTACAGAGTCTCTATTTTTCACGTAAATCCAAAAGAAACTGTAATTATTTCTAAAAAAATTCGCCTAAAATATTGTCATATCCTGTCCTTTAAGATATCCTTTTGTAGAGAGGTGAAATCATGGAAAAAATACTTATTTTCGGGCATAAAAACCCAGATACAGATGCAATTTGTTCTGCAATTGCATATGCAGAGCTAAAGAAAGAATTAGGAATGAATGCTGAGCCTGTTCGTTTAGGTGAAATCAGCGGTGAAACACAATTTGCTTTAGATTATTTCAAAGTAGAAGGACCACGTTTTGTTGAAACAGTTGCAAACGAAGTGGACAATGTTATTTTAGTTGATCATAACGAACGTCAACAAAGTGCGAATGATATCGAGTCTGTTCGTGTATTAGAAGTAATCGATCATCACCGTATTGCTAACTTTGAAACGAGCGACCCTTTATACTACCGTTGTGAGCCTGTTGGTTGTACAGCTACAATTTTAAATAAAATGTACAAAGAAAACGGCGTTGCAATTCGTAAAGAAGTTGCAGGATTAATGTTATCTGCAATCATTTCTGATTCTTTACTATTTAAATCTCCAACTTGCACAGAACAAGATGTAGCAGCAGCTCGTGAATTAGCAGAAATCGCTGGTGTAGATGCGGAAAGCTACGGCTTAGAAATGTTAAAAGCTGGCGCAGATTTAAGCGGTAAAACAATGGAACAATTAATTTCTCTTGACGCAAAAGAATTCCAAATGGGCGATGCTAAAGTTGAAATTGCACAAGTAAACGCTGTTGATACAAATGACGTTCTTGTACACCAAGCAGAATTAGAAAAAGTAATCTCTGCAGTAGTAGAAGAAAAAGGATTAGACCTATTCTTATTCGTTGTAACAGATATTTTAACAAACGACTCTGTTGGCCTTGCTATCGGTAAAGCAACGCAAGTTGTTGAAAAAGCATACAATGTAACGTTAGAAAACAACACAGCTACTTTAAAAGGTGTTGTTTCACGTAAAAAACAAATCGTTCCTGTTTTAACAGAAACATTCCAAACTCTATAAGAGAAGTTTTGGACGAAAAGGAAAGAACAAGCAGATATACAGTCTACTTGTTCTTTTTTTGTTTTAAGGAAGCATAAAATTTCGGATATTAAGGTCTGTTATTTTAATATTTCATATAGGAAAGATGGAAATTGGGTAGGCAGAAAAGAAAAACCTGATATTTTTATCTGTGAATGAAAAATGCTATGATTTTATTGCTAATTAATATTTAAAAGCAATAATGAAAGAATGAAGCAGATTATATAAGAGTGAAAGAGAAAAGAGGTAAGAAGGTAACAATGAAAAGACTATGTATAATCCCATGTGGGAAAAAGAAGATTTGGGATAAGTGCCCTGATGAGGGGCCGACAGAAGCAAGAGAAGTGTACATTAGTCCATTCGGAAAAGCGTGCCAAGCGTATGCTTCTCAATTTTTTACACACTGGGTTATTTTATCTGCAAAGCATGGATTTTTACTGCCAACCGATATAGTGAAAGAAAACTATGATCTTGCTTTTCATTCGAAAAGTAGTGAGATTATGAATATAGAACAACTAAAAAAACAGATGATGGATAAAGACTTACTAGACTTTGATAAAATTGTTCTGCTTGCAGGCAAGAAGCATAAAAAAGTAGTGATAAAGTTATATCCAGAAGAGATCATTTCTTATCCATTAGAAGATTGTAAAGGGATTGGGTATATGTTGCAGAAGCTGAAGAAGGCAGTTGAAAATCATAAGGAGATTCAGTAAAAGATAATAGAATTTGATTTATGAGGAAGATTCATAAGTAGTTATTGAAAAATAAAGGGGCATTTGGGATACCCCCTTATTTTAAAGTTCTAAATGTTAGTAATAGTTTATCACTCGCTCCATAAGATTTCTTATCTCTTTAACGGGTGGTTTTTTATCGTACATATCAATATATGAAGAGTAATAATTTAAATTTCTAACAAGGCCTTTTCCGATTTTTTCCTTTAGGAAAGGGAATATTTGTCCGGTATAGTCTTCGAGAGATTTACAATAGTATTTTTCATCCAAATAAATGCTATATTTACATGTTAGCTCTACTAGTGGGTTACCTTCAGAATCATATACATCTTTAGATTCAAAAATGTCTATTAGTGCAAATCTATCATTAAGATAAACTTTTTTCTTCTTTTCAGGCTTATTAGAAAGAATAAAAGCGATACCTATTGCGTTAATCAATATGTTGCCTCCTATAAATATAAAGTGAAACTTTCAGCAGTGGAGGGGCTTCATCCCCTACTGATGGTTAGCCCGCCCAATTGGTTTTTACGGGCAGCACATCTCCCAACTAATTCCTTTGCCTTTGCTGAATTTTGAGGTGGGGGTCTTACTGCCTATTAATACGGTATAAAAAAAGATACTAATAAAATATATCGATATATGTTAAATGTAAAGGGGTAAAGTGGATTTGGAGAAGAATCTGTTCATTATGTTGGAGAAGCAAATAGTATATATATGTGATTTGTTTTCAAAAATTATGTTTATTACTTAGATAGCAATAGGAATAATCATAGCAAATAGCGAATGATTATTTTGATATTAATCATTTTTTCATTAATGTTATTGCTAAAAGTGGTTTTCTCTAGCTTTACATGAGTTGTTAATAATTATTCATAAGCATGCGAGGTGTTGGAGTGAAGTAGTGAGTACAATGACTTTTGACTAATGGTATAATATTAATAGATGAAAGACTAAGAAAAGCAGGTGAATCTTTTTTGTTTACAAAAGCACAAGAACTTTTAGCTTCTTATTTTGGCTACTCGTCATTCCGTAGAGGGCAGGATGAAACAATTAAAAATATATTGGATGGAAAAGATACCGTTTGTATTATGCCAACAGGCGGCGGGAAATCTTTATGCTATCAAATTCCAGCATTAGTATTAGAGGGAACAACATTGGTTATTTCTCCCCTTATTTCCCTTATGAAAGATCAAGTTGATACCTTAACACAAAATGGTATTCCAGCAACATACATTAACAGTTCTATTTCAATTACGGAAGCAAATCAGCGCATTCAGCTAGCGAAACAAGGACATTATAAATTGTTATATATTGCGCCGGAGCGCCTTGATTCGATTGATTTTGTTGATCAACTTATCGATATGAAAATCCCGTTAATTGCAATTGATGAAGCACACTGTATTTCACAGTGGGGACATGATTTTCGTCCGAGTTATTTACATATTCATCGTGTACTTGATTATCTTCCAGTTCAGCCAATCGTACTCGCATTGACGGCAACGGCAACGCCGCAAGTCCGACAAGATATTTGTAGTGCTTTAGACATAGCAGAACAGAATACAATTATGACAACTTTTGAACGAGAAAATTTATCGTTTTCTGTTGTGAAGGGACAGGACCGTGATGCTTTTTTATCAGGGTATATTCGTCAGAACAAAAAAGAAGCGGGAATTATTTATGCAGCAACGCGTAAAGTTGTTGATGGGCTGTATGAAAAATTAAATAAAGAAGACGTTTCTGTCGCACGTTATCATGCTGGTATGAATGATAACGACCGAAATGAACAGCAAGAACGTTTTTTACGAGACGAAGTAAATGTAATGATTGCGACATCTGCATTTGGGATGGGAATAGACAAGTCGAACATTCGGTATGTGATTCATTATCAACTTCCAAAAAATATGGAAAGTTATTATCAAGAAGCAGGACGTGCTGGACGTGATGGATTAGATAGTGAATGTATCTTGCTGTATTCACCGCAAGATGTGCAAGTACAGAGATATTTAATTGATCAGTCAACAGGAGCGTCTCGATTTTCTAATGAACTAGAAAAATTGCAGCATATGACAGATTATTGCCATACAGAGAATTGTTTACAATCATTCATTCTACAATATTTTGGTGAAGAGCCAAAACAAGATTGTGGCCGCTGCGGCAATTGTACAGACGATCGAAATAGTGTCAATGTTACAAAAGAAGCACAAATGGTACTGTCATGTATGATTCGAACAAATCAACGTTTCGGTAAGCAAATGATTGCACAAGTATTAACAGGATCAAAAAATAAAAAGGTAATGGAATTTAATTTTCATACATTACCAACGTACGGACTTCTATCAAATCAAAGTGTAAAAGAGGTTAGTGAGTTCATTGAGTTTTTAATCTCAGAGGAACTTATTGCAGTTGAACATGGCACGTATCCGACATTAAAAGTAACAGCAAAAGGAAAAGATGTTTTACTTGGGAACCAACTTATTTTCCAGAAAGAAAGAGTAGAAACAAAACAAATAGTGAAAGATCATCCATTATTCGAAGAGTTACGTCATGTGCGTAAAGAAATTGCCCAAGGAGAAGGGGTACCACCATTTGTTATTTTTTCTGACCAAACATTGCAAGATATGTGTGCAAAACTACCGAAAACACTAGAGGAAATGCTAGGAGTAAAAGGAATTGGGGATCATAAACTTGATAAATATGGAAATATATTTTTACAAGTTATCACAAATTTTCTCGAACAGCATCCCGATATAGATGCGATGATTACAACCGAAGTTATATCAGAACGAAAACAGTCAAAAAAGGCAATGAAAAATTCTCATCATGCTACATATGAAATGTATAAACAAGGGAAAGAACTTTCTCATATTGCCGATGCACGAGAACTGTCTTTGCAAACTGTAGAAAATCATTTAATTCGTTGTTTTGAAGAAGGAATGGAAGTAGATTGGTCAAGTTTTGTTCCGAAAGAATATGAATCTATGATTGGGGCCGCTATAGAGCAAGCTGAGGGTGGATTGAAGGCCATTAAGGAACAACTTCCTGATTATATTAGCTATTTTATGATTCGTGCTTATTTACAAATGAAGAAATAGTAGTGTGATAGTAAGAGGGAATAACATGTATGAAACCATTTTTCTTTACAAGTAATGACGGATTTGTATAAAGTAGAATCAATATTTATTTTATGTGTCTTCTAATGTACCAAGATTTTTCATATATTAAGGAATGAAGGAATTTTGAAAGGGGAGTAAGGTATGGATAAACTAGTATTTAAACACCTTAAGATAACAAGAGGTTATTTTATTAAAAATGTGGAGTCACTTTCGAAGGAAATAGTAAATGTGCAGCCAGACGGTTTTAACAACACGATCCAATGGCATATCGGCCATGTATTAACGGTTGCTGAACAGTTTATGCTGGGCTTTCCGCATAAAACGACCTATCTTCCTGCAAATTATATCGAATTATTTGGAAACGGTACAAAGCCGGCTGATTGGAAAGAAGATGTACCTACCGTAGATAAACTCATTATCGAGTTGAAGGATCAGTTAGTTCGTCTTCAACAAATTCCTGCTGAACGGTTAAATGAAACGCTGGAAAAACCATTTATGGGACTTGAAACTTTCGGAGAATTAGCCGGCCTTACATTAATGCATGAAGCTAATCACTTAGGACAAATTCAAGCGATGAAGCGCATCATTGAACAGACAGGAGTAAAAAATTAGTAAACTCCCGAAAAATAACTTAGTGACTTTTAAAAGGAGCTATTCTCAGAGAGATAGCTCCTTTTGATTATGGACTTTAGTCTGTTGAGACTGAAGAAGGGATGCCTAATGGGTACGGGTGTGTACCTTATTAGTCTTGGCTTAATGACCTGGATTATTATAACTACAATCTTTTACAGGTTTAATAGCATGTCCATTTGAATCTGTACACCAAGATTGAGATTGGAATGCTAAAAATATTCCTACCCATCTATTCTCTTCTTCAAAGTGAATTAGAATGCCGCCATCTTGCCAGATTCCGTCGTCAGATTTCCATCTAGCGATATTCCCTTGATTCATATGAATGTCATGTATACCGCTACCAGGGACAAAATTAAAATATTTATCTGGCTCATTTTCCTCTGGTCCCCATGCTTCACCGAAAGCATATAAAGTTGCATTTTTGTTCATGGCTTCATCCATATAGCCTTCTATTTTTTCTTTTAAATCGTTATTAGCTCCTGGCTTATCATGAGGAAGAGGAATCATTTTCGTATGGTCAAATAACTTTCCTCTAACATAATCTAAAGCAATATCCCTATTGTCGCTAGTTATTGAAGTAAATCCAGAATTTAATTGTGGTAATTTTGTGATTTGTTCTGAGTTGAAATTCTCACTAGCAAAATAAAGAACTTCCGATGGACGGGATCCGGACTCAATGTTAACAGCAATTCTGTAATCATGTTTTTGGTCATCTTTAATATGAATTTCGAAATGTGGTTTTCCTGACTTGGCTATGTCCGTATCAACTGCTTTTCCTTTTAAAACTGTATAATTTCTTAATGGCATATGTATATCCTCCAAATCGAATTATTTTGTAACATCAATAGAATTTGCAGTTAGTACAGTAATATTCAAAAAAAGCTCCTTTATATTCTGGTAATTATATTCTGGTTTGTTTGCAAAAAAATAGCACGTATAATACACGTGGTATAAAAAATGTTAACAAATTTGCTAATACCTATACAAAAAAGATATAAAATGTTGTTGATATATCACTTATAAATAGTATAGTTATTCGTTTTTTCTCTGAAAATCCCTTCTAAACACTTGACTTATAGGTTTCCTTTTTAATAAAATTAATCTTCGACTGAAAATTTCAACGAATGGGAGGGAATTACGAAGATGAAAGACATTTATGAACTAGAGTTAGAGAAATTAAATCATACGCTTTCGCAAATTAATCATCAATTGAATAAGCTAGAGAGTATCCCAGTTTATCATGGAGAAAATTTTACAGAACAAGTGCTTGAAACTATGCGAGAATCTAGTCGTCAAAAACTACGCATTGCCAGCGAGGAACCTTATTTTGGACGATTAGATTTTCAGGAAGAAGGGCATGCACAGCCAGCGCCTATTTATATTGGTAAAGTTGGTGCTTCTGATGAAGAAACGCAGCAACCAATCGTTGTCGACTGGCGGGCGCCTGTTGCCAGTATGTTTTATTCATTTACAGGAGGAGAAGATGAAGCTTTTTATGATTCTCCAGAAGGAATCGTTGAAGGAATTGTTCACTTAAAACGCAATATTGCTGTTAGGAAGCAAATACTTGAACGTGTTGTAGATACATATGTAAGGGGAAGTGAGGATCTGTCACTAGCAGATGATTTTCTTCTCTATCGCTTAGGGGAAAATAAAGATAACAAATTAAAAGATATTGTTTCAACAATTCAAGCAGAACAAAATGATATTATCCGTGCTGAAAAAAATGTTCCTCTTATTATTCAAGGTGTTGCAGGTAGTGGAAAAACAACGATTGCTCTGCATCGTCTTGCTTTTTTAATTTATCAATATCATGAGCAGCTCAAGGCTGAGAAAATGATTGTTTTTGCACCTAACAGTATATTTCTCGATTATATTTCCAGTGTCTTACCAGAACTTGGTATTGGTGATATTCATCAAACTACGTTTCAAGACTGGGCATTACATACTTTAGAAAATAGTATTTTTGTAAAGAATACTGATGCACAACTACAACAAGCATTCTCCATTCATAAAAACAAGCATGAGATTATGGCTGGTAAATTAAAAGGATCAATCGAGTTTCAACTCTTTATTAAGCAAAGTCTATCGTGCTATGAGAAAGACATAGTGCCAACGAAAGATTTTGAAGCTTGGGATGGTTCAGTATTACAAGGAAACGTAATTCAGCAATGGTTTGAAGCAGAATATAAACACTATCCAGTTGGAAAGCGAAGAGAGCGAATTGTAGCTCGTATGAAGCGTTGGATTGAGATGGAACTCAAGATGATTTCAGACACAAATAAAAAGAAACAACTGAAAAAACAAGCAACGCAAAGACTGAATGGTTATTTAAAATGTTGGCCGAAGATGACCGCACTATCCTTTTACAGTATGCTAATGAAACAGGATGATATTTTAAGTATGTTGCCAGCTGAACTTGTCCAAGAAACAGCAAAAAACTGCCGAAAAAAAGAAGTGGCATTAGAAGATTTAGCACCGCTCATTTATATTCATCACTATCTAGAGGGCATAAAATTTGGACAAAAATTTCATCATGTCGTAATTGATGAAGCGCAAGATTTCTCACCATTTCAACTTTCCATTTTAAAAGAAATAACACTTGGTAATTCGTTTACTATTTTAGGTGATTTATCACAAGCTATCCATGAGTATCAAGGTATCGATGATTGGAAACAGTTTCAAGATGTATTTAATCAAAATGCACAGTACTATGAATTAACAAGAAGTTATCGCTCAACAAAAGAAATTATTTATTTTGCAAATGAAGTGATTCAAACAGCAAATATTCCAGTAGGTCTTGCTAATCCTGTGTTTCGCAGCGGTGAAAGTGTAAAAGTCGTCTCAACAAAAGATCAATTTCAATCTATTTTATCTACTATAAAAACTATGCAAGAACAAAATGTAAAAACGATTGCGATTATCGGACGAACAGAGGAAGAATGCCGTGAGATATATGGAAAACTCATAGAAGCTGGTATTTCTACAAATATAATAGAAGCTAATCAAAGCAAATATGAAGGTGGCATTTCAGTCGTTCCTGTTTATTTAGCAAAAGGATTAGAATTCGACGCAGTACTACTTATCGATGTAGATGCAACTCACTATAAACAAACAAAACAAGATGCCAAATTGTTATATGTCGGATGTACTCGCTCCCTACATGACTTATGGATTTTTTATTCAGGAATATGTTCACCTTTAATTCAACAAATTCCAAAAGAGTTATACGAAGAAAGGATAGATGTTTAATTAAGAAGGAAATGAATTTAGAAGCTATAACTCTAAAAGCATGTTATGTACAATGTTACTTTTAGAGTTATAGCTATATACATACAAATTAAAAAGCCGACATAAAAACCCGATTTCTTTTTAGACGGGCAAGAGCATTTGGTCATGCATAGAAGCGGTCAGGGCTTTTTCTGTCACATGCAAAGTTTAAAACAAAAGGAGAAAACAAGTAGCGGTCACGTTGGATTCTGCGTAGCAGCGACTTATATGCCGAAAAATTAAAATGGATATATTTTTTTCGTGAGTTGTTTCTTCTGAGAATGAAGTTTATAATGCGTTTACTATATAAATACAAATTGAAAAAATGGCATAAAAACATCTTTCTTTTTTATGTGGACGAGAGCATCTGGTCGTGCATAGAAGCGGTCAGGTCCTTTTCCTGCCACATGCAAGGTTTAAAACAAAGGGAGAAAGCAAGTAGTGGTCATATTGTATTCTGCATAGCAGCGACTTACATATTGAAAAATTATATAGTTAATCTTCAACTGGTCTTGGTCCAGCGTTCATTCCTGATGTCTCTACTGTTAAAATAGGACGCACTGTCATATCTGCATTTACGTATACTTGACATGAGAGACGTAAATGATCTTCTACACCTTTTTCAGCACATGCAGACTTTTCAATCTTATCAGGTTCACAAAAGTCACCTTCTAAAATTTCCACACGGCAAGTTGTACATTTTACTTTCCCGCCGCAGCGATGAAGAATGTTCACACCATTATCTTCTAACGCCAATACTAATTTTGTTCCTGCTTCCACTTCAAAAGTTCCTTTTCCTGGAACGGTTATTTTTGGCATTTTACACTCTCCTCATATAAAATATGAATAACATAATTATCACCTTACCCTGTAAAAGGTAAACATAAGAGCAGCAATATTTCCTAGATGAAAAACTTATTAAAAAAATTCATAACTCCCGTAACTTTTTTCTTTAGTTAATCGTTTATTAAATAAGCGCGCTTAAAAGGAGTGATCACTTTGAATACAAAAAGAAAGATGATTTCACAATCTAATGTAGAAATGCAACAATTAAATAGATCTATCATTATTAAACATTATGCGGAACTGAAGCGTTATTGTACATTTTTAACAAAAAGCACATGGGACGGAGAAGATCTCGCACAAGAAACGATTTGTAAAGTGTTAAAAAAATATACGGATACGGAATGGAAGCAAAGCATTTGTTTAACGTTGCTGTACAAAGTAGCTCGCAATCAATGGCTGGATCAAATGCGGACAAAAGCATATGAAAAAGAAAGTAATAAAGAAGCTTCTTATGAACCACATGAAAACGTTGCTGAATTATATGCTTTAATCGAAACGATGCTATCTTGTTTAAATGAAATGCAAACTGTTATTTTCTTATTAAAGGATGTGTTTGAATATAGCTTAGCTGATATCGCGGCCATTACTTCTATGTCAGAAGGAGCAGTAAAAGCTTCTTTGTTTCGAACACGTAACAAACTGAAAACGATCAAAGAAGAGGAACGTCTTGTATCTTCAAAAGATATGGAAGAAGAAACTGAAATACTCGTAAAAGCAATTCGGCAACAAAGGCCAGAGTTATTAGTAAAACTCATACCAACACTGCAATTTTCAAAAATCTCACTACAACAACCGTTACTTTTATTACACAAAAAATCTTCTTACAACTGTTTCTTATGTGCTGCTTAAACTAAAATAGTGGAGGGATTTTTCATGAATGCGATTCCTTATGTGATAGAACAAACGAAACTTGGAGAACGTTCGTATGATATTTATTCTAGGTTACTAAAGGATAGAATTATTATGATTGGGCAAGAAATTAATGATCAAGTTGCTAGTAGTGTTGTGGCACAATTATTATTCCTAACGGCAGAAGATGCAGAGAAGGATATATCTATTTATATTAACAGTCCTGGTGGTTCAACTTCTGCGGGTTTTGCCATTTTAGATACGATAAATTATATTAAGCCGGATGTGCAAACCATTTGCATTGGTTTAGCAGCCTCGTTCGGAGCGTTATTGTTATTATCGGGAGCAGAAGGGAAACGCTTTGCTTTGCCAAATAGCGAAATTATGATTCATCAGCCACTCGGCGGAACGCAAGGGCAAGCAACTGAAATTGAAATTTCTGCAAGACGGATTTTGAAATTAAAAGAACATATCAATCAAATTATTGCCGATAAAACAGGACAGCCAGTTGAGAAAGTAGCAAACGATACAGAACGGGATTATTTTATGAGCGCAGAAGAGGCGAAAGCATATGGCATTGTAGATGGGATTATCGGTTAAAGCTGAAGAGAGGTTATTGAACCATATTGTTCAATAACCTCTCATGCTGTTAAAAAACAATTTATATAAATCCAAATTAAAAACCCAACAAAACCATTCTTTTTATGTGAGCGAGAATATCTGGTCATGCATAGAAGCGGTCAGGACCTTTTTCTGCCACATGCGAGGTTTAAACAAAGGGAGCAAGCAAATGCAAAGCCACTGAAAAAGGCCACTGAATAAGAAAAAGGGAAATCGAAAGGAAGAAATCCTTGAGGCATTGAATTTTAAATAGGAATGAGTTATTATTTGAGTAAGTAATCAATCAATAACAAATTTGAAGGAGTTGACATATAATGAAGCAGAGCAAGGAAAATCGAAAGGAAGAAATCCTTGAAGCTGGGTTAGAGGTATTTGCAGAAAAAGGTTATTATAATACCACTACAGCATTAATTGCAGAAAAAGCTGGTATTTCTCAGCCTTATATATTTAGATTTTTTAGAACAAAAGAAGAGTTGTTTGTCGCAGCTTTGGATAGGGCATTCGAAAGGATACTTCAAACGTTTAAAAATGTGGAATCAAGCCCCGAGCAAATCGTTATTAAAATGGTTGAGGCATATGAAAAATTATCTATATCACACCCTAATGAAATTGCCTTGCAGGTGATAGGACTTTCAGTTACAGAAGATGCAATAAGAAATTGTACAAAAATTGGTTTGTCTCGTATTAGAAGCTACATTTTGGAGAGGTTCCAATTAGCGAATGTTCCAAATGGAGAAAGGGAGGTAACAACTTTCTTAGCTAGAGGAATACTTTGTAACATTTCCTATTACTTAGATTTACCAGAACTTATTCATAACTGAACAAAATAAGATAACCGATTCATTTCGGTTTTTTATTGCAGCATTAGTTATTGATTAATAAATAAATAATTAATATAAGGGGGATTTATAAAATGAAAAAAGTAATTGTTTTAGGAGCAACAGGTGGAACAGGTCAAGCAATTGTTTCAGAATTGCTATCCAGAGATATACAGGTTATTGCGTTCGGACGTTCAGAAAATAAATTAAAAGAATTAATGAAAGAGCATGATTCTACACCACTGTTAACTTATAAGTTGGGGGATATCTTCGATTATAGGACCATCATAGAAGCCGCAAAAGATGCAGATGTCATATTCCAATGTGCGAATGTTCAATATCATGAAATGGCGGAGAAGCTCCTTTTGCTTGGAGAAAATGTAATGAAGGCAGCAGATATTTTAGGTAAGAAAATAGTTATTGTAGATGGAATATATGTTTACGGCCGACAAGTAGCTAAGGGAGATGAAAATCATCCAAAACAACCTCATACAAAAAAAGGGAAGATTAGGGTGGGATTTGAAAATTTAATATTTGATAAGAAATGGAAACATGCAAAAGCATTAATCGCTAGGTTACCGGACTATTATGGTATAACTTCTCAGAACTCTTATTTACACCCTACATTAACTGGAATGGCAGGAAATAAAATTTCTATTTTTATTGGGAATCTAAAAACACCACGAGAATATGTCTATTTACCAGATGCCGCAAAGATGATTGTGGAAATAGCAAACAAAGATGACTCTTATGGAGAGAATTGGAATATACCTGGTGCTGGTTTGATTTCAGGGAAAGAAATAATAAAACTTGCACGTGAAATTACTGGGAATAAAAAATTAGTTATTCCGTTAAATAAAAATGCAATTCGTATAAGTGGATTGTTTGATCCAGTTATGAAGGAAGTAGTAGAAATAATGTATCTTACAGAAGAAGGATTTACTCTAAGCGGAGAAAAATATGAAAATAGAATAGGTAAAATTGTAGCTACACCTTATAAAGATGGGTTAAAAGAAACATTAACTTTCTTAATGGAAAAAAATAAAAAGGCAGAGAGTGAAAATCAAGACTAAAACTATAAGCATAGAATAATGATTTATTTAAAATTAATTATTAGTTATTGATTGATCACTAATAATTGAACGGATTATAGGAAAAAATAGGTTAAAATGCCCTTTATCCTGCATTAACGGGCAGTAAGACCCCCACCTCAAGATTCAGAGAGAGTATTGTCCAGTTCCAGTGGCTAGAATGTTCGGTGGGAGATAAACTGCCCGTAAAAGCCCGATTGGTGAGGGCTAATAATCAGTGGGGGATGAAGAAAACCCCCACTGATTAAAGTTTCACTTTATAAGCAAGAGTATTTATATCGAGAGGATGTAATCACATTTATTTAGGCTAACGGATGCAGATTTAGTTACATTTTCTTCTCCATAATAATGATTAAAAACTGAATGAAAGGGCATGATTGTTGAGCAGAATAAGTAGAAAATAATCAAACTTTATTTCAAAGTTGCAACAGTGCTTGTCCATGAGAGGAGAAATTCTGCGTTCTGTTTGTCCACTAAGTTTCGCATATATAAAGAACTTCACGGTTTGCGCTATGCACGGTACCGTGGAATTCAAAAGGTTAAAGCGCAAGTAGTGAGAGGTTATTGAACCATATTGTTCAATAACCTCTTTTTTAGAATGAAAAACAATTGAATTTTCTCAATTTATGGAATAAGATGAAAATATTATATATTTCTTCGTATTAATATATAAAATACATATTATTTAAGGGGTCTACAATGCAAAGAAAAAGACTAAGAGATTTAGATATTAATATTGGAAAATTAAAACCAGGAACATGTAATGCGATTACAGATGTAGAGGGTGTAATCGTCGGTCACAAAACGATTTTAGATAAGGATGTTTGTTCCGGACTTACCGTTATTCTACCTAACAACGGGAATCTAGCTGGATCGCACTTTCCAGCAGGATTTTTTTCTTTTAATGGAACGGGTGAATTCACAGGAAGTCATTGGATTGATGAAACAGGTACTTTAGTAACACCGATTGTTTTTACTGGTAGTCATTTACTTGGATTAGCACATCATTTTCTTTCACGTGTTACAAGAAGAATCGAAAATTTAGAGCCTTTCTCAAATGGAATAGTAGCAGAGACGTGGGATGGATGGTTAAGTGATTTAGAAAAAACATCCATGACATACGAAGATTTAGAAGAAGCAATCCTTCATGCTAAATCTGGCGTAATCGAAGAAGGAAATGTTGGCGGCGGTACAGGAATGATTTGTTTTGAATTTAAAGGCGGTATCGGTACTTCTTCTCGCATTATTGAATGTGAATCCGGGACTTACACAGTTGGTGCTCTTGTACAAACCAATTTTGGTAGAAGAGAAGATTTTATTATGAATCATAAACCTGTTGGCAGTATATTAAATGAAATGGAAGTACCATTACCGTGGAGTACCCCAGAAAATGCAGGTTCTCTTCTCGTTACAGTAGCAACGGATGCACCGTTATTACCTTCACAATGCGAAAGAATATCAAAAAGAGCATCGCTAGCAATGGCTAAATTAGGTGGTATTGGAGAAGAAGGGAGCGGAGACTTCTTCCTGACTTTTTCAACTGGGAATTGCTATTCTTACGATAATGAAACACCTTATCCTATCAATATGTTTCCATCAGAACAGTTAGATTTTATTTTTGAAGCAGCGATTGAATCTGTTCAAGAAGCAATTGTTAATTCTATGTGTATGGCAGAAACTATAACAGGACAAAAAGGGAGAAAAGTACATGAACTGCCGTTAGAGCGATTGGTAGAAATCTTAAAATCTTAAATTGGCAATGTATTATCATCGACAAGGGGGACTTTATGTTTTATAGACGAAAGTTTTATATTGTAAAAAGCGAGTTTGTCGAGATTTTTAACAGGCACTTTAATGAAACAAACTTACCGAATCAATTGAAATATGGTTCACGGCTAGTAGGTCGATGGATGAAGGATAATGAAAATGATACCGTTGAAATTTTTGCTATATGGGAATATGACAGTTACGAGGATTATGTAGAAATTGAATCCAAAATTAGAAGTGACGAGGCTCACCTGAAACGAATTCATGACTGGTACGAAAAAAACGGTGGAAGAGAGCATGTGTTGAATGAATTTATACTGGAAATGAGAAACGAGGCTTTAGAATCAACTGTAATGGACGATGAGTGACATATAAACAAGGATGTTATACGTTTTTCGATTTTAAGAATTGGAGGGACATGTATGTTTTCTCATGATCAAAACTGCTTTATTTGTCAGAAACATGAAGGAAATATATCCGTACCAGGCGGTGTCATTTACGAAGATGACTTTGTCTATGTTGGACATGTTTATTGGGAGGAAGAGGAAACATATTTAGGCTATCTAATGATCGATACGAAAAGACATACACCAGGATTAGCCGAATTAAGCGAAAAAGAAGCGCAGGCATTTGGGCTCATTGTTAGTAGAGTGAGTCGTGCCTTAAAAGAATGCGAAGGTGCAGAACATATTTATGCATTTGTATCTGGAAATGGTGTACCGCATATGCATATGCATCTTATTCCGCGCTATCCGAACACTCTGAAAGAATTTTGGTCTCCAACAAAAGTTGCAACTTGGCCAGGGGCGCCTTTAGGAAGAGAAAAAGAAATCGAACAATTATGTGAAAGGATTAAAATGTATTTGGTGAATGAATATGAATATAATGGATAAACCTCAGCAGTTTTCATGGGTAGGGAATAAAGAGATGTGTATCGATCAAATAAAAATTGATCAATGCAGCAATGTAATCATCGGGAGATATGGCGGAAACAAAACCGCTGGTGCTAAAAAGAACGAAGACGGAGCATTAGTATGGGCACATAACGACTGGGAACTCGCTATGATTTTAGATGCTCATTATAGCGCGGAAAGTACAGCATTATTAGTGCAAACGATGCAAAATGAGTTTTCTAATCTAAAAGTCTTGTTAGACGAACCGATAGAAACAGTATTTAAATCTGTGGAAAGACATATATTATCTGTTTTTCAATCTGAATCATTTCAACAATCTTGTCAGCGTATAAAAGGAGAGACGGCTTGTTTAATTTGTGTACGAAAAGCAAATTATCTCTGGTGGTTATCCGTTGGGGATTGTTTAGTATATCTTTTGCATGATGAATTACATAAATTAGGTCAGTACACTCTGAATCAACGAAACTTCTATGAATGGGTTGGCTTTATCAATACATTTTCATTACCAGTTCCTTGTTATTCATCTGGAGTTCGAGAGTTGCGAACAGGGCATAGCCGTATTGTAATGGTAACAGATGGTCTATTAGAATGCGGGGAACAATATTACGAAAAACCATTTAATTTATATACTGATCTTTATGCAAATAAAGAGAATATCCAGCTAACCGAGTGTATTGAAAAAGCATTACAACATGTACACCAGCAGCATGGAAGAGATAGTGCGACTATTATAAGTTGGGATTATATAAATTCTTTACCATCTACTTATCCAAGCGATCAAATATTTCAAAAATAAAGCTTAATTCTTATAAAGAAGGGGAGTAACATGGATTTAGAAATAGTTTTTGAAGAATTTCCGATTTTGGAATCTACGAATTTAGTATTAAAGAAGATTGAAGATGTTCATTTACAGGACGTATATGCAATCTATAGTAACGATAAAGTATTTGAATACTGCGGAATTATCCCGAAACACAATTTGAAGACGGTAAGTAAGATGATTCAACACTTTGAGAGAGACTATAACAAACAGAGTAGAATTAAGTGGGGAATTTTTCAAAAGAATAATAGTGATACATTAGTTGGAATTATTGAAGCGATGGATTTTAATCGAAAGGTAAATATGGTCACAATCGGATACTTTTTAGCTGAAGGATACTGGGGGAAAGGGATTGCATCTGAAGCGGTTCATGCAGTTGTAAAGTTTTTATTCGAGGATGTCCATATAAATAGGATACAAGCTGAGGTTATGCCAGCAAATGATATATCAAAGAAAGTGCTTTTAAAGAACGGATTTATAAAGGAAGGATTATTAAGACAAGCTACATTATGGTCTGGGAAGGGAATTGTTGATTTAGAAATATATAGTGTTCTTCAAGAAGATTATAACTGATGTAGATAAATTGTAACTACTCATTTCCTCTATGAAAAAAAGGCAGAACAGCATTTTTCTAAATGGTGGAGAGGGACTGGCTATGTATAGGAGTGGTCAGGGCCTTTTCCTGCCACGCGCAAAGTTTTAAAACAAAGAAAGATAGCAAGGTGCATTGCCATTTTTATCTTCATAATAGCAATCTATATGATGAAAAATGAAAATAACTTTCTATAGGTAATAAGAAGCGTATTTTCGCTGGAATCATACTCCTTACCAAACTTCTAAATGAAATGTATGGCTGAGTAGTTACGATAAATTTGTAATACCCTGGAAAAACAAGTGATGACCTTTTTCGTGAAGTTAACTATGTGATAAGAAACAGTCATCATTTATTCTAGGCGTTTGTAATAAAATGATACAAGAACATTCATGGTCAACTACCCACCACTTAAACGCTAACACGTTTTGAAGTGGAGGCTTGAAAGAAGCCTTGGTTGTCTAGCCTCAGTCTTTTGTGGACTCCGTTCGTAGGTTGCATACCCAAGAATGATTCCCTAGTTCTTGGCTCTATGGTGGCTCTGTAACAGTTCTGATTGGGAAGGAACGGTCAACCACAAGCCTTCTTTTATAAGAAGTTGCCAACATCTACAAACATTGGCGAAGGGAAACAAACTCTTAGGAGGGACAAAACATATGTGTATTTGTCAAAAATTTAAGGGGAGAACCGCTCATGCCTTGCAGTCATCGCAGGGCACGAATTCTTCTCGAACAAGGAAAAGCAAAGATTGTTGGATACACTCCGTTTACAATTCAATTGCAATATGCAACAGGTGAAGCGGTGCAACCCGTCACAATCGGTATTGACAGTGGTGCAAAGCATATCGGCATTGCAATTACCACTGAAGACAAAGTATTAACAAAAGGGATCATCCAGTTGCGTCAGGACGTCAAAGAAAACCTTACATTGAGAGCTACATTACGCAGAGGGAGAAGACAACGAAAAACAAGGTATCGCAAAGCACGTTTCCTCAATCGGAAAAAGAAAGAGGGATGGTTACCTCCATCGATTCAAAGTAGGGTGGATAACCAAATTCATTGGATTGAAATCTTTTGCTCATTATTACCATCTCCAAAAGTGATTGTCGAAGTAGGAAAATTTGATGCACAAAAGCTAAAAAATCCCGATATACATGGAACAGCATATCAACAAGGAGATGCTTTGGGCTTTTGGAATACGAGATATTACGTATTTGCAAGAGACAATTACACCTGTCAAATTTGTAAGAAGAAAGGTGGCATTTTGCATACGCATCATATCATCGAACGCTGTAATGGTGGCTCAGATATAGCAGATAACCTTGTCACAGTACATGAAGAATGTCATCAAAAATTCCATCAAGGGAAACTTAAACACACTTTCAAGAAACCAAAACAATATAAAGAGACTGCTTTTATGAATATACTGCGTTTACAAATCATGAATCGTTTAGATTGTGACATTACGTATGGGAGCTACACAACATTGAAACGAAAAGAATTAGGTTTATCAAAAACACATGTAAATGACGCGATTGCGATTACTAATCCAACACAAATACAAGGATATGATCAAAGCGGTGAATTTTGCATCAAGCAATTTAGAAAGAAAAAACGTTCTCTACATGAAGCAACCGCAAGAAAAGGAAGGAAAACAAAGAATACAAGTGCAAAACGGAACAAGAAAAACACACCGCATGTAAATGGAATCTATTTAGGTGATAAAGTGAAAGTATTTGGACAAGTAGGATTTGTGGCAGGGTTTACAGGGAAAATGGTATACGCACAAGATATACATGGACACTATATACAAAATCCTGTGAAATCTTATAAGCAAGTGAAGGCATCAGATATAGAATGTATACACCATACGAACAATTTGCAATTCTTACAAATCAGTTAGGCGATGCCTAACCGAAATTCATCCCCACCTTACCGCGGGGCTCTTGCTCGTCACGCGCTTGAAGATAGGGACTTCTTTCGAAAATACGTTAAACGGAGGAAGAAGAATGCATCAAAACGATCGGAAAAAGAAATGGAACGACTTTTCCAAAATAATTCCGCATTCTCTTTTAGATGTAAAAAATGAACTAAAGAAAAAATGCGAACAAAAACAACTTCCCGTTAAAACATGGAAGTTAACAGAAGAAGAAACAATGCTAATTCATAAAATTAAAGAACAAACAAGTGAACGCAACAAAAATAATGTGACGCGAACACATGCTTATTATCGTTTTTACCGCCGATACCCAGAAATACAATGGGCATTGCTTGGGCATATGGTATCGCGTAATGGCGGTTGGAATATGACCGATTTAAGAGGGGAGTTATATACTAGACTATTGTCAGAAAAAGATCAATTCACCTTCTTTTCTTTTTTAGAACGAGGGAACTGGTTAATCTTCCAGGATGTATATCCGCAATTTTTGTTGTACGAACAAAGTGTAAAAAGATCAAAAAATTTGTTCTATCTTCTACCTTTTTTTCATGTATCAACGTTTATGGAAACGATATGGAACTATTTTTGGAGCACAGGTGACAGCTATACATTAGCCATTGCCACCGTTATTAATGAACAAAGCTATTTAGAAAAAAGGGTTATTCAAAATGAACATTTTAAAAAGACTGTACTGAATAGTATTACATTCAAACTTTACGATTTTTTCCGCTTTAATCATATCCTCTTTCCATTTTATAAAGATGAGACTAAACAAAAAACATTGCTATTTGGTGATACGATGAAACATTTTACTTCCCTCCATGAACGAATTCTACTCGGAAAACGATTATACTCACTATTATTTCGCCGCGAGAACATCTTACGAAGAGTAATAAACTGGGCTCATGATCATCCACATACTGGTTCACGAAAAGACTACTGGCCGCATTTGTTTTATGATGTAAACGAATCATTTTCCCGTGCATTTTATGAACGCCGAATAAAAAATTGCCAATTAAGAAAAGGTGCGAGCCGCTTATATAGCCCGCGGTTAATATATGCATGGAAAGATCGTAATCATGAAGAAGCGGAAAATAATGATTGGTTTGAAGACTGGCGCATAATGGATTATTTGATTGATAAGGGAGAAAGTATAGATGGAGAGATTTATAACGAATACTGCAAAACGCTTGAAAAAATTGAGCTTGCCATCTTGGTCAAAAAAAATGTCTTGCTCCGAGAAGAAGCAGAGGAAGAATAACTATAAAGCTATTGTAGCCACGATCCTTCTTTCTTGTTTAATCGGAACATATTTAGACTTATTGTTTGTCAGTAAACAAATGTACGCCTTTCCAGTGAGGCCATTCCCGCATATATTTACAATTAATATCGCATTTACGTTATTCATATTACCTATTTCCACTGCTCTTTTTGTGTGGATTATGAAGATGTTACCTACATTTTCAAAAATCATATTTATCATTTTGATTGGACTTTGTATGAGTATTTCTGAACGATTTGCGGAACAGCTAGGATGGTTCACTCATAACGAATCATGGCATCATTCTTATTCCATTTTTGGATACATGATTTTCCTGCTGTTTATATGGAAGTTTTATCGTTGGTTTCAATAGGATATGTATGAATATTGTCGGTTTGAAACAAGGATTTACTGTTAATAAGAAATTCGTATCGTTTTGAAAAGAGGAATAATTTATTCAGATAAAGAATATTGAGAAAAGTGACGATAAGGGGGCGATTGTATAGCTAATCATGTAGAAAGTCTATATAACTATCATGTATGGGCAAATCAACGGATTTTTAATCATCTTAAGACACTTTCTCCTGAGAAATATCAAGAAGAAATAAAAAGTGTCTTTTCCTCTATCTCAAAGGTTTTGTCTCATATCTATTTGTCAGAATATCTATGGCTTAATATCCTTGAAGGTCATAGTATGAATGAGGCGATGCAATTATCACTTCAACTTCAAGAAAAGATTGAGAAACTATCCATCGAAGATTTAGAAACAGAATTTCACACTTTAACAACTCGTTTTATTTCCTTTTTGAACAGACAGGAAGATATAGAAAAGAGAATTATGCTGGATAATCCATATGCAAGAGTAAGAGAAACAAGTCTATCTGAAATGGTCTTACACGTTGTGAATCATGGAACCTATCATAGAGGGAATATTTCAGCTATGTTGCATCAGTTGGATGCTTCTTCCGTTATGACTGATTATGCTTTTTATTGGTATTCAGAAGATGCTATTCATCAAAAATAGGCAAGAGAAGAGTAATCCATTTTTTCTTAAAAAATCGACATTTGGTTCGGATTGAGAGTTGTTTATACAGTTCTTTTTTAATAAGTATGATTATTGCGTAAAACATCTAGAAAATGATCAAACTTTTTATAAAAACTAAATTTAAAGCTATATTGATCCTAACGGTGTAAAGTTATAAATATTAAAGAAACAACAAGAATAGAAAAAACAGTGAGCTGTAAACTCACTGTTTTTTCAAAATCAATAGGCTTTGTTAAGTAGTATTGTTGTTTTTCAGGTATAAGAACGGGAACGTCCGATTTGGACGTTCCCGTTCTTATTCCATTAAAGCCCCCTATAATGGAATAACTGTAAAGCTAATGAAGCTTTTTAAAAGCTGCGTTTCCCTGCCCAAGCTCCTTGCATTTTACTTAGGAATACAATTTGCCCAATATGATATGCGTCGTGCAATGCTAAACTCTTCAGTTCAAGCACTAATGATCTTTCTCCAGGGATGTGTCTATACAAATCTTCATATTCTGATTTTGCTAGTATTTTTTCAAGTTCACGATGAACATAAAAGTATTCTTGTTTTGTTTTCTTCCAATTTTGAAACGTCTCAGTTGGTAATCGAAATGTAGATTCATTATCTTCTGCCTGGGGTTCATTCGCTGTTTCACCAAGAAATCGCATCAGAAGTCTCTTTTTATAGAAAAGTAAATGACAAACTAATTCCCAAATGGAATTCATTTTCCCCTCAACTGGTTTCCAAATTGCCTGTTCAAAAGTAATATCCTCTAGCACTTTTTCAAGTGGTGGAAACCAGTCTTCTTCATCTAAGCAGCTTGCCCATTGTTGTAACAAAAGTGTCTTTACATCCATTTTCTATTCCCTCCAATTTAATCCCTTTAATAGATAATCCCTTTGGTCAAAATTCATATGCGGCGTGTTGTAGATAGCTCACTAATTAAGGTGTCATGCCAATTCATTGTTCAATTAAACTGGCCCTTTAACAGAATAATGAACGTTCTGTTGTTTTGAAAATTCTGATAATATTAGTTTATCATAAGTTGTGTTAACTGAGAAAGAACAACTGTCTAAAACCATTTTGGTTATCGTAAAGTTATCTTTTATATGTTTGATGGTGTCTTCATTATGGGGATCTTTTTGAATACTTAAATGCTTAAATTGCCGGTTTGAAACAAAGATGAACCGTTTGTAAGAAAGTCGTCCCGTTTATAAAAAAGATGAACTGAAATAACTTATCTAAATGGTATTTATTGTATTTTTTTGGACAGTTGTGCTAAAATATAACCATGAGTATAAAAAATAAAACAAACGAGCAAAAAGAAATGTCATTTATCGGAAAAGCCCGTAGAGCTCAAATTGTGGAATGTGTGATTGAGACAATCACTGAAGTTGGTTATGCACAAGCTTCTTTGGGACAAATTGCTAAACGAGCAAAAATAAGTAAGGGGGTTATTTCTTATTACTTTACAAACAAAGAAGAACTTCTCGAGCAAGTTGTAATTGATTACTATATAGCTTGCCAGTCCTTTATTTGGCCGCAAATCGAAGCTCAAACGTCCCCAAAAGGAATGCTTCAAACGTATATTGAATCCAATCTGAAATTTATAGATGAAAATCGAAAGCATGTATTCGCTGTTATAGAAATTGTTTCGAATGAAAGAACAGATGAAGGAAAACTTCGGTTTGCAGCGAAACATGATGATACTATTTTTCTTCCCATTGAAAATATTCTACGTTTAGGTATGCAAGAAGGAGTATTTCGAGAGTTTTTCGCAATGTCCTCAAGGGTAATGGCGTTAACAATCAGGCATGCTATCGACGGGTTTAGCCTGGAACTAATGAGAAATCCGGATCTTAATGTTAAAGATTACACTAAAGAACTTATCACGATCTTTGAGCGGGCAACTCAAAAGTAACGTATCACCCTAAGGAGGGGGAAGTACATGATATTTTATGAGGTTATTTGTTTTTGTTGTAAAAATGTATTTCGGGTATATGAAGGAACTAAAAAATATAAGCAATTCAAAAAAAATCCGAAAGGGAAATATTGCTGTGACGAATGTAGTCATAAAATACAACTTGAAGCAATAAAACATTTTTTTAGATAGTGGTAATATCTACTAGGTCTCATCATACATTGCCATCAACTTAAGAAAACAGATTGACCCTTATAAGAAAAATTGAGTCAGAACGCTCATATAAAGATATGATTTTAGCTCTGGAGAAAATGGATGAAACAGATGTCCAATCATTAATTCGATACGGAAGAAATAAAATGAAATGTAAAACCTGTTGTTTTCATACAATTTGTTATATTATGAATAAGGGCGCCGCAAAAATAAAAAAGGGGTGTCAAAATGTATGGAATCATAAATTATGAGGTGTTTTTAGTCACGGGAATTCTTTTAAATTTAATACCTGGTGCAGACACAATGTATATAGTAGGGAGAAGTATTTCACAAGGTAGAAAAGCTGGTGTTTATTCTGTTTTTGGTATTATTACTGGTTCCCTCGTTCATACATTATTAGTTGCTTTTGGCTTATCAATCATACTTACAAAATCTATTATTCTATTTAATACGATTAAAATTATTGGTGTGATCTATTTAGTCTATTTAGGAATTAGAATGATGATTGATAAAACAAATGTCAATTTTCAAGCTAGTGCACCTAACAAACTGAACCTTAGAAAAATATATGTACAAGGACTTTTAACAAGTATTACGAATCCAAAGGTTGCTTTATTTTTCATTGCATTTCTCCCGCAATTCATAGATACAAAAGTTTCTAGTCCTGTATCCTTTATCATTTTAGGACTTACATTTACAATTACTGGATTATTTTGGTGCCTATTTATTGCTTATTTTTCTTCCCATGTTACAAAAAAACTAAGAGGAAATGAAAAAGTGGGAATGGTGCTAAATAAAATAACAGGGATAATTTTTATCGGTATGGGGTTGAAGCTGCTTCAAGCAAAAGCTCCTCAATAAACCTGGACTTTAAAGAAATGCCCCCTTGTAGGAGAAAGAAAAAGCCTCTTTAGTTGAACTTTAAAGAGGCTTTTTCTTTGAAGATATTGTAACTAAAACATTTATTTTACTACTTCTTAAGTATAATAATCATACATTTTATACCTAAGTATTGGATTTTATAACTTAACTCGCTCTACAAGATTTTGAATTTGTTCTTTCGCGTTATCCTTATATACGCCTCCGTGATAACAAATGACTGATTCAATATCAAAATCTAAATATTTCTCTAAAGAAGCAAGGGCTGTATTCATGTCTAACGTTGTTCTCTGAACAGGTCCTTGTAAAGAACCATCTACACATATCATCGCATCACCGGCAACAAGGGTTTTGCTTTTCTTTACATACAGGCTAACATGTCCAGGAGTATGTCCCGGTGTATGAATCACTTGAATACCTCCGCAATACGGAAGTTCTTGTCCGTTTTCTAAAATCTGATTTACATTACATTTAGGAGGGTTCGTATATAACAATTGCATTTCTTTCGGAAGAGATGCCCATTCTTCTTTGTTCATACGTTCAGGGTCTGTTTTTATAAGTGGGAATTTCCCCTCGATATATGGTTTATCAAGCTCGTGTGCATACACATTGATTTGATTAGTGGCTGCTTGTAGTAGTTCTGGAAGACTTCCGATATGGTCTATATCTTGATGTGATACAATGACTGCCTTTAATTTTTCAAAAGGAACTCCTAGATCATTCATCGCAGTACGTATTTGTTCTAACTGACCAGGCATACCAGAATCAATCAAAACAGCTTCTTCATCATCCCAGATAAGTGTAGGATGTAAGGCGAAACCTTGTATGTTTAATTCAAGTGTTGCAACTCCATTTGAAACCTTCATTGATTAAGCCTCCTTAGTAAATGTGTTTGTATAGTAGTTAACTGCTACATAGGATAATTTACCACGCTTCACGACTCTAATCAACAAATAAATAATAATCATAACATAAATAAAAATTTTTGTCAAGTATTTTGTTTGTTTTTATTGTTAAGTTTAAATAAAGAGGATTTCCAAACCATATATAGAATATGAAAAAGATATTTTCACACAAGGAGATGTTCACATGGATCTTATATCAAACGTTAAAGGAATTGTTTTAGACTTAGATGGTACGTTATTAAACTCACAAAAAGAAGTATCGAAAAGAAATTTACAAGCTATCCTCGCATGTTATAAAAAAGGAATAACTGTTATTTTTGCGACAGCAAGACCCCCGCGTTCAGTAAAAGCCTTTCTTCCTCAGGAACTTCAAGATATGGCAGCGATTGTGTATTATAACGGCGCCTTAATCATCGATAATACATCAGAGTACAGACAACATTATCCAGTTGAATCAGCTATTACAGATGAAATTGTTGAATATGTAATTACTCATCATTCAGATGCTTGTCTTTCTATTGAATCTGAAGATACATGGTATAGCAACAAGACGCTAGATTATAGTAAAGCTATGAATGCAATTGTAAATCCAATTGTAGTTTCGTTAGATGAATTGAAAGAAATTAAGGCTTCAAAATTATTAATCACACAATATCCGTATTACGAGAAATTACAAAAGAAATTTGAACATAAAGTAAACACTGTATGTACCGATTCGGGAACTTTAATTCAAATTATGGCCAAAGGCGTTTCTAAGAAACAAGCCGTAATGGATCTTTGCATTCAAAGTCAAATACCTATGAACAACATAATGGCATTTGGTGATGATTGGAACGATTTAGATCTTTTTCATGCGTGCGGCTTTCCGGTCGCTATGGAAAATGCAATACAAGAATTAAAAGAAGTGGCATATGTCGTTACGAAATCCAATGATGAAGATGGTGTAGCGGAAGTGTTAGAGAAGTTAATTTGTACTGTTAGTAAGGGTTAAAAATGTATTGGAAGAAGGGAATTAGCAAGTGTGGAAAAGAGAATTGAACAAATAATAGAGTTTTTACGGATAATATAGCATAAGGAATAAAACCTCAAATAACATGTTGACAATAGCTATTGTCAACGCGTTAAATACTATGTTAATTTTGATAAATCAAAAGGATAATTGTAATTTTATGTTAAAATGAATATAGAAATTGTGAAGAAATGTACTTAAATTAATGAGACGGTTATCTTGAACAAAGGGAGTAAGGAATTGGACGAAAAGAAACTATTAAAATTAGTTTTAGAAATTCAAGAGCTACAAGATTTGGGGAAAGATTTTGAACATAAACTTACTGTATTTGAAAATAGTGTTCCCTATCCAAATGCAAAAGAATTATTTTTTGCTGACTACGGTGCAGAATACATTGTAAAAAGAGCTATTAACCATAAAACTATAAAGTTAGGTGAGTTAAGTAAAGACGAGTTAGTTACCTTGGTTCAAAAACTTATGGATGGGGAAGGAGAAGAATGGGAGCTGACAATTTGGTTGGACATGCTTACATCGTCTGTTGTTGACCCTAAAATAAGTGATTATATTTTCTGGAGTGATGAAGAATTAACCGCCAGAGAAATTATAGACAAAGCATTGGCTTATAAACCATTACACTTATAAAGTGTGTTGCTCCAAGTAGAGTTAACGCTCAAGGGGACTTTAATTGAATAAGACAATAAAAGACGCTCAGAGTTTTTTTCAACTCTGGGCGTTTTCATATGCTAATTATAATGTGATTTTGCAGGTCAATTCGGTTTCTAATTTTATTGTGAATTTATCTTCTAAGTATAATTTTGTACTTCAAAACTGAACCCGTTAGTCTTTTGAATCAACTCCATCTTATAATATCGGCGATTCGAAAATGTTCGGCATTCCGAGTGTACCAGTAGGAGCTGACAGTAGTCCATTTTCGAGTCAGTTCTCTTATTTTTTTTCACACTATTTAAAACGCCTTAAAACAAGAAATTCCCACCATTTCCACGGTAGTATGTTCTTTATGAGCATCATTAATTTTACACCTTTTCCAATTGGATAACGTAAAGTTGGATGCTGTGATTGTACAATACTTACTATTTTCTCGGCAACATCTTGCGGGTCTCCAAAACTCTCATTCCCGTTTTGAATATGTTGTTCAATTTTTTTCATGTAATCTTTATAAGGTGACTGAGATTCGGAAGAGGTTTCCGCAAGTTTTTGTCCGATTTCCCATATGTTTGTGTTATATGATCCTGGCTCAATTAATGAAACATCGATTCCGAATGGTTTAACTTCTAGACGAAGGGACTCACTCCAGCCTTCAAGGGCATATTTAGATGCAACGTAAGGGGAGAGGCCGGGGAATCCAATTTTTCCGCTGATGCTACTAACATTAATGATTTTTCCATGTTTTTGTTTTCTCATTATTGGAAGAATAGCTTGTGTTACCGCGATGGCTCCAAATACGTTTGTTTCAAATTGTTTACGATACTCTTCCAGTGGAATTTCCTCTACAAAACCACCATTTGCGTAGCCGGCATTATTAATAAGTATATCTATTCGCCTGAGATTGTTTAGAAAAGATGTAAAATTCTCAATAGACTTTTGGGAAGTTACATCAAGCTGTTGGACTTTTATATTACGCTCTACATGTAACAATGCTGCCTGTTCAAGCAATTTTGTTTGTTTTTTAACATTCCGCATCGTAGCGATGACAAGATAGCCTTTTTTAGCAAACTCTAATGATGTAAGAAGCCCAAATCCGCTTGATGAACCTGTGATAATCGCAATTTTTTCTGTCATTTGTTTCTCACTTTCTATTGAATTTCAGTTTGATTTCATCATATCGAAAGAAGGAAGGGAGATTCAATAGATTATTTCATAGACGTATTTATATTCTTATATAAAAAAGTAGATTTATAGGGAAATTCCCTTTTATCTGTCAGAATATGCGCTTACCAGGGAAATAAAAGGGAAATGCTATTTCCAATAGATAACCTAGAAATACGAGAAATGAAAGTGTACGGTATAGAATATACACTTTAAAAGGCCTGTTTTATACGGTACATTTTAAGAATAAAGCCCTCCCATATACATTTCCGTTAATGTATGTACAATGTCTTCGAGAGAAAAGTCTCGTTCATTTCGTACAATTTCCCATAAAAACATTTCATTCGCAAAGAACCAACTTCTTGCTGCTAAAAAACAATTTAAATCTTTACGTGCTAAACCGCTTCTTTGTGAATATGTAATATCTTGAACAATTCGTTCAATAAATCGTTCTCGAATAGCATCCCATTTGTTTCGAACTTCTTTAGAAGTACCGATTGCTTCTTCAACAACTTGTAATAGTTGTCTTTCTGTTTCTGCCATTTGTAAAAATGCATGAACTTGCTTTTGAATCATACTGTGAGCTGCTTGCTTTGTTACCGGATGAAAGACACGTTCTGCAATTGTATAAAACTGGTTCATCACATCGTCCATTAAAACAATGAGCAAATCATCCTTATTTTTAAAGTATACGTAAGCTGTTCCATATCCTGTTTCTGCTTTTTTTATAATTTGGGAAATTGTTGTTTTTTGAAATCCTTGTTCTATAAATACTTCACGACCAGCTGATAATAATTTCTTTTTTGTTTCTAGCGAACGGCGTTGTCTTGCCGAAAAAGTATCTTTAGTCATATGTACCACACCTTTATACTGAAATATCAGAAAAATTAACTTTATTGTAGGGGAAATAGTAATATACTGTCAACTGACATTATGTCATTGACGTTATGTCAGTTTTGGTGATATATTTTAACTAATTAGAATTAAGAGAAAATTCAAAGGAAGGTGACAGAATGTACGCAAAACCATTTGAACCATCTTATGAGTATGCTTGTCAATGTGATCGTTATGATGAACTTGCATCGTTTCAACATGAATTCTATAAAAAAGACGGAACCATTTATTTAGATGGAAATTCGCTTGGACTTTTATCAAAACGAGCTGAGAAGTCTTTATTAACATTGCTAGATTCATGGAAACAATCTGGCATTGATGGCTGGACAGAAGGAGAGCATCCTTGGTATTTCTTATCTGAACAATTAGGAGAATTAAGTGCTCCCCTTATTGGCGCCACGCCCGAAGAAGTAATTGTAACTGGTTCTACGACGACAAATTTACATCAAGTTGTTGCTACGTTCTACGAACCGAAAGAAGGAAAAACAAAAATCCTTGCTGATGAATTAACATTTCCATCTGATATTTATGCTTTGCAAAGCCAAATTCGTTTAAAAGGATTGGACCCTGCACAGCATCTCGTTCAAGTGAAAAGCAGGGATGGAAGAACGTTAAATGAAGAAGATATCATTGCAGCGATGACGGAAGATATTGCACTCATAGTACTTCCAGCCGTGTTATATCGAAGCGGACAAATTTTAAATATGAAACTTCTTACAGAAGAAGCACATAAACGCGGGATCCATATTGGCTTTGATCTTTGCCATTCAATCGGTTCCATTCCGCACCATTTCGAAGAATGGGACGTCGATTTTGCAGTTTGGTGTAATTATAAATATTTAAATGCTGGTCCAGGCGGTGTTGGCGGCTTGTACGTAAATAAAAAGCATTTCAATCGTCTACCAGGATTAGCAGGTTGGTTTGGCTCTCGAAAAGATAAACAGTTTGATATGGAGCACGAACTTACACCAGCTGAACATGCCGGCGCCTATCAGATTGGAACACCGCACGTATTAAGCGTTGCACCACTGATTGGTTCTTTAGAGATATTTAAAGAAGCGGGCATTGATCGACTACGACAAAAGTCTTTGCATATTACACGTTATATGATAAACCTCATAAATTATGAATTAAAAGATATGGACTTTATACTTGGTAATCCATTAGAAGATGAAAAACGAGGCGGACATATTTATTTGGAACATAAAGAAGCAGCACGTATTTGCAAAGCATTAAAGGCAAATGGAGTTATTCCTGATTTCCGCGCACCAAATGGAATTCGTTTAGCTCCTGTTGCTTTATACAATACGTATGAAGAAGTGTGGAATGCTGTCCGAATTTTAAAGAAAATTATGGTGGAAGAGGAGTATAAACAATTTGAAAATAAACGAGAGGTTGTGGCGTAAAGATGAAAGAAAACAAGTGGATTGATATTTCTCAACCTCTAAACAATGATATTGCCACTTGGCCTGGTGATACACCTTTTTCCTATGAAGTTTCATGGACAAAAGAGCAAAGCGGCTCTGTTAATGTTGGTAAAGTTTCGATGAGTATTCACACCGGCACACATATTGATGCTCCGTTTCACTTCGATAGCGACGGTAAAAAAGTAAGTGATTTAGACATTAACGTCTACATTGGCCCTGCTCGAATTATAGATGTAACAGGTCACGAAAGCATCGGAGCAAAAGAACTTAAAGCCCATGATTTAGAGGGGGTTAGTAGATTATTATTGCGGACCTCATCAAAAATAAATCCACATGTATTTCCTGAAACGATTCCATATTTACGTGCGGATCTTGCACCTTTTCTTTATGAAAAGGGAATATGTTTAATTGGTGTTGATGTTCCGTCTGTGGACCCACTTGATGATAAAGAACTAGCAGCACATCATGAGTTATTTAAACGCGGTATTCATATTTTAGAGAATGTTGTGTTAGAAAATGTACAAGACGGAGACTACGAACTTATTGCCCTGCCGCTTTCACTAACAGATGCAGACGGTAGTCCAGTGCGTGCCGTACTAAAACCATTATAAAAATAAGTATATACTGCATAGAGAGGATGTTCACGCATGAATGAAAATGAAAAAGTGATTATGGAGAAGGGGATTCATACAGATTTTCGTAATAACATGACATACGGGGAATATTTACAACTTGATAGTTTACTATCGAGTCAAAAGCGGCTGTCTAATCATCATGATGAAATGTTATTCATCGTGATTCACCAAGCAAGTGAACTTTGGATGAAATTAATTTTGCATGAATTAGAAGCAGCTATTGAATCCATTAAAAATGATAATCTTGCTCCTGCTTTTAAAATGCTTGCACGTGTTTCAAAAATTCAATCGCAAATTATTCAGTCGTGGGATATTCTTGCTACGCTCACACCGTCTGAATATATTGAATTCCGTGATTCACTTGGTCAAGCATCTGGATTTCAATCTTATCAATATCGCATGATTGAATTTGCACTCGGTTATAAAACACCACATGTTCTTAAAATCTATGAAAAAGATGCAGAGTTGCACGCTCGTCTACATAAGGCACTTCATGCACCGAGCCTATATGACGTTGCGATTCAATCACTTGCAAAAGAAGGCTTTCCAATTAATAAAAGCGTTCTTCAAAGGGATATTACACAACCATATGAGGCGGATGCAACAGTAGAAGCAGCATGGTTAGAAGTGTACTCAGATGTGAAGAAATACTGGGATTTATATCAATTAGCTGAAAAGCTAATCGATATTGAAGATTGGCTGCAGCAGTGGCGATTCCGTCATATGAAAACGGTAGAACGTATTATTGGGAATAAGATGGGCACTGGCGGATCTTCAGGCGTTTCGTATTTAAAACGTGTACTTGATCAATCATTTTTCCCAGAACTTTGGGCTATTCGGACAAAACTATAAACGATTAAACAATAAGCATAAAAGTTTTCTTTATGAAAAAAGCTTTTATGCTTATTTGCATATTTTTAAATTGAAATTATGTATTATAGTATTGTTATACGAAATAAAGTAGGTGAAAAGATTATGTTTAGTAAGCAAAATTTCTTTAAAAAGACATTCATAACATTTTCTGCAATAGGAGGATCTTTTGGAATCCTTTCATCAAATGTTGAAGCGGCTCCCAATCCATCTGCTTATTTAGCAACACTTCAATTTGATGGAACAGATTGGATGGATACAGGGGAAAAAAATTTCCCTCACGCTTTTCGTTTCCAGTCTTATGATAACGATATTGAACATAATAAAGAAAATGAAATTCGTTTCAAAATTGGAAATGCCGTAACAGGAATAGGATCAACAGGATTAACAAATCGTGGTCCAAATAATCAACAACCAGCTGTCTATTTTCATATCGCTAAAAAAGGAGAATATGAAATATATGAGTATTGGCTTTATTATGCCGATAATGATTGGATTAACAACCATGAACACGATTGGGAAAAGTATTTTGTTTACTTGAAAAATGGCGTTCCAACACATTTGCTTATATCGAGTCACAATGGTTATAAAATAAAGCCATGGGCAGAAGTTTCAAAAGATGATGGGCATCCCTTAATTGGTGTTGATGGAGGAGCTCATGCGATGAAATGGGATAAAGAAGATGGAGTCCAAATTCGTTATAATGGAGACATTACAAAAAATAATGGACGTCTTGATGAAGGGGATCAAACGAATCAACCATGGATTCTCTATAGCAATGATCCAATTGATGGTGTAACAAAATATGTAGCTGCTCCTGATACGTTTTATTACGGTGATCCAGCTTATCTTCTCTATTCAAACGAACATAGCGACCCTCGCCAAGCACCTTGGAAACGCGAAGAATGGGATAATCCGCCGCTCCCTTAAACATAACGTTCATATGAATACATATAAAAAGAGTAGAAAAAATCTACTCTTTTTTGTTTCTCATTTCAAATTTCGTTATAATAAGTCAAATTAGTGCTAAGTAGTAATGGAGGGGTGTATATTGAACTTATCAGAATTGGAACATACATTTAAAAAGAAAAAAGTAAATGCTTTCCTCGTCTATCAAAAAGGAGAAATCGTTATAGAATATTATAAAACAGAGAAATGTGCACAAAACGTATATAAAATTAATTCGATAACGAAAAGTATTATCTCTATTCTAATTGGCATTGCACTTGAAAAAGGGTATATCCATAGTATTCATACACCTATTGTAGAGTGGATTCCAAATATGCCAAAAGAAAAACAGCTACTAACGATGTATCATTTATTAACGATGACAACGGGAGAAGACTGGAAAGAGTTTGGTGACGGTGTTATTTTCCCAAATGATTTCGTAGAGTCACAAAACTGGATTGACTATATTCTTAATAAACCGATCACCAAGCAACCGGGTACAAAAATGAACTATAATTCTGGTTCTTCACATGTATTAAGTTACATTTTGCAACTTGTGACAGGAATGACAACAGCAGCGTTTGTTGATAAATATTTATTTGAACCGTTACACATTACGAGCTATCAATGGCAACAAGATCCACAAGGAATTTTTGTTGGCGGTTTTGGTATGAAAATGAAACCAAAAGATATGTTGAAAATTGGTCAATTATGTCTACAAAACGGCTATTGGAACGGACAGCAACTCGTGTCTTCAAACTGGATTGAACAATCGCATCAAAAGAGATTTACAACGTATGAACGTGTTGGAGCATACGGATATCACTGGTGGATCTTAGATAGAGAGACATGCAACGTGCCATATCATACATATTTTGCAATGGGATACGGCGGACAGTATATTTTAATTGTACCTCAATTAGAACTCACCGCAGTCATTAGCAGTCAAATGCCTAAACGAGGTTTAGTACCACTCAAACTGTTTGTGAAATATTTACAAGAAATGCACTGAAAAACAGACTTTGTTTGTCCAAACATATTGTAATGCAACAAAACCGCTCACTGAATTTGTTGCGATGCTTACATACGATTTTAAAGCCATGATTTCCATACTTACGTACTACCAAAATATAAACTCCTTTAATGGAATAGAGTTCACCTTATATAATACTTACCATGAAAATAGCTTCTTCTTTTGGCATGGCATGTCGCTTTTCTTATCTTGGAGTTTCTTTGAAAGAAATGCTAATAAATTTTTCTGTTTTTGTGTCAAATTCTACATCAACAAATACTCCAAATTCTTTTCCGTTTTTCTCCCGCAACCACAACTTAAATTTTTCAACTGATATATTTACTGTTTTTGGTCTTCTTCCAATATGAAGATAATCGATAATATCAGCTTGCGGGTATTTTTCTTTCGTCTTTTGCACCGCAATCTTTCCCCATTTCGCATATGGAGGCTGCGCATGAACAGCAGGAAAAGGTTTATAAATAAATAAAACAATTGTAGCAAGGCCGATGCATATAAATAAACGAGTCATATTAAGCTCCTTTATAGCATTTTTTATAGTATTTACATTTAGGCATATTCATATGAATGTGCTTTTTTTGGTCTTCATTACATAAAATCGCATTATTTACAAAAAATAACCTTGAAATCATCGTCAAATTCAAGGAGGTTGAACTATGCAGTGTAAAGCTTTCTTCAAAGTACCGCTTCTACTCATTACGGTGGCGATTACTTTGTTGGTAAGTAGTGTTCATGAGAAGCAGGTAGGGGCTTTTTCCAATCAAGTCATCCAAAAGGGAGCTTCTGGAGAAGATGTAATCGAACTACAATCAAGACTCAAGTACATTGGATTTTACAATGGGAAAGTAGATGGTGTCTTTGGGTGGGGTACATATTGGGCACTTCGGAATTTTCAGCAAAAATTCGGATTAAAGGTTGACGGACTTGTTGGTACAGCGACAAAACAAAAGCTCGTTAAAGCTACAAAATACGAAAAACAATCAAGTAACACAGCGAACAACCAAAAGAATAAACCAGCACAAAATAATAAACCGGCACAAAACAAAGGCACAAATGTTCCGAATGGATACTCGCAAAATGACATTAAAATCTTGGCAAATGCTGTATACGGAGAATCGCGCGGTGAACCTTATATCGGACAAGTTGCCGTCGCAGCTGTTATTTTAAATCGCGTTAGCAGTCCATCTTTTCCAAACACAGTCGCAGGAGTTATTTATGAGCCGCGCGCCTTTACTGCTGTTACAGACGGCCAAATTAATTTAACACCAAATGAAACAGCAAAAAAAGCCGTGCTTGATGCAATTAACGGATGGGATCCTTCTGGAGGAGCAATTTATTATTTTAATCCAAATACTGCAACAAGTAAGTGGATTTGGGGTCGCCCGCAAATTAAGAAAATTGGAAGACACATTTTTTGTAACTAGTTAGGAGGTGGATGAGATATGTTTAGAGGTTTAATTATTGTTTTATTAACAATCGGAGTTGTAGGCACAGGATATTGGGGATATAAAGAGCACCAAGAAAAAAATGCGGTATTAATTCACGCTGAAAATAACTACCAGCGTGCTTTCCATGATTTAGCCTATCAAGTTGATTTATTACATGACAAAATTGGGACAACATTAGCAATGAATTCACGAACATCATTATCACCTGCATTAGCCGAAGTGTGGCGCATCACATCTCAGGCACATTCTGATATTGGTCAATTACCACTTACGTTACTCCCGTTTAATAAAACAGAAGAATTTCTATCAAATATCGGAGAATTTAGTTACCGTACAGCTATACGTGATTTAGATAAAGCACCATTGAATGACCAAGAATATAATACACTCCAGCAACTATATAATAATGCTGCAAATATTCAAGATGAACTGCGTAAAGTACAGCATCTTGCTCTAAAAAATAATTTACGTTGGATGGATGTTGAACTAGCGCTTGCTTCTAATAAAAACCCAGCCGATAACACGATTATAGACGGGTTTAAAACAGTAGAAAAAAACAGTAACGCTTATTCAGAAAAGCGTTTTGGACCAACGTTTACAAGTTTGCAAACAGAAAAAAAAGGTGAGACGCACATATCTGGTCCAAAAATTTCAAAAGACCAAGCGATAAATATCGCAAAATCTTTCCTTAGCTTAAAGGGATCTGAAACGATTTCTGCTGAAAAAAGCAGCAAGGGAGCAAAAGAAAAATTTTATAGCATTACAGTAAAAGATCCTAAGACGAATAGTGAAACGAATATGGACATTACTGAACAAGGTGGCTATCCAATTTGGGTGATGAACAGCCGTGAAGTCAAAGAACAAAAGATTAGCTTAAATGAAGCAGGAGAAAAGGGACTTTCCTTTTTAAAACAAAATAAATTCAAAGATATGGAGTTATATGAAAGTTCACAATACGACTCTATCGGTGTTTTCACATTCGTAACGAATCGGGACAACGTGCGTATATATCCAGAATCCATTCAAATGAAAATAGCGCTTGATGACGGTTCGATTGTTGGCTTCTCTTCTAAAGACTATTTAGCAGCTCGGAAAGATATAAAAATTCCAAAACCAACACTATCGGTTCCGGATGCGCGGAAGAAAATTAATCCTAATTTAAAAGTTATGGAAGAGCGTCAGGCAATCGTTGTAAATGACTTGCATAAAGAGGTACTATGTTATGAATTTTTAGGAACACTTGGGAAAGACACCTATCAAATCTTTATTAATGCCGATAGTGGTACTGAAGAAAAAGTGAAAAAATTGCAAAGTGTAGAACAAATTTTTGATTAATGAATAGGAGTGACACCTTTGAGGAAAACCTTATATTTTTGTATCTGTTTACTTCTATTAGCAAGTTGCAGTACAAAAAAGAATGATAATGCAGCTAACCCAAAACCAACTTCAAATATAAATCAATATAAAACAAGAAACGTAACAAATAAAGAAAATACTCGCAAATCAGATGAAACAAAGGCTGATCATCTTGCAAGCATTGCTTCAAGTATACCTGGTGTAAGAGATGCAACGGCTGTTGTTCTTGGTAAGTATTCCATTGTCGGCATTGATGTAGGTGCTAAGTTAGATCGTACAAGAGTAGAAACAATAAAATACTCCGTTGCAGAGAGCTTAAAACATGATCCACAAGGTTCAAACGCAGTTGTTGTGGCCGATTTAGATACGTACGAGCGCTTAAAAGAAATTGGAAAACGTATTCAAGAAGGAAAAGCTGGTGAAGGAATTCTCGATGAACTTGCGGCAATTGTAGGGCGTGCGATGCCGCAAGTTCCAAATGATTTATTAGAAACAAAACAGAACAATCCAGTTAAAGAAAACGATCAACAATTACAAAAAGGCGAACAAAATGAATTAAAACAAGAACAAGTTGACCAATCGAATCAACAATTAAAACGATAAAACAATCCCCGTGTTATGTAGCACGGGGATTGTTTTATCGTTTTTAAGACTGAAAATTTCATTTATTCCCAAAAATATTGTATGATTTTGTATGGAAGGAAACATATGTTTTTAGAACTGGGGGATTAAAAGTAATGAAAATGAATCAATCTATTCAACTTGTTCCATATACAGAGGAATATAAAGAAGCGTTACAAACCTTTACTTTACCAGAAGAACAAGTACAATTCACAGCTCATCCAATGGAACTTTTAGACAAAGTACAGCAGGATCCAACTCGAAATCCTATTGTTATTTTAGCTGATGACAAGCCAGTTGGTATTTTTGCGTTGCAATCAGGAAGTCGTGTGCAAGAATATACAAACAAAGAAAACTCTTTGTTACTTACTTCATTTTCAATCAATTACACTGAACAAGGAAGAGGATATGCAAAGCGAGCATTGCATTTGCTACCAAATTATGTAGATGTATACTTTCTAAACATAGAAGAAATTGTATTAGCCGTCAATGAAAGAAATATTCCTGCACAAAAATTATACATAACAGTCGGATTTGAAGACAGAGGACAACGCCGAATAGGACCAATTGGACCGCAACTTGTTTTATATTTACCTGTCAAAAAATAAACATTCAAAAGTTAGCGGAGGATCTTATGCAAATCAAATTAATACTTGCCGGTTATGGAAACGTTGGAAAAGAATTTGTAAAACTTATTCACGAGAAAGCGTCATGTATTCAAAAAGAATATGGTTTAGAGTTACTCCTTGCTGGAATTATTGGACGTGATGTGAAGTTATATCGCCCAGAGGGGCTTTATACCGATACTTTACTTGCATTAGGCGACGGATCAGCAGCTTTACATAGATATATAGAACAGCATTCGGTGTATAACGAAAACATGGAGGGGCACGTTTTAATTGAATCTACACCAACCAATATTGAAAGTGGGGAACCAGGAAAACAATATATATTGCAAGCGATTGAAAATGGAATGGATATTGTCTCTATTTCCAAAGGTGCACTTGTAACATCGTGGAAAGAAATAAGCGAAGCAGCTCGAGTCGCAAATGTAAGCATCCGCTATAGCGGTGCAACAGCTGCTGCACTACCTACATTAGATATCGGTCAATTTAGCTTAGCGGGGTGCAAAATTAAACGCATTGAAGGAATTTTAAATGGGACAACCAATTATATTTTAACAAAAATGTATGAAGACAACACTTCATATGAAGAAGCATTGCAACAAGCGCAAAGCAAAGGAATTGCTGAAACAAATCCTGTATTAGATGTAAGCGGAATGGATAGCGCATGTAAATTATTATTGTTATCAAATAGTTTATTACATACAGAATATACACTTGAAGATATGAGTATGAAAGGAATAGAAAACGTATCAAAACAAGATATACAAAAAGCAAAAAAGCAAGGAACACAAATCAAACTACTAGCAAGAGCATCTACAGACGATGACGGAAAAGTGCGGCTTGAAGTACAACCATCTGCAGTAGACTTGAACCACTCATTAGCAGGTGTTACAGGAACTGAAAAAGGAATTACTTTTTATACAGACACGATGGGATCAGTCACTTCTATTGGCGGAGCTTCCAATCCAAGAGGAGCGGCAGCCGCAGCTTTAAAAGATGTGATCAATTTGTATCGAAAAGATAGGATATAGCCTTACATACGCTGATATGAGAATCCCGCTTATTTGGAAGAAGCGGGATTTGTCATTCCCTTGTATAAAAGTAGTAATCTATTGTCAATTATCGTTATGTTTTTTTATTTACTTTTTATCATCAGTAGGATTAAGATATTTTTTAAGTATGTTATTTTTACATATACAAAACAGAAAAATACTATTATGCTATAGAGGTTAGAAAACTGAAAGGGATTGAGAATTGTGAAAAAACTTGATGTACTGTTAATGGTGCTCAGCGTCCTGTTCCCAGTTACAGGTATAATGAAACAAATGCCGCTACAATTATCATTATATATAGGCGGGTTATTGTTTTTAACTAGTTTTGGGAGTTATCATGCAAAACGAATGCATTCACGAATATTTAGTTGGATAGCATACGCAGCATTTATCACACTCTTGCTGGCAATTTGGAATCAATACATAACAGTCGATTCTTTAATTGCAAACGCAAAAATCGCTGCATGTATTGCTGTAATCCCGTTTTTATTCCGATTCCGTACATATGCCATTACGCTAGGATTACTCGCATTATGGGGCGCAATGCTTTGGGATGTAAAACAAATTCAATCATTAGCAGTTCTTCAGCGAATGATGAACCTACTCACATCAGAAAAATTGTATTTAGTCATTTTAGTGGCAGGTTTCTTACTCGGTGGATTGCTTGCAAACGCGCTGCATCGTGATAACAATAAGCAAGAAAAAACAAACACATTTAAACAAAAAAAGAAGCGAATGAGACCTACATTCAAAATTCGCATTCCAAGTTTACCGAGATTAAAATTTAAAATGCTCAAGTTCCGTAAAAAATCTTCTAAACAAAGAGACACTCGTCCATATGAACGAAACTATGAAGAACACCAAACACCAACTTACAGTGCAACACAAACAGAGCAACATAATGATACTGGAACAGTGCAAGGACAGACGAGAATGGAGCGAAGAAGAAATCGTTTTAACGCATAGGGAATAATAAAAGTCAAAGAAAACGGGTGTTATTTATATCGTGCAATTGATTGAGAAGAATCATGCCCTATATAAACGGAGACGAAGTCTTTAAATAGACTTCGTCTTTTCGACGTACAATGAATCATAACAATTACTAGCGGCTGCATAATATTTAGTCATACACGTTGTTGACCTATGTCTATCTCTTGTGAAATTTTGTAACAGAACCCTATTATCAAAATATAGTAATAGTGACGGGGTCACTGCTTCCTCCCAAAGCAGTAGCGGTAATCATTACTGTCCCAGTTCCATCACTGATTGTAAAAATGGCAGTAAAGTTGCCCGATGCGTCTGTAAAAGCAGGATTAGGAGATATAGTACCAAGAGCAGCATTATTCACTGAAAAATTGACCGGTGTACCTGCTGAAGGGGGACTTCCATTCACCAATACTTGACCAGTAAGAGTTGAGGTAAATCCTATTCCTAGAATAATAGTAGTTGGATTAGCGTTCAGGGTAATCGTTGTTGTGGATGGAGGAGGAGTAGGAGAAATAGTCTCTAATAGATCCAGAACATTTTCAAATTTGAATTCAAGCAGCATTTCCTTCTTGATGACGTCACGAAGAGTTCTTTGCACGCTCGAGTCGATAGCAAGAAGATTGGATATCGTAACCACCGGAGGAGAAAGTGTCGTTCTTCCTGGTGGTAATGTTCCGAGAACAAATTGAATTTTCTCTGCCTCAGCATTGATAATGTGAGCCAAAGCTAATTCTTCTAGGGCAATGGAGCTTAAAAGTAATGGAATCGTCTGTGCAGTCGTAACAGAAATAGTGGGAGTAATATTAGGGATGTTAGGAAAAGACAATATATATGCATCCTTTCTAGAAAACCTTCGAATCATCTGATTCTGTACATCGGTTTCCCTCGTTTTTATTTTTTCTTCTTTTATAATCAGTCTTATAATTGATAAAGGTTGGTATAATAATGGAATTAGATAGTAATAACCATTCAGTATTCTTATT
>NZ_JBITWA010000018.1:29271-78829 GCF_044543425.1 Bacillus sp. NPDC077411 | reverse complement strand
CAAAAACGCCATCCTTTCCTATGATTCTACAGAAAGAATAGCGTATTTTTTCATTTTAGGGGGAATTTTGTTTTGTTAGCTTGATAGCGATGGGATACCGCCAGCAAATTGAAAAAACCCCACACTAAGATCATGTCGAATCAAAAACGATATCTTTAGAAAAGGGAATTTGCAAGGAAAATAGGCCTCTTTGTATAAAGTGAAACTTCCATCAGTGGAGAGTTTTTTCATCTCCCACTGATGGTTAGTTGAACCAATCGGGGTCTTACTGTCCGTTAATACGGGATAAATAAAATTTATTTTACGAAAGATAAAAAATATATGTGGAATATGTATTCAAGGAGACTATGAAATCATAACTAAACATCAAGAACTGGAGGGTATTAATTGAAACTTTCAAAGCATTTATTATTTCTTCTCTTAACAACAATTGTATTTTCTAATCCCATCTGTTTCTCTAAAGCATTCGCCAGTGAACTTGAAAATGTTACAATAGACAAGGTTACTACTTTCCCCTACAGTATTAAAAACGGTTGGATATTCCTCCCTAAAACAGCTGGAACTCTAACTGTTAGTATTACAGCTAAAAATGCCAAAAGGATTAAATTTTATTTAATTCCGACAGGAACAGCAACTTATAATCAAAGAAAGTTAATTGGGATTTCTGAGGGTAAGAATGGTAAATTTTCATTTAAGTGGAACTTTAAAGAGGATCAAAATATTTTTCATCATTTCGCAGTGGAAGCAATAAATTCAAAAAATCAAGTAGCTACTACAGGTGTATTATTTAGTGTTACTAATGAATAAAAGGAGGGAAATCCCTCCTTTTATTTATCTGCTTTCTTTGTGAAAATAGGAGGTATTGTGCTTAATAAATCAGTTGGTTCTCCCTCATTTGCAGTGTTTTTCATGTATCAACCATGGATAAGCCTCGAAAATTATTATCAAAAATTCCTTGTCCCTCTTTATTCACACAATTTAATTGTTCAAAATTATAATCACTAGTAAATTCCCTGTTAATAGACCCTTTCTAGTGTCCTCTAAAAATGTTAATATTTTTTCGCACTTAAGTTGCTCGCTTATACATACTCAACCAATTGTTGTTACCTTGTACACTCAAAAATTGGACCTCTAGAAAAAATGAATACTCCCATCTAAAATGATATAAATCCAGATTAATGGTGATGTAGCACTACCTCAAAATACACCCTACTCATTTACTAAATATTATTGGCATATCATCAATACATCTTTTCCAAATCATATGATCATACCCATTACCCCAATAATCCTTCATTAAATAATCAGGTTCTCCAAATTTCCCCTTCCATACCTTCTGTGCATTTGTATATCCGCTATCTAAACAAAATTCTTGAATCCCCCTGCTTAACAAGGTAAGAAACATTGTATTTAAAAGTAGTTTTCCTATACCACGCCTTTGATAATGTGGATGTACAAACACGGTTCCTATCTCAGGTAAATCTTTTAATACTTTATTTGTGCAGCTGTTAATGAGTTCACTAGCTGGTCCATATTCAATTGTACCAATAACTTTGTTGCAATTTGTATCTGTAGCTATCAAAAAATATCGATTTTTTCCATTGCTATCAAAGTCACATTTCAAATATTCTTTCTTACTTTCAATTTCATTTTCTATATCATCCAGTAGTTCCGATAAACCTTCTCTAGCAAACGTATCTTTAATAGTTGTACTAAAAAATTGATTTAGCTCTTCAATGTCTTTCATTCGCGGTCTTCTTATCTCAACATTGCACATCGAAAGTCACTCCTCAGTTCTCCAAAGTTTTTTCATCGTTTGTCCTATAATAGTCGTTGCTTTTTCTTCATTTTCTATATGCGCAAGTGACATACCAGGTTTTATATATTCTAATAATAAAAATTCATAGTCAGAATCTGAATCAAGTAGTGGCACTACTCCTTCTCCTTGAAAATAACGAAGCGCTTCTATTTCGTTGTCCAATTCCTCATATGGTACACCGAGTTTTAACACAACTTCTTGTCCATTTTTCTTTCGAGCCCTTGAATCGTACTTGGCAGATTTTCAATCCATTGCTGCCCTCGTTCTCCGTGAACATCTTGTATGGTCGTTTTGAAAGATGAAGGTATGTGTAACATCGTTTACTCAACTTCTAGTTTCACTTTTAGATCAAAATAAGCATCCTCCAACCATGGATGAATAACTTTTAAATTCTCTCTTCGCTCCCATAAGTATGAAATGTATGCAAAACAAGCGTGTTCTAATGATTGCTCTAATGCTTCTTTTATTTCTACAATATATGGGGGTGTCCCGTTTTGATCCCATTCAATCTTATCTGCAACAAATAACACCATATCTATAGGTGTCGCATTTTTCCTTAATGTTGTATGACAGCTAATTGCATCTAATATTCCCTCATTGTTCACTTTGAAAATATCTTCTGCAATTCTTCTTGATATTTTCTGATGAATAATCATCGGAAGTATTCTTTCTTCTTGTAACACCTCAATTTGCATTTTTTCTGCTACTTGAATACGTTCATCATTTGGGATAATGGCACTAATATCATGGAGATAACCAGCAATCGCTGCTTCTTCTTCATCTAATCCAAATCTCTTGGCAATTCTTTTTGCTTCATTCGCGACCCTAACAGAGTGCTCATATGTGTGAGGTTTATTATATTGTTCTAGTATATGTTGAATATCTAGCTCCCAATCTCCTGTTAAAGAAATAGAGTGTATCATTTGGTTCATTCTATAATCCCCCTTAAAAATGCTTGTAATTATTTAGTTTTTATTCTAGAAATATAAAAAAATCCCTTCTCATTACGGTACATGAAATTTTTAAATAAAAATTATATAAAGCCATGTACACACTAACAAATGTATTTTTCTTTTTATTTGCTACAAAAAATAGAACTCCTATGTCATTTATTTTTACAATCCGTCCTTTAAACAATAATCAGTAATTGATATTATGTAAAAATAGAGAAATGCTTTATCAAATGTTAGGATGTGTTTTTATTCAATGGTTTTACAGTCTATCGATTATGAAATCTTTCAGTGGATCAACTCGTATGTTTATAAATACCCTTTTCTAGATAAAATGATGATTTTTTTCGCCGAGTATGCCCAGTACATTTTAATTGTTGCATTACTCGTTTTATGGATTACAAATAAAGAAAATAGAGTGACAGTATTTCAAGCTTTATTCGCATGCTCCTTAGCATTTACTATAAATAGAGTGATTGAACTGTTTTTCTATCGCGATCGACCATTCGTCTCGCATCATATTAAACAATTAGTTGATCACGCTGCAAATTCTTCTTTCCCGAGTGATCATGCTACAGCTGCTTTCGTAATTACTGTAACAATTTGGCTATGTAGTAGAGGAAATACATTTATGTGGATTATTTTTGGAATGGGTATTGCTTTTTCAAGAATTTGGGTTGGTGTACATTATCCTCTAGATGTATTGGCAGGGATGATCCTTGGAGTATGTACTGCACTACTTGTCCACTATCGAATTATGAAAATGAATCTTATAAACAAAATAACAAGTTATTCCTTATTTCAAAAATAGAAGCTGTTAGAAAATCTTAAGTAGTTCCGATAATGTGAAGTAATAACTAAATAATAGTGTCAACTCCCCCCCACTTAAACGCTAACACGTTTTGAAGTGGGGGCTTGAAAAAAGCCCTGGTTGTCTAGCCTCGGTCTTTCATGGACTCCGCTCGTAGGTTGCATACCCAAGTTTCTGAACATAGACTTATATGATGTAAAGCCCGCTATAATAGGATTTTGTACCCTTAGCGTACAATTTTTTACTTTCGGTGATGTGACCCCTGATAGAGGTCCAAAGGGACAATTCCTATTTAACTCATAGAAATTGTCCCTTTGGTTATTGAGCGTTCTTTTGATTGTTTAAATGAAATATATATTGATAATAAACCGTTCAAAGTTAAGAAGGTAACCATGATTCTAGTAAGTAGTGCAATATCAGCAGCAAATATTTTTATCGAATGCCATGGAGATCCTGTACTATAAATTAGTAATGGAATAATAGTAATAGATATAATTAAAAGTATAATTCCAGAGATACGCCATAAGCTTCTTTTACGAATCTTTCCTGATTTAACCTTTACTAATTGATAAATAAACATTATAAAAAGTAAGCATAATATTCCTATCATGGTCAGTTGTATAATAGGGTTGTATTTAGGTACATCAACAGGCTCTTTCCCATTTAAAATATTGATAATCCCTTGTTTCAGGTGTATAAGTGCCTCTTCTTCTAAAATATGATTTTTATTAGTAAGAATCACACCTCCCCAACCCGTTTCTGGTATAAAGAATACTTCTGCATGTGAGTCAGAAGTTGAACCTGAATGCCATAGCATTTCTTCTTTAGAATTTGGACTTGAGATTCTTACACCAAGACCATAATATCGATTTTCACCTGTTTGAACATAAGGCGATAAATAAAGGTTCATAGTATTTTTGCTTAAAAAATTGTTACTCTCGCGCTGACTAAGCAATGTAATATACTGGACCATATCTGTCGCACTTGCAGTTATGTATCCATATGGTGCTCCTCCATTATCATATGTTACTGAACTTTTTCGAGGGATCCCTAACCAAGACTGATATCCGGCTAAATATCCTTTTTCATATGCCGTATCATTTTCAGCTGCGGCACTCTTCATACCTAATGGTAAAAACACTTTTTGTTCCATGTATTCAGAGTATGGTTGATTGGTAACTTCTTCGATCAGAGTAGCAAGAATTAAGAAATTGGCATTACTATATTGATGCTTTTCTCCTGGTACGGCAGTCAGCTTAACTTTCGATAAACTTTCTACATTTTTCTTTATAGCACCCAAATCTTTAGATTCTCTATCTGATATAGATAAGCCAGAATAAGTACTTATCCCACTTGTTTGTGTAAGTAAATGTTTAATTGTTATTTGGGATGCTGCTTTTTTATCTTTAAGTGTAAACCATGGAATATACTTTTGGACCGGATCATCTAAATGAACGGTACCTTCTTCAATTAATCTCATTATGGCTAAGCCTGTTAATGATTTACTTATCGATCCTATTGTAAAGGGAGTTTCAGCGGTTACTTTTTCTTCAGATTCTCCCGTTACACCCCATGACTTAGAATAAAAAATATCATTCTTATGAACAATAGCAATAGAAGCTCCTGGAATTCGATGTTCTTCTAAAAATTTTTCGACATAGCTGTCTATAGTACTTTTAATATCTTGTTCGGCGAATACATGCGAGGTTGGTAAAAACAAAATAAACACATTAAATAATAAGCATACAATTGTAGCTTTTAGCATTTTCATTTTATTTCACCTGTTTAAATTTATTTTTCGTATATAAAACATTACAAACACGGAAACTAACAAAGAAGTAGAAAGGCTAATGAACATTAGTAAGAAGTTCCACCATGAATTATCTGATATCTGATAAAAGATATTATAATCGAACAAACTGTTAGTATTTAGTGGGTTAAAGGATTCTGTTAAAAACATTGACAGTATTAGTTGCAAACCGAGATAAGTAACAATTAAAGTAAATAGCCCTATTGAAAATAAAATTCCCGTTCTACCTTTGGATTTTCGTATGTTTTTTATTTCAGAATGAAGATCTATTCCATTAACCTCTAAAAAATCTTTGACAAATGTTGTTGCATCTCCTAATTCATTTATGCTATTTAGGCCGTGTTCACGAGATTCTTGAATATGCTCTAAAAGCTGCTGTTTAATATTCTTTCTGTGTTTTGAACTTATTTGATATTGCTTTAACTCATCGAGAACTTCGCTTAAAAATTGTTTTTCTTCGATGGTCAATTTAATATTCATTCCAATTGATCTCCTTTCAAACCATTTTGAAGTAGGGATTTTATATCCTTTTGTAATTCTAACCACTCATTGATTTTTTTTTGAAGATACAATTTCCCTTTTTCATTTATTTCATAATAAACTCTAACCTTGCCATTTTCCGTCATTTCACGGTAAGTATTAACCCATTCTTGGTCTTTGAGCTTAGTTAGAATAGGATAAATGCTGCCTACTCCTTTCAATTTTAAATTGTGTTCTTCTAATTCCTTCATAATTTCATAACCATAGCTTTTTTCCTTTGACAAAATAGATAACACACACATTTCTAAATGACCTTTAATTAAACTTGTTCTATCCATAGGATAAATTTAACAAAATATATACTTCTTTCAAGTATATATTTTAAATAAAAGTAAAATAGAATAAGGATCGAATATAAGTATTGATAAAAGCTTCCCTTTAATGATCCTTTTTGAGAGATGATACATAAGGATACCATCCACATTTTAACGAAAATATAAGCTAAGCAAAATCCGGCTCATTTTTTTCGTTTTGGAGAACAACCAAATTTTTAAGTTGATGGAGATTTATAGTGATCCCTGTATAGTTAAAAAGACATATAAAATACGCTCTCTTCTCCTATAACTCTTTCTTGTAAATTTAAGAACCATAACTTCTCCATAAATAAAAAGCAGCAACTATACAGTTGCTGCTTGCTCAATTTTTTTTGTTATTTCTACACTTTTGATTTGATGGGCATCTTTAGAAAGAACCTTAAATTCATATTCTTCACTTTTTATGGTCTGTCCTTCTTTGATATCATAATTCTGCATCATAATCCAACCACCAATCGTGTCAACATCCTCATCATTCATATGTAATCCTAGCAAATCGTTTAATTCACTAATGAGTACCTTACCTTCTACTAAGAAATGCTGTTCATTCATTTGCTGAATGGGCGGATGTTCATCTTCGTCATATTCATCACGAATTTCTCCTACAATTTCTTCTAGAATATCCTCAATGGTTACAATACCAGCTGTACCGCCATATTCATCATACAATACAGCCAATGGAATACGCTTCTTTTGCATTTGCAGTAAAAGATCATGTATCGGAATACTTTCAATAGCTTCTATTACTGGACGTGTATACGAGTGGATCGAATCGGATTCTTTAGCTTCTTTATTCAGGTAACGAATAAAGAAGTCTTTCACATTCACTATCCCAATGATTTCATCTTTGTCTTCTCCAAATACAGGATAACGTGTGTACTTTTCATGACGAATTATTTTTATATGATCTGCTAAAGAATTATCTACATGTAGCCCTATAATTTCCGTTCGAGGGACCATAATTTCTTTAGCAATACGATTATCAAATTCAAAAATATTATTTACATATTTATACTCAGCTTGATTAATTTCTCCGCGCTCATAACTTTCAGAGAGAATGAGTCGTAATTCTTCTTCTGTATGAGCCACATCATGCTCTGATGCTGGTTTTAAGCCAAATAGTCCTGTTATCATCCTTGCGGAGCCATTTAACAATCGTATAAATGGGTACATGATTTTGTAGAACCAGATAAGCAGAGGCGAAAGTAATAAAGTAACCTTTTCAGCCTTTTGAATCGCGAATGTTTTTGGTGCTAATTCTCCTACTACAACATGTAAGTACGTCATGATAATAAAGGCAATTCCTAAAGATAATAAACTTGTAATGTAAGGATTGATATTCCATTTATCAAATAAAGGGTGTAAAAGTCTTTCAATGGTTGGTTCACCTAGCGCACCTAGTCCCATCGCTGTCACTGTAATCCCCAATTGGCAAGCTGACAAATATTCATCCAGGTTTGTGGTCACTTTTTTAGCCGCCAGCGCACCCTTCTTTCCTTCTAATACAAATTGGTCAATCTTTGATCCTCTTACTTTTACTATGGCAAATTCTATTGCAACGAAAATTGCTGTAAAAGCGATTAAAACCACTACCATGATTAAACTTAATATGTTCAACTAATCCCCTTAGCTTCCCTGAAACTAAAGGATCCACCTCCTGATAATTTTTTCTCATTCCCTTAATACTGCTGTATACAACCTAAAATATTATTGTATATAGCTTAAATTCTCATAATTATTAGGGGTACTCTGAGAAAATTGAGGTAGTTCAGCCACCTATCCGAGTCACCATCCGATTCCAATAATGTTCCACCGCCTTGATTAAATTATCTATATGCTATCATGCAACATAAAGCGTCGTCAAACATTAAATTGTTTTTTTGAAAATTACATTAAATTCTAAGAAGCTTCTGTAATTCAAAGTTTTCACATCATAGATATACATAAAAAACCTTCATATTTATGTTGATGTCCCAAATAATTCTATTAGGGGTCCCAACGCATGCCCATCAACTTAAGAGCCCAAAAACACAAAAAAACGTTATCCTTTCTAAGCAAGCTAGATTATTAGAAAGGATATTTGAAACATAGCGGGATAAATTAAAATGATTTTATTGATCCATTCGTCCTCAGTAGAACTTTCCTCTTTATAGTCAGTCGTGAAAAATCTATTAATAAAGCACTTTTCTATTTTAATAATTTCGTTAGTTTTAGGATGAATAGAGCTTAGATACTTCATTGCCGATTTTATATCTCCTTGTAAACATAATGAATAAAATTCCTCTATTGAATAAATGATTTTGGACTAACTTTTTTCTATATGAACAATATGTGAAAGCGCTCACAAAATTATTATATTATGTTAGAATAATGATGAAATAAATCCAGAAATGTTAGAGGAGGAAGGCAAAATGAAGTTACATGGTATCAAAAAAGCAGGTGTAGCAGCAGCCATTACTACCTTAATAGTTGGAGGATTTGCTATTCCCGCAAGCGCTTGCACATCGGTTTTTGCAGGAAAAAAAGCAACCGTAGATGATTCGGTCATGGTTGCACGAAATGAGGACGTATCTAGTGCATGGTCGAAACACGTCAAGGTATTCCCTCGTAAAACACATAAATCAGGGGAAAAACTAAAATTTAAAACTGGACTAACAGTAGATCAACCAAAGGTATCCTATAAGTATATTGCAATACCAGACTGGGATCCTTCAAAAGGGCCTTTTGAAGAAGCAGGGATAAATGAATATGGAGTAGCTATTTCTGCTACAAATAGTGCTTATGCAAATAAAAAAGCAGAGGCATCTGACCCATTTGTGAAAAAAGGTGTTAGCGAATCGGTTATTCCAACCTTGATTTTACCACGTGTTAAAACAGCCCGTGAAGGTGCTGAATTACTAGGACAGTACATTGAAAAGTGTGGTTCTGCTGAAGCAAATGGCGTTGCGATCGCAGATAAGAATGAAATTTGGTACTTTGAGGTTGGAACAGGACATCAATGGGTAGCAGAAAGAGTACCTGATAATGCTTATTTAATTGTTGCAAATGGACTAAGAATCGATAATGTGAATCTTTCCGACACGAAAAACTTCATGGGCTCTAAAACATTAATTTCTCATGCAGTTGAAAAAGGCTTAATAACAAACAATGATAAAGATCATAATCAAAAATTTGATTTTGCTGGAACTTACGGTGATGTTGGTCAAAAATACAATACACGTAGAGAATGGTGGGGACAAAAGACATTTACTCCATCTATAAACCAAGGTGCTGAATTAACACGTTATCCATTATTTATGATTCCGGATCAGAAAATTACGCCAAAACAAGTGATGAAATTCTTGGGCTCTCATTATGAAGGTACTCCATATGATACTTCTACAAGTACAGGTAAAGATGAGCGTGCTGTTGGTGTAGATCGTACAGTGGAATCCCATGTTATTCAACTAAGATCTAATATGCCTGCTGATATTGCCAATGTTATGTGGCTTAGCCTAGCAAACCCGGAATATAGTGTTTATTTACCATTCTATCAAGGAACATATGACACACCAACTGCTTTTAAACTTGGTAATGACAAATATGATGATCAATCAGCTTACTGGGCTTTCCGTGCACCAGCTGCTTTAGCTGCAACAAACCCAGACACACTTGGAGTAGGATTGAAAAACTATTGGGGTAAATACGAGGATCAGTTATTTACAAAACAAAGTTCGGTTGAAAAAAAGGCTACAGAGCTTTATAAGGAAGACAAACAAAAAGCAATTAAATATTTAAATAAATATAGTAATGACACGGCTACAGATGCATTTACAAAAGCAAAACAATTAAGAAATGAATTAATTACGGATATTTCAAAAAAATCAAAAGACGTCTTCAACCCGGATTTATGATCTATAATCTATAAGAAATGAAGAAACTTTTGGGTCAGTCCTCACAGCTTTTAAGCTGCGGGACTGACCTCTTTTTTGATTGATCCATTCAGGCAATTATATAATAAGTTGATTTCCAATATTCACAAATAGGCTATCCCCCATCTTAGAGAGACGCTTAAAATGGGGAGTTTTCATTAAGAATTACACTTCATGCAGTAGCGATTGTTTATAATGTTTTTCCACCCTATTTAAAACAACATCACGCTCTTTGTCCCATACGGAATGCCACTCAAATGTTCCCGGTTCAAAGAATAGCGGAAACCTTTTTCTAAACCAATCTTGCATCGGTAAATGTAACGCATCTTTTCTATCTACCCATACTAATTCTCCTTCAGGCGGCTTTTCAAGTAGCTTTCCTTCAAAAGATGTTGCCAAATAATTAAACACCATATATCGCAACTTCGTGTTTGGCTCACAAAACTCGGTAATTCCTTTAAAGATGATGTCTTTTACGATTAAACCTGTTTCTTCATGTACTTCTCGGATCGCTCCATCTACAATACTTTCTGGAAAGTCGACTTTTCCGCCAGGAGCAATGTATCCTGGAAAACCTAAACGATCTGGTCGATTTATAAGTAAAACTTTATCTCCATCTTGCACCATACACATCGTTAACATTTTGCATTCAAAATGACTCATCAAACATTTCCTCCCTTATGTAGATTCATTGCTGAAAAATGTATTTTAAGAAATCCCTTATTATTTTTTTCTTGCTAAATACAACGCAACAAACTGTGGTTTTTCAATTTCCCCACCATGTTTTTCAATTACGCTATGAATACTATAAAACAATTTTTCTTTTACCTCTTGTGAAAGCAAACGATGGGCAGATTGAGTATGTAATAACGCAATATAATCATCACTTGTATATATATCAGTCCATTGATAGGTTTTTACAACTAAATTTTGAAACAAATTATGCCGTATTGTAAGATTTGTTCGTTCTTCAATTAGCTCTTCTGGCGTTGGTAACTTGTTAGGATGTAAATGCGGTGCATACTTTTCATAGCAATCTTCAATCTCTCGAAAAACATCTGTATCAGGTTGTATGTGATATGTCCAAAAGAAAGCCATTGTTCCATGTTCGCGCAGCAAATTTGCTACTTTCAGATAGCCAATTTCAGGATTAATAAAATGAAACGCTGTTGCTGAGACAGCAAGTGCGTATAATCCGTCCTGCTGATTCCAATTTTCAAAATCTCCTTGATACACATGTATACCATTCTCATTTTGGAATTTAGAAGCTGTAAATTGAGCTAATCGTTCTCCTAGCTCAATACAATCAATCTGCTTATATCCTAACTGGGCGAGTCCTTCCGTTGCTTTACCCGTACCACAACCAATTTCCAGAATTCGATCTTCCTTCTCGATATTTGCATACGTAAACAAATCTTGAAAAAGTTCCTTTGGATATGTAGGTCTTATTTTCTCGTATTCTTCGGCAATATCATCAAAAGTATATTTTCTTTCTTCAAAATTTACATCCACTCGTTTCTTCCACCTCTTTCTTAAAAACTTCTACTTCACTTATAATTTCATCCAAAATAATTGAAATATCTTTCTTTTCTTGTTTCGCTTGTACTAGTTTATTTGACTCATACCATTTTCGACCTATCGCAATTCCAATCGGACAATCTTGCTCCCACGTTTGTAGTAATCGGTCTACAGCATGTCCTCTCCGCAATACAAAATCTGTTTTCAGAACAAATTGTACGATTTCAAGTTCTTTGTACGGACCTAAAACCTTCATATTTTTCCCTTGTAAATAAGCATTTCCATCTTTCAAATTGGTTGCTCCGACCACCTTATCTCTTGCTGCATAATGAATATTTCTAATCCCAGACATAACAATAGCACCAAAACATAAAGGGCACGGTTCCATCGTAGAATACAATTCATATTCCTTTCGCATAGCGTTCGTTTCTAAATTATTTATTTTTAATATTGCATTAACCTCTGCGTGAGCAATTTTGTTATTACATATTTCATTTGGCACCGCTTCCGTCTCGTACACTGTATTTCTACCTTTTGAAATGATATTCCCACTTTCATCTACAATAACGGCACCAATTGGAAATGAATTGTTACAATACGATAACCATGCTTGATTAAAACATTCTTTCCATGGTTCAGATAATGTTTGCCACATATCAGATTATGCCCTCCCTTTATAAGTTTTAGAGAAAAGATATGACTTGCTTATACAAATCGTGTTTCTCACCTTCAGGTATGCCTTCTATTAATCTTGCTGCCATAATCGGTAAAAACCATAATTCTATGTCTTTCCACGTACCTTTTGATAAAGTTAAATACTCGTTTACGTACTCCTCACAAAATGCATGGCGCAGCGCCATAATACCTTGTTTCACTGGTTCTGGTATACTTGCTGGTAGATGGGCATGTTCTAATATAATAACTGTACGTGCTACATCAGCAAATGGATTCCCAAAGCCTGCTGTCATCCAATCGATAACAATCGGTCCCTGCTCTGAAATTAAAATATTATCAGGATGAAAATCCATATGGCACACTGCTTGATCCGTCGGTAATGTTGCGATATAGGTTGCGATCTTTTCTTTTTGCTCAGATGTAAATCGACTACAAAAATTTACATGCGAAATTAAAGTTTCACATATATCCGAAAATGCACTAGATTTCCGGCTATGAATTTGAAAATGTAATTCAGCAAATCTTTTTGCTTCTTTCCCTACATGCAATGGGTCTTTTGCTAGTAGCTCAGTTAAAGTTACACCATCAATTTTTTCATAAATAATACCCGTTCTATTTTGATAAGATATCTTACCCCCTACTTTAGGAACTGGTAATCCAAGATTTTGAATTTCTTGACTTGCAAGAAATTCTCTTTCAATAAGTGATTCATGAATACTATCATGAAATAGTTTTACAATTTCTTTGTCGTTCCATAAATAAATCTCTGCTGTATTTCCCGCTCCGATTTTTTCTTTCATTGATTCGTCCTACTTTCATTAATTCGTTATACATCTTCTATTTATTTCCTTTTCAAAGGCTGTTTTTCCTTCTTTATTCGACAAAATTCACACAAGAAAAAAGGCGAACCCTTACCCTCGTAAGAAATCCGCCTTTTTCTCATTCTATTACTTTATATATCCTTTATACTATTGCACTTTCTTTACCTTTTTCAACATAACTCATATCACCAACAGATTCGATTTTATACTCTCCATCTTTATAGTGAATTTTAGTTACACTTGCATTTTCTAGTCCAAGTTTTATTTTACTATTATCAATCATGTCTACTAATGCTGTGATTGCAATTCCATGAGATACGATTAAAACGTTACCTCCCCCATTTTTGGCAGTCTCTTCACTAATTTTATCAAGTTCTCTTTTTATACGGATAGAAAAGGTTTTCCAATCCTCAGCTTGCTTTGTATCGTCTGCCACTGCAATGAAATTCACAATTTCTTCAATAGATAACTTCATGAATTCCTTTGCTGATTTCACGCCAGCAACAGTTCCAATCATTTTTTGCATATTTTCATTCTTATCGCCTTCAAAAATTCCGAAATTTAATTCACGTAAGTCTTTCCTTTGTACAAGTTTTAACTTTGATTGCTCACTATATTTTAATACTAAGTTAGCAGTTTCAATAGCGCGGCCACTATCACTACTGTAAGCAGCAACAAAATGAATATCTTTTAACCCGTTTCCTAGATTTTTAGCTACTTCAACACCCGTTTCTACTAATGGAGAATCCGCCCAACCTTGCACACGCTCACTAGCATTTAACATTGTTTTCCCATGTCTAGTAATATATAACGTAACTGTATTATCTAGTGTGTTACTACTCTGTTCTATCTTATTCATTACTTTCTCCCCTTTTAGAATATAGCCTATCTGTTTAAATTACTGGATTTCATAGACCAATAAATTGAAATTCAACTTAATCCTCAATTGCTTGAGGCCTTTTATAATCAGTGCTAACTTGTATTCTTTTACAATTATACCATCCATAGAGTTAGATTTTCCATTCTGTACGCTAACGTGATACAAGCGTTATCATCCTGAGATTTTCTATTGAATTCACGTAGTTATGTTCTTACAACAATAAAAAGAGCGAAACCCTATCTTATCAATACAGGATTTCACTCTTTTTTATAAAGTGAAACTTCCGTCAGTGGGGGTTTTCTTCATCGCCCACTGACGGAAGGCCCGCCCAATCGGGCTTTTACGGGCAGTTATCCCCCGCCTATCTTCTTTAGAAAAGCGGAAGCGGCTCGCCCAGAATCGCAGGACGTTGGAGCCCGCGACAGAGAGGCGCTTTTTGCCTCGTCCGAGGGGGCGAAACGACCGGAGATTCTAGCCGCTAGAGCTGGACAATACTTCTCTCTGAATCTTGAGGTGGGGAGCTTACTGCCCAAAAATAGCGGGATAAACAATCAGAACTTATTCTAAAGCTACGGCTATTAAACCTTTTCATATAACTTTGTTATGAATGCTCTATTAAGCTGGATACAGAAACCTCTTGTTCATTATTCGGTTCACTGAGCGGATAAATTCTTGCTATTTCGTTCGTTTCATCTACATTTTGAATGTAAATTTGAACCCCGTTGTAGGTTACATTAGCCATAACTGGTGAAGCGGCAATCTCTTGTGCACGTTGTTTATTCATCATTATAACCTCCTTTTTCGTCTAACAATTATAATATTGACTTCCATTCTCTCAAATATTCTTGTTATTTCATATTAAGTAAAGTACTCATAACCACAAACTAAAAAGCAAACTTCCTATATGAAGGAGTTTGCTTTTAAAAATCACCGTTGTTTCTGAGACTGTATCCCTTGAATATATGCCACAACCTCAGGATTCACAAGTGAAGATAAATCTCCAAGTTCTTTTCCTAAATACGCAGCTTTTATAACGCGGCGCATCACTTTTGAGTTACGTGTTTTCGGCAGATCTTCGACAACATGAATATCTTTCGGGCACAATGCTTTCCCAATATGAGAGTTTACTAGACTTAATAACTCTTTTTTCAGTTCTGGTGTAAACACAGTACCCTCACGTAACACAACAAAACAATGACATACTTCGCCTTTCACTTCATCTGGAACTCCAATTGCCCCAGCTTCGATGACATCATGGTGTTTTACAAGAATGGATTCATACTCCGCAGGTCCAATGCGTTTTCCAGCAATATTTAACGTATCATCAGAACGACCTGTGATAATATATTGTTCTCCATCATATAACACCCAGTCACCATGCACCCATTTGTTTTCAAAACGAGACCAGTATGTATTTACATACCGATCGTCTTCTTCCCAGAAGCTCTTCGTCATACCGACCCATGGCTTTTCTAGACATAATTCTCCGACCTCATTTTGAACTGGTACACCGTTTTCATCTAATACAACAGCGGCCATTCCTGGTAGCGATGCATTAAAACTAATTGGCGCGATTGGTTTAATGAGGACATTTCCAAAAATACCACCAGAAATTTCAGTACCACCAGAGTAGTTACAAATTGGGACCCTTCCTTTGCAAACTGTTTCAAAGAGCCACATCCATGGATCTGGATTCCATGGCTCACCTGTTGAACCGATTACTTCCAAACTATGTAAGGAATGCTTCTCCACCCATGAATCGCCTTTTGCCATTAATGAACGAATTAACGTTGGTGAAATACCAAGGTGCGTTACTTCATAACGATCAACCATTTCCCATAAACGATCTGGTTCTGGATAATCAGGAACACCTTCATATATAACCATTGTCGCACCGTTAAGAAGAGAACCAAATAGTAAAAACGGTCCCATCATCCAGCCCATATCAGTAATCCATAACACACGGTCGCCTTGTTTGACATTCATACCAAAACCAGCATCAAATGCTGCTTTTAACGGAAATCCTGCGTGCGTATGCACCGTTCCTTTCGGCTTACCTGTTGTACCAGATGTATAAATAAGCATAAGCGGGTCGTCGCTTTTCATTTCTTCTGCGTGTGTAAATGGTTTGTCTTTTTCAAGAACACTCCATGAAATATCATAATCCTGCGGTGTAAACTCATTCCCCGCATGACGAACAATTACGACTTTTTCAACACTTGGACAATGCTCACATGCTTTATCTACTTCTTCTTTTAAAGAAACTGTTTTACCGCGGCGAGCAAATCCATCTGCGGTAATAATCATTTTAGAGCCTGCTGCTTGTACACGCGTCATCACTGCATCTGAAGCAAATCCTGAGAAAATAGGAGAAATGATTGCGCCAATTTTCATAACAGCTAACATGGCAACTACTGTTTCTGGAATCATTGGCATGTAAATGGTTACACGATCACCTTTTTCGATTCCTAAATGCTTTAAACCGTTTGCAACGCGGCTTACCCAATTGTCTAGTTCCTCATATGTAAATGATTTTGATGTACCGTTTTCACCTTCCCAAATAAGCGCCTGCTTTGTTTTCGTATCATCTTCTGCAATCCAACGAGATAGTGCAGATTCTACAACATTGCAAGTTCCATCGACATACCACTTAGCAAATGGCATACCGTTTGCTAAGTCTAACACTTCTGTATATGGTCGCATCCATTGATAACCTACAGCACGCTCTGCTGCTTCCCAAAACCACGCTGGATCTTCAATAGACTTTTCATAAAATGTTTCATAATCATCATAACCAAGCGATTGCATCCATTGATATAAGCGTGTGTTTGCTTTATATTCCTCGGCCGGAAACCAAACTGCTTGCTTCACGATTTGTCCCTCCTTCTGTTTTGAAAAGGAAAGCCCTTTAACAGGGCGCTCTCACTAATATATAAATCTATTTTGATGTTTCAACATATAAATCACTACTATTCAGAACAAAAGTGACCTGCACTTGTTTTCTCTCTTTGTTTTCGCACCGCACGTGGCAGGAAGAGGCCCTAACCGCTACTATACATAGCCAGTCCCTCTCAACCATTTAAAAAAATACTTTTCTTCCTTTTTTCATAAAGTGGCTGAATAGTTACTTCACTTTTATACTGGATAAACTGGATGTTTACGATCTGTAAATACTTGATATTTACTCATATACATATCAAAACGTTGCTTTAATTCAGTGCGTAATTGGTTTGGGTGAACAATACCATCAATAACCATTTCTGATGCAAGACGATAAATATCAATATCTTGCTTATACTCTTCACGTTTTTGCGCGATAAAGCCCTGGCGCTCTTCTTCTGGTAGTGCTGCAATTTTATTTGCATACACTGCGTTTACCGCTGCTTCTGGTCCCATTACCGCAATTGAAGCCGTTGGAAGAGCAAGGCAGCAATCAGGTTCAAACGCAGGGCCTGCCATCGCATATAAACCAGCACCGTATGCTTTTCTTACAACGATAGAAATTTTCGGCACAGTTGCTTCGCTCATAGCGGAAATCATTTTCGCACCGTGACGAATAATACCAGCTCGCTCTACCTTCGTACCAATCATAAAGCCTGGTACATCAGCTAAGAATAAAAGCGGAATGTGGTAAGCATCGCAAAGTGTAATAAATTTCGCTGCTTTATCAGCAGAGTCATGGAATAATACGCCGCCTTTCATACGAGGCTGATTCGCAATAATTCCAATTGGCATACCATTCATACGTGCAAATCCAGTAATAAGTTCTTGTGCAAATAACTTTTTCACTTCAAAGAAGGAGTCTTCATCAATTACACGTTTAATTAAATCGTGCATATTAAAAGGTGCATTTTGATTTTCTGGGATAATTTGTTCTAATGTTTTTTCGAATTCTTTCGGTTCTTGAGGTTCTGTCATTGGAGCTTTTTCTAAATAGTTGCTTGGAAAGTAAGAAATATATTGACGTGCTTTTGAAATTGCATCTTCCTCTGTTTTGCAAAGGACATCTCCGCAGCCAGATACAGAGCAGTGCATACGTGCTCCGCCCATCTCTTCTAATGTCACTTTTTCACCGATGACCATTTCAGCCATACGAGGCGAACCAAGATACATAGATGCATTTCCTTCGACCATCATCACAACGTCGCAGAAAGCAGGAATGTATGCACCGCCTGCAGCAGATGGACCAAATAGTAAACAAATTTGCGGCACCTTTCCTGATAATTTCACTTGGTTATAAAAAATGCGCCCTGCCCCGCGTCTGCCTGGAAACATTTCAACTTGATCTGTAATACGTGCGCCAGCGGAATCGACAAGATAAAAAAGTGGTACACGTAATTTTTCAGCTGTTTCTTGAATACGTAAAATTTTTTCTACTGTACGAGACCCCCATGATCCTGCTTTTACAGTAGAATCATTTGCCATTACACAAACAGTGCGTCCATTTACTTTACCAGTTGCAGTAACAACTCCATCCGCAGGCAATCCTTCTCGTTCACAGTTTGCAAATAATGCATCTTCTACGTACTCACCGTTATCAAACAAAAGCGCAAGACGCTCACGAACAAATAGTTTTCCTTTTGCTGTATTTTGCTCATGATATTTCGGTGCACCGCCTTGCTTTATCGTTTCTACACGCTCTTCTAATGTACGAGATTGTTGTTTTTGATCTAGCATATTCATTCCCCCTTATAAATCGGCTTCCGTTTTTCGCGAAATGCTTGTAATCCTTCTAAGCGGTCTTTCGTATGAATAACACCTTCGTACGCTTGCTTTTCCATTTGTAAACCTGTCTGCAAGTCTACTTGCATCCCATTTGTAATTGCTTCTTTCGCACGGCGAACTGCAATTGGACCGTTCGCTGCAATTTGCTTGGCAATTTTAATTGCTTTTTCTTCTAATTCTTCAGCAGAAGTAACATATTCAACAAGTCCGTATTCCTTTGCTTCTACAGCCGAAATACGTCTTGCTGTATAAATTAATTCTTTTGCGCGTCCCATTCCAATTAAACGCGGGAGACGCTGCGTCCCGCCAGCTCCTGGAATAATTGCAAGCGAAGTTTCTGTTAAACCAAGACTTGCTGTTTCCGAAGCGATTCGAATATCACAAGCAAGACTTAATTCTGTACCGCCGCCAAGCGCAATTCCATTGATAACTGCAAGAACAGGTTGTGATAATTCTTCTACCATATCCATAGTAGAGCGAATCATTCCAACTGCATCACGCACTTGTTCTTCGTTCATATTGGCACGTTCTTTTAAATCTGCCCCTGCACAAAATGCTTTTACCCCTGCCCCTGTAATCATTACGACACGGACATCATTTTCTTCGTTAATACGACTTAGTGTTTCTTGTAGTTCTTCTAAAAGAGCAAGTGATAAAGCATTTGCTTGCCCTTCACGATTTAATGTCACTTTCACGATATGAGGTGTTACGTAATCAACTGAAATATTTTGCAGCTGTAACATGGGATCACCTACTCACTGTTTTATGTTGCAAAGCGCGGTACACATGACTCGGAATCTGCGTACCTAGCTTGCTTTGAATAAATTTTGTTGCTTGTAATAGCTTTTCTTCATTTACATTTGTTTGTACACCCAGTTTATGAAGCATGTGAACTAAATCATTTGTTGCGACGTTTCCAGACGCACCTGGTGCATACGGGCATCCACCAAGACCACCGCATGAACTATCAAAAGTTGTAACACCGCATTCCAATGACTTTACTACATTAGCAAGTGCCATGCCGTACGTGTTATGGAAATGCATCGCAAACTTAGAAGAATCATATTTTGGGAGTAAGTGCTCTAGTACACGCTCTACTTGCGCTGGATTTGCCACCCCGATCGTATCCCCAAGTGATACTTCATAAATGCCATATGAAAACAATTTGTTACAAAGTTCATCAACCGTATGAACGTTAACTTCGTCCTCATATGGGCAACCAAATACAGTTGATACGTAACCACGTACCTTTTTCCCAGAAAATAATGATTGTTTCGTTATCTCTTCAATAACAGAAAGTGCTTCATCAATTGATTTATTAATATTTTTCTTATTATGAGTTTCACTAGCAGATAAAAAGACGTTCACCTCATCTACATCTTGCAACAGCGCCCGTTCCAAACCATTTTGATTTGGAACGAGAGCTGCATATGTAACGTGCGGTTTCCGCTCAAGCGCAGCAAACACATTTTGTGCATCGGCTAAAGCAGGAATCCATTTAGGGTGAACGAAAGATGAAACTTCAATATAGGAAAGACCTGCGTCTGCCAGCATATGAATCCATTTCACTTTATCTTTTGTACCAACAATTTTCTTTTCATTTTGCAAACCATCACGCGGCCCAACTTCTTTAATAGAAGCAAAAGAAGGTAATTTCAATCGATTGCACCCCGTTTCTCACTATTCGATTTCTACTAATACATCTCCCTCATTAACAAAATCGCCTTCCTGCACAAGAATTTTCATAACGGTGCCAGCTTCTTCTACAGCGATTGGAATTTCCATTTTCATAGATTCTAAAATGACGACATCCTGATCTTCCTCTACTGTATCTCCTACACCCACTACAATTTTCCAAACGTTTCCTGCCATCGATGCATATACTTTTGTCATCATTTATTTCCCCCTTTAAATTTCGTAACCTTTATTTTTTCACAAGCTGCTTCGTTACAAAGCTTGTTGTGTAAATACCACTCTGGAATACTTCATCTTCTAAGACTTGCAGAAGCATCGGCGTATTTGTTTTAATACCCTCTACTTTTAGTTCTTCTAATGCTGCTTGTAGCTTTTGGATTGCTTCTCCTCGCGTTTCCCCATGTGCAATTACTTTTGCAATCATCGGATCATAAAACGGAGTAATTGCTACACCATCTTCTAAGAAATGATCAATGCGCACTGATGTTGGAAGAGACAGAGAAGTAATTTTCCCTGGTGATGGGAAAAACGTTTTTGGATCTTCAGCATAAATGCGCGCTTCAATGGCATGACCACTACGCTTTACTTCATCCTGTGTAAACGAAAGGGTTTCGCCTGATGCAATTCGCAATTGCTGCTCAACTAAATCAAGACCAGTAATTTCTTCTGTTACCGGATGTTCTACTTGTAATCTCGTATTCATTTCTAAGAAATAGAAATTTTTCTCATCATCAACAAGAAATTCAATCGTTCCTGCATTTGTATAGCTGAGTGCTTTCGCAGCTTTCACTGCAACCTCACCCATTTCTATGCGCGCTGCTTCATCTAAAAATGGAGATGGCGCTTCTTCAATTACTTTTTGATTACGGCGCTGCACCGAACATTCACGTTCCCACAAATACACCGTATTCCCTTGTTTATCAGCAAGCACTTGAATCTCAATATGATGCGCATTTGTAATCAATCGTTCCATATACATTTCCCCGTTTCCGAAGAAATTCTTTGCACGCGTTTGATTACTTTCAAACGCTTGAGTGAGCGCTTGTTCAGTTTCTATCACTTGCATACCAATACCCCCGCCGCCAGCGGATGCCTTTAACATAAGTGGATAACCAATTTGGCCTGCAATTTCTTTTGCTTCTTCAACAGTTGGAATACTAGATGAAATACCAGGTACAATAGGAACTTCAGCCGCTAACATTGCTTTGCGAGACTCAATTTTGCTTCCCATCTTTGCAATCACATCTTTGGAAGGACCGATAAAGACAATTCCTTCTTCTTCACAACGCAATGCAAATGTTGTATTTTCTGACAACAATCCATAGCCTGGATGAATTGCCTCTACTTTTGTTTCTTTCGCAATTTCAATGATCTTTTCAAGATTTAAATAGCTTTCTTGAACACGTGGACCACCGACAAGATGTGCTTCACTTGCCATTTTCACATGAAGGGCAGATTCATCAGCTTCTGAATAAATTGCCACTGTTTGAATTCCTAGTTTTTCACACGTCTTTATAATACGAACAGCAATTTCACCGCGGTTAGCAATTAATATTTTTCGAAACATAGTGAACCCTCCTCTTAGCGACATCCTAAATGTCTTGAAATAACGAGACGTTGAATTTCAGAAGTACCCTCACCAATTTCTAATAGCTTTGCATCACGAATATGACGCTCTACTTCATACTCACGCATATATCCGTAACCACCATGAATTTGCACAGCTTGGTTAGATACACGGCTTGCTGTTTCAGATGCAAAAAGTTTTGCCATCGCAGCTTCTTTTCCGAATGGTTTATCATTGTCTTTTAACCAAGCGGCTTTATGTACCATATTGCGTGCTAATTCAATTTCTGTTGCCATATCTGCTAATTTAAATTGAATTGCTTGGAAGTTTGATAGGGAACGACCAAATTGTTTGCGCTCCTTCGCATATTGCAGTGCACGCTCAAATGCAGATTGAGCAATCCCTACTGCTAATGAAGCAATGGAAATGCGACCACCATCTAACGTATATAAAAATTGCTTAAATCCTTTATTTATATCTCCAAGAATATTTTCCTTCGGTACACGAACGTCATCTAAAACAATTTCACATGTATTAGAAGCACGAACGCCCATTTTGTCGTACGGACTAGAAATTGTTAATCCTTCGCTATTTGTCGGTACGATAAAAGCAGAGATACGTTTTTTACCGCTTTCCTCAACACCATTGATAGCGGTTACAATAATCGTATTTGCATACTCGGCATTTGTAATCCAGCACTTCTCACCGCTAATTACATATTCATCACCATCTAATACGGCTTTCGTTTGTGTGCCGCCAGCATCAGATCCAGCATTTGGCTCCGTTAATCCAAATGCACCAAGTGTCTTACCAGATGCCATTGGAACTAAATATTTTTGTTTTTGTTCTTCTGTACCAAAATAATAAATAGGAGAAGCACCTAATGAAATTGTCGCCGCATAACTTAACCCTGTACCACCACAAGCGCGGCCAATTTCTTCAACTGCTAGTGCATACGATAACGTATCGCCGCCAGAACCACCGTATTCTTCAGGGAATGGGATTCCTAACAAACCAAGTTCGCCCATCTTTTGAAACGTTTCATATGGGAATTCTGCCGTTTTATCATAATACACAGCCTTCGGAGCGATTTCCTTTTCAGCAAAGTCGCGCACCATTTCTTTAATCATTTGTTTTTCTCTAGTAAGAGTAAATTCCATTTGTCACACCCCTTATCGAATTCGTTATTTCGACAGCACGTGCGTATATAGTACAAACATTACTCTAAAGAAGAATGAATAATAGTAAGATAATTGCTACAATTCTGTCACAATTTAATTGTAAAACAGAATCTGTACTATTGCACAAAAAAATTCCTACATTGTTCTACAACAACATAGGAATGAAAAAGTCGAATTATGCAGTTTTTTGTTTAATAATCTCTATCTTTACATAAAATAGACTCTTTCTAGACGTTTGTCCGTTACCGCTATTTACCTATTTGCATTAACTATAATGTGAAAATAAAAACAAGGGAGACCCCTTCACGAAATCAGATGATTCGACGGTTTCCTAGAAAGGATGAATGTATCTTGTCTTTTCCAAACATACCAAATATTACACCTACTATTTCTATTTCTACTGCGCAGACGATTCCATTACTTTTAAGCTCCATTGCCCTAGAAGAATTAGCTTTAGCTCACATTATCAATGCTGAGGCTGAGAAACTTCAATTTGTTTTAGGAACATTACCACCAGGAAGAACTACGCTTTCTCCTCCGGTAGTTACGATATCCAATCTGCTTGCTGTCGACTCAAGTGTACAAAGAACTCTTCGTGATGTCATCAAGAAGGAAATGCTACTCGAGTTCAAATTCGAAAATGTTCTGGATTTATTAGCAACATTACCAACATCACCACCAACACCACCATGTACTCCAACAACATCTACGTTCTCTAATCCCAATCAAATAGCTATACCTGATCAAGGAAATGCCTCACCATATCCATCAATTATTAATGTGACAGGCTTAACTGGTACCATTAGTAAAGTAACGGTGACACTAAGTAATATGAGCCATACCTTCCCTACTGATATCGACATCTTGCTCGTTGGACCGGGTGGACAGAATGTTCTTCTGATGTCAGATGCAGGTGCCGATTTGGATATCAATAATGTCACATTAACATTTGACGATGATGCGTCAGAGTTCCTACCAGAGAATGCTCAAATTGTTTCCGGCACGTTCAAACCGACCAACTATGGTTCTGGTGATACCTTCACAGCACCTGCACCTAATCCACCTTATGGATCCTTATTAAACGTCTTCAATGGGACGAATCCAAACGGTACATGGAATCTCTTTGTAACGGATCCATTCTCTCCTGACTCAGGTATTATTGCCGATGGTTGGTCATTGACCATTACTACTACTTGTCCTTAGAGGATCTTGAAACGTCTTTACAATTGAATGACACTTAAATCAAAAAATCAAACTTCAAGTCGTACTAAAAAGTTGTTCTAATAAGAGTACAATGTTTGAGTTTCTCTTTATGTAATATACACTTTTAAAAAACATAAAAAACCCCTTTTTTTAGGGGCGGACGAAAGCGTCTAGCCGTATATAGAAGCGGTCAGGTCCTTTCCCTGCCACATGCGAGGTTAAAACAAAGGGAGCAAGCAAGTACGGGTCATGTTGTATTCTGCATAGCATCAACTTGTATGTCAAAAAATAAAAATGAATTTATATAGACAAAATAAGTCTCTACTTTATATTCATAGAACTGAAAGCAATCTAACATTAATAGCAAAAGAAAAAGGCTTTAGAGAAAAATAAAGCCTCTTTCTTTTGCTCAAAGTGTTCATAAAAATCTACCTTTTCCAGAATCTGCGTTTTTCAACTAAAGCTTCTAGATACGATTACCTCCGAGGTGTTAGCCCGTATAAAATGAATTGAACGGTAGACTCGATTTCAGCCTCATCATCCCACTTTTCTTCTGGTAGTAATAAAAAACGAGTTAAAATTAAGCCAATAACAACTGATATGGTAAATCGCAATACTGCTGGTGTTGGAATTTCAATAATTTGTCCTTGCTCCTGAAAATGATTCGCAATTTTTTCAAAACGAGAGTAAATTTCCTTTGCGAATAGTTGTTGGATTTCATCTTTCAGTTCAGGTTGAAACGGTACTTCTTGAATTAAAATTTTCAGCATCGGAAAATGCTTTCTCGCAAATTCAAAGCGATTCCGAATAACCGTACGTAAAAAGTTTTCATATGAATCATACGTATTGTCAAATATTTCTTTCACAAAAGTTTGCACAAAAAATGGTGCAGCAAATTTTGTTAACGTTGGCATCACAACCGCAAACAACAAATCTTTTTTCGTTTTATAGTAGCGGAAAATCGTTCCTTCTGCTACACCGGCACGCTTCGCAATTTCACTCGTTGAAGTTGCTGAATATCCTTTTTCACTAAACATGTCTACTGCTGCTTCTAAAATACGCATTTGCCGTTCGTTGCGCTTATCTGTCCCTGTAGCGGCAATTAATTCTTCTAACCAATCCTCTTTCATGATAGGCTCCTTTTTTCTTCCATTATATTCTTCTATGCTTCTTCAAAGCAAACACGTTACCGAATGTAAACACAATCGCAAATAATAATAAAACACCAAGATCACCAGCAATTTCGCTAAATCCTTGATTTCGAATCATAACTTGTCGCATCGCATCTGCACCGTATGTTAATGGAAATAATTTTCCTAATAGCTGTAACCACTTATTCATAGACTCAATCGGAAATAAACCTGAAAAGAAAATTTGTGGTACGATAACCAATGGGATAAACTGAATCATTTGAAACTCATTGTTTGCATACGCTGATAAAAATGTTCCAAGCGTTAATGCTGTTAATGAAAGCATACATGTAATAAGTAACGTCAGCCACGGTGAACCTGCAACATATAAATCAAGAACATACACAGAAAAACTAACAATTAGGACGGATTGGAAAAACGCAAAAATACCGAATCCAATAATATAACCCGCAACAATCTCCCAGCGCCGAATTGGGGTTGATAATAATCGTTCCAAAGTACCGCTTAAACGCTCCCTGACAAATGAAACTCCTGATAAAATAAAGACAAAGAAGAATGTAAAGAAACCAATTAATACCGGACCTAATCCATCAAACATCGTAAAATCAGCTGAGCCGTGTAAATAAGAAGCATCTGGTTTCATCACTGCCGATTCTGGTTTTTCCATACTCTTTTGCAAAACTTGCATAACCGTACGATTTTTCGATGAATCACTGCCTTCTAACGTTACTTTCATCTTTCCATGATCTACAGTAACCATCGCATCAATTGCTTGATCTTCTAATTTTCTATGTGCCTTGTCTTTATCGTACTCATAAATAGAAGCATCTTGTTTTTTCATTGCGTCTACAATTGGTGCCGGTACATCAACTAAAGCAATATGAGGTTTGTAGTCTTTTTGTGTAAATACAAGTGAAAGAAGCCAAAGAAGTAGCATCGGTGCTCCGAACATAAGCGCAAGCGATCGTTTATCTCGGAAAAATTGACGAATAATACGGATAACAACTCCAAATACTCTCATCGTTCCATCGCTCCTTCCAATAAAAAGACATCTTCAATACGTCCAGATGTTGTTCGTTGTTTTAGTTCTGCTGGAGAACCAGTTGCAATCAACTTCCCTTCACGAATTAAGCCAAGACGTTCACAAAACTCTGCTTCATCCATAATGTGCGTTGTAACAATAATTGTTGTTCCTTGTTTTTTCAGCTCATAAAACTTATCCCAAATTGATTTTCGTAAAACCGGATCGATACCGACAGTCGGTTCATCCAAAATAAGAAGCTTTGGTTCATGCAAAAGTGACATAGCAAGTGATAAACGCTTCTTCATTCCACCTGAAAAATGTTGCACTTGCTTTTTGGCATCCTTAGATAACTGCACAAGCTCAAAAACTTCAGATATACGTTCTCTCTTTTGTTTTCCCTTTAATCCATACATTGTCGCAATAAAATCAGCATTTTCATAAGCGGATAGTTCATCATACAATGCATCAGCTTGCGCCATATATCCAATTTGTTTCATTCCATTCAAATTTGGCATAACCGTTTGCAGTGCAGTTACTTCCCCTGATGTTGCTTCGCTAATACCAGCAATCATTTTAATAAGTGTTGTCTTCCCTGAACCAGACGGACCGACTAAACCAAAAATTTCAGCTTCGCGGACAGAAAATGAAATATCTTGAATCACTTGTTTCTTTCCAAAGTACTTGGAAACATGATTAAGCGTTACAGCCTCGTTTATTAGAGACATAAACTTTCCTCCTCTTCACTTTAATGAGTGAGTACTCACTTTTATTTTAAACTGATATTAATATATGTCAAACGTTTCTTTTTGTTGTTCGTTACAAACACCTTTTCTTTAATGCTTGTTCTCTTCAACAAGAAAACTCAACAAAATAAAAAACGAGATGAATTTCCATTAGAATCCAAGAAATGCAGAATAAAAAACCGCTTTAAAATAAAAAAATTCCTCAACATAAATGCTGAAGAATTTTTTATAATAGTTTTACATAGCAGCTTCTTTTTTTGTAACTAATATTTTTTTTGATATTGCAAATGTAAAAGGAATTGCAATTACAGATGATAGTAAAGGTGCAATATCTTTGTTAAAATTCAATACATCAACTAAAATATAAATACTAATTGTCGTAATGATAAAGTTTACAATGTAAGTTAACGGAAACTGGAAAAACTTCTTTAATGTTACTTTTGTTCTATACGTAAAGTATGTATTCATAAAAAAAGAACCAATCATACTCACGATAAAAGCTATACTATGTGCTGTTAAAGTATGAAAATGAAAAGCATGAGTAAATAATAAATAAAGTAGCCAATAGTTTAATGTATTCATACATCCTACCAAAACAAATCTAGCTATTTGTTTGTAATTATTGTTCATTGTCACCCTCCCTACGCGCAAACCAAACCATATTATACCATATAAAGGGATTTCTAACATATGAAAGTTATAGTCGTATAGATTGCATGCTTAATACAAGGTTATCGTAATCCAATATGTATCGAGAGTGCACGGGAGAACTTTTTAATTTTTAATAAGCCATTGGAATAAATAAGCATAATTCCAATGGCTTTTTTACTTTACTACGTTACATAGCAAACTCATGAAACAATAAGATTAACTACGTTTTTGCTTCTTATTTGATGGCTTCTAATTCTATATAAATTAAAAAACTAACATAAAACCATTTTTTTAGATGGTCGAGAGCATCTGGTCATGCGTAGAAGCGGTCAGGGCCTTTTTCTGCCACATGCGCAGTGAAAACCAGAGATAGCAAGCGAGTACAGTTTCCTTTTTCTCTGCATAGCAGCAACCTATATGTCGAAAAATTAAAGTGGATTTATATAAATTTTCCCCATACTATTTTTCTCCTCTTAAAATAGCTTTTTTTAAAATAAAATAAGTAATAGAAAATAGTAAACAAGTAGCTATTGTACCAAAAGTTGCAATCGAAATTTTACCCGCCATTGTTTCGTTTGGATCTAATGCATTTGGTAAAATTGTACCAAATACAGCAAGACAAGCCATTAGAATCATAATGTATTTTAAGATTTTTATTTTCCGATTCATATTGATTCACTCCTCTATTCCTAAACAGCAATTTCTAAAGATTCTCCTAATGTCCAAAGAGATACCAATCTCTAACTTGTAATTTTTTACAAATAAATATATGAGACTTTTCTAGAATCTAAGCTGAGAAATCATTAATAATTTCTACCACTTCAATTGTTCCGTTAATCAAAAACTCGGGAAGCTCATTTTTCACATTACCCTTCCAATATTCTCTAGCTTGTTCAATTTTTTGAGAGAAAGGAGCCCCATCTTCCTTTGGTAAAAGATTTCCATCTCCCTCAAAAGAATTCCCAATAACTCGAAGTTTAACAATCTGCAAAACTTTCCGATTGTAAGAATCAAATAATTCTTTCCATTTCAAAGCGTCTTCATAGCTTTTCGCAGCGTATAAGCAAGACAACCTTGAAGGATACTCCGGATATTCTTGCAGTCTAACCATTTCTACTATTACTTCTCTAATCGCTCTGATTGTTTGGTCTACATATTTAATAGCTACTTCGGTATTTTCTTTATTCAAGTTCAAGCCTTTATCTGTATAATGACTTTGTAAAATCTGAATGAAGTCCTCACCTTTAGAATTCAATTGTTCCCTCTCAAAAAAGAAGCGATATAAGGTATTGTTTTGGTTCTTGTTAAAGTTAATAATCTGCCCAAGACTCATTTTTTTCCTAGTAACAATGTGATAAACATACAAGTCGTTCTCTTTCATGGCCTGCCTCCTATTGGTGTTCATTGTGTTGGTTATATCATACAATACACCATATTATACCAACGAATAGGGGCGATAAGGGAGAATTTTCCGCTTAATGGGGTAGCTCAAGTTAAGATTTTGAAGCCCTTCTATAAAAAAGCTGCACAGCAAAATTATTAAAATAAGCGGCTTGTCTAAATTATGTATACTTCAAAGCATTTCACCATATATAACCTTTTTAACGTATTTCCAAAAGAAGTTCCCATCTCTAAACGCGTGACGGGCAAGAGCCCAGCAGTAAGGTGTGGTGGGTAGTTGACTCGTTTCTATTCACTTCCAGGTGCTTTTTTATTGTTTTCTATTTTAGAATGTACAGGGAATTCCATGACAGCTTTTAGACCTCTTTGGTCCTTGTCGCTTGCAAGAATAAGACGGCCGTGATGGGCCTGCACAATCCTTGCCACCATCGGAATCCCCAGACCGTGACCTTGCTGAACAGTTCGCTTTCTCCTTGATGAATAAGGTAATTCGGTAATCTCTGTCAATTTCTCCTTCGGGATTCCCCGTCCATTATCCCTTACGATAAGGCGATATTGGGAACGGTCCTTGGATAGAGAGGTTTCTAGTATGATTTCACAGCCCTGCGGGTTATGAAACACACTGTTTTGGACGAGATTACTGATTGCCCGAAGCAGCAATTTCTCGTCCCCAATAATTTGAACTGCTTCAACAGTCAGGTTTAAATCAATGTCATACTGGTCATCCAATCCATTATTCAAAAAATCGGTGGCAACTTGTCTCGCCAAAACTGATAGCCGGATGTACTTCAAATGCAAAGGCTGCATTTCATACTCGAGCATGGAGACTAGGTTTAGGTCGCTTACAAGTGAGCGCAACTTCTCACCCTGATGCCGGATGATACCAGCCCGATGCCTCTGCTCCTCCGGCAAATCCAAATTATCCTCCATTTCGCTTGCATAGCCGAGAACAATCGAAAGTGGAGTCCGGATATCATGAGAAATCCCGGCAATCCAGTTAGAACGTGCTTCATCTCGTGCCTTTAACGCGGCCGTCTTATTTTGAAGCTTAGCCGACGCGGCATTCATGCTCTGAGCCAAATCACCGAATATACCTTTGGAATCCAACTGAACTGCTTCCTCTCTAGCAAGATTGTGGACTCCTGACACAAGAGGACGTATCCCTCTTATGAGACGCATGCCAATCACGACAGAAATTAGCAAAGTCACCCCAAAATTAAAGAGCAGCAGCAGCACGAGCCGCAGGGGTATCGATCTTAACCAATCAGAAAGAAAATCGAATTGATACTTCCAGTGGCTTTCCTTTGGATACCCCACTACGATTAGGCCGTCCTCATGTTCCAAAATATAGACAGGATATTTCAAAAGATAATAACGTGAGAACTTGGCTACATCGACTAGATTGTAGGACCTTGGAACATCGTTAGGCAGATGGTAATCCCATTGCACATGGCCATCTGCATCGAGTAGCATGGCCCATGCATGGTTGTGCTGCAGAAGCTTGGCAGCGTGCTCGTCCAGACGATAGCCGGTGTCCTGCTTCCCCAATCCTTGAGCCACTTGCTTAAGCACACCTTCCGGGGACGGGCGTTGATTAATTTCCTTGAATACCAGCGTGCCTAGCAGTACGAAATTAAAAATAAGCAGAAATATCGAAATAAAGATGGTCGTCGTGGCAAACCGGCGTAATATACGAATAATTCCTTCCACTCAATGATTCTCCTTCACCAGCAGTTTATATCCCAGTCCCCTGACGGTGAGAAGATGGATTGGTTTGGAAGGATCCATCTCGATTTTTTCACGGATCCGCCTAATATGAACCGTCAAAGTATTTTCATAACCGTAGCTGTCATCTCCCCAAACGGCCTGACATAGGGCATCGCTTGTAACGATTCGCCCCTGATTTTCATACAACTTCACAAGAATGGCATGCTCCTTTGCCGTTAATGGCATCTCCTTCTGATTCCTGTGCACGACAGCGCTTTCTAGATCAATGATCTGTTCTCCTAATCGGAAGACAGATAGACGCTCCGCCACGGAAGAGGAGTAGACCCGCTTCAGAATTGCCATGAGCCGCAATACCAGCTCACGCGGCAGGAACGGCTTCACAATGTAATCATCTGCCCCCAAACCTAGTCCGAGCAACCGGTCTTCATCCTCGCCCCGTGCGGAGAGAAAAAGGACTGGCATGTCCGAGAACTGCCTGATGGAAGACAGAAGTGAAAATCCGTCACCATCTGGCAGCATGACATCAAGAATCACGATATCTGGCTTGCCGGTGTGGCAGAATGACAGAGCTGAAGCGCAGTCGGCGGCAGTGTAAATGCGGAAAAAGCCCTCTTTTCTTAAAAATCTTTCAATCATTATTCTGATTTCCGGTTCATCATCTACAATTAATATTTTTTTGTCTTTTAAATTTTCCATCCTGCATCACCTAATTTTATTATACATGAAAAAGGAAATTATTTACGTTTCATTTCATACTCACCTGAACTTTTAATACAGGCTGACGCACAACCTTGACACCCTATTTTAAAGCCTGTAAAGTTACATTATTTTCTTAACTTGATGGCTATGGGACGTCTCCTTCTTCTTTCAGATCCTTATTATTTCCGATACTGCTGTTGCACCGCCTTAGGTAGCTTTATGAAGTTAACCTCTTCCCAGTGCGTGACGCCCCGAAGCAGTGTATAATATAGCTGGACGTAAGCCCCCTCTCTCAATTGCTTTCCGGCCGAAAAACTAAGTTTTTTCTTCTTCCCTTTCTCATCGTAGGCAGTCAACTCATAGTCATAACGCCCATTCTCCTTCTGAACGCCGGCGCCAGTTATCTCTGTGTAGTAGAGGGTTTTTCCTGCATGATTGTCAGGTGTAAGCTTCTCCGGGGTGAAGAAAAACATCCACAAGCATGCCCCAATCACGATGATGAACCCAAGTACTAACAATATTTTTTTCATCATAAATTCCTCCTAAGCTCAATCAGGATGAGACAATGTCTTTATTCTTCAACCGTCGGATTGACATCAACAAAAAAATAATAACGAAAGCCATATTGATCACCCAAAACAGAAAGTTCTGTATGTTAGTCAACTTATTCTGGCTCATTACACTCATGCCAATGTTGAGTAGTGAGAACGGAAAAAATGCTCCCAGCTTGGCAATGTACATACCCAGACCGATAAAAACCCCGCACAGACTGATACCGATAGGCGTAGCAAAGCGGCGGATCCGCAGCGACAGTCCCAATTGCAAAGCACTAATGGACAAAGAAGCATACCATCCACGTATCGCCCATCCTATAGTCTCTATAGGGAATGGTCCAGGTATAAAGAACAGGGTACCTGTAAGCCAGTAGAGTCCTATGAATAGCCCTTGCGCAAACAAGATTAAAATGCTAACGATAATCAATTTGGAAATAAACACACTGGCAACTGATACAGGAGAGGTCATAATCATATTCCAATTTTGGTTTAAATGTTCCAGTCTACATATGTAGGAACAACAGATGGCAATCAGAATAGGTAGAAAAAAAACACCGTAAAACAGGCTGACCTGGGTCCACAAGCTGTACCAACCATTTTGCAGGACGTCCTGGTTCATATAATAATTCGCACAGCCAATCAGCAGACTTATAATAGGAAGTACAGCAAGTACAAGACCAATCCGGGAATGGCGCAGTTTGAGCCATTCAACAGAAATACTTCGTTTCATCAACTTCCCTCCTCAGATTTCCTGCCGGGTTACATGGATGCTTCCGGCGAAGTAGAACAGAACGGTCATAATCAGCGCAGCCACTACAATTCCCAAGCTTACCGGTTGTACCATATAGGTGCTTGCTGACTCAGCGTATAGATAAGTAACCGGGCTGAGATCCAAATAATAAGACCAAATAAAAATATGTCTCGTAACAGCTGGGAATAATCCAGCAGTCATTCCTATGAAGCCACCCAGCATGCCAAAGCATAGCGCAAAGGCCTGGTTTTTGATGGAAAAAGAAATCCATTGCTGAAGTGCTGTAACAGCGAGAGTCGTCAGTAGGGTACCCCCAATGAACCGAATTAGTAATTCGATAGGAGGAGCACCGGGAAAACCCTTTATTAGTCCAAACCCAATCATGAATACGGCCTGTGCAAAGATACCGTACAGAAGCAGACTATTGGCGCATATATACTTTACTGCGTAGAGATGCCCGCGTCTCACATTGGTAGCAACAAGCATTTTCCAAGTCGCCCCCTTATGCTCCATATCACAAATACGTGAGACAACAATGGCTGAAATAATCGGCATAAAAAGCCCATTCATAGAGGATATACTAAAAAAAATCGATTCCCAAACGGCGTTATCCGGATTGCTAGCAATTGCCCGGCTAATAGACATAAAGGCCCACAGCATCTCCACGACAAGGAATAATATAATCATGAGCCATATTTTTTTGCGACGGATTTTGAAGTATTCCAGTCCTAATATTTTGATCACAGGCTCCGCTCCTTTCCTGTCAACTCCAGGAAAATATCCTCCAGGCTTTTCTTCTGCTCCTCGATTCGAATGACAGAGATTTTTTGTTCAACAAGCAATCTGTTCATTTCCGCCACTTCCGTATCCCGAAGATTGTCGAACTCAAGCCTGCTGCTGCTTTGGAGCGGACTGTAACCTTGAGTGAAAAGTAGCTGCTCCGCTTTGGCATTGTCTCCGGTTTTTATACAAATGGTGTTTCTATTCTTTTGCCGCAGGCTTTCCATACTACCCTGGAACAGCAGATTTCCTTCACTGATAATACCTACTGAAGTAGCAATCTGTTCTATCTCCGAGAGTAGGTGGCTGGAAAGCAATATGGTTATTCCATAACGTGCGGGTAATGATTTGATAAGCTCCCGGATTTCACCAATGCCCGCGGGATCAAGACCGTTCGTCGGCTCATCGAGAATCAGTAGCTTTGGAAATGCGAGCAGAGCCATTGCGATTCCCAGCCGTTGCTTCATTCCTAGTGAATATTGTTCAGCTTTTTTGTTTTTCTGATTTTCTAGTCGTACGATACGAAGCGCTTCATGTACATTTTTATCTGGTACGTTCCGCAAGCGCTGCATGACCTTCATATTCTCAAGCCCTGTCAGATGCCCGTAGTAAGAGGGAGATTCAATCAGCGATCCGGTACGTTGTAGAATGGATGAGCGATGTTTGCTTAGGCTTTCCCCGAAAATTTTAATTGTCCCTTCAGAAGGCTTGATGAGTCCTAGCAGCATTTTTAGCGTGGTTGTTTTCCCCGCTCCGTTTGGACCCAGAAACCCATAGATTTCTCCTTCCTGAACATAAAGATCCACTTTATTTACACGATTAATAGCCCCATACATTTTGGATAGGTTTTGCGTTTGCACAATAGCCGAAGCACTCATATGAAAAGTCAGCTCCATTCAAAATTTTCAGATGTTTCTCTTCGCTTTCAACTGTAATGCGTCCACCTTTCCACAGTCTAAAGAGAACCTTACATCAACCTTAAATCACTTACTTTGTATTAAATTCTTAACTAGTTGTTGATTTAAAATAAAGTTTGATGACGTACTCCGTTTACCCCATTCTATTCGAAAGTGAAAAGTGTCTGGGGCGCGAATCCTATGGAAGGCAAAATAAATTAGCTGCTGCTTTACGTGAAATGAGAAGAATTGAAAGGACCAATTTTATTTTTGATTACATATCTAGTAAAGTCTTACAGTGTCGTATTCAACAAGGATTAAGTAAAGTGAAACTTCCGTCAGTGGGGGTTTTCTTTATCCCCCCTATCTTCTTTGCTTCCCTCTGAATCTTGAGGTGGGGGTCTTACTGCCCACGAATAGCGGGATAAAGGTGAAGCAATGAATGGTCTTACCAAAGCTCTATTCTTTTGGGGACGAGGCGAATTACGAGATAGAGGATTGCAAAGTTAGATTCACTCAAACCACTTAGCCAATGAATGAAAGCCGATTCTTCCTTAGCCTAGGAAAAATCGGCTTTTTTCATGTCCAAATTTACTTAGAGTATGTTTTTTGGAATTCATTAACAGAACCCCTATTTGGAGTATCGTTTTTTATATACAATAATTGGTGAATAACTGATTGTTATACCTTCAAACTAAAAAATTCCGTTATACATAACGGAATTTTTTTCATACTATATTTACTGACCTAAATTTTGAATCTTATCTTTTAAGTCTTGAACTTGTTGAATTGTCTGCATAAGATCCGAGTTTTTGAATTGTTCTACATCCATTTTTCCTTCTTCTACCTTTTTCATAGTTGTATCAATTAATTCATTTAACTTTTCATTATATCCAACAATTTGCTGATGCATATCCTTTGCTACATCAGGAGGTGTCAATTCATTAAAAGCTGGAATATCCTTTTGGATTTCTCTGAGTCTAGTTTCTAATTCTTTGCGGGCAGCACCATCGTTGATTGCTTTTTCTACTAATCCCGGCGCTTCATTTGCAAACGTACTCACTTCATTAACATAGTCTATTGCCTTTTGAGCATAGTTAATTGAATTCTTACCTTCTTCAATCATAGAGCAGCCTGTTAAACCAATTACCAGCATACACATGAATAACAAAGCTTTTTTTATCGACATCTCTTCATCTCCTCTAAATTCGTACAAATCCACCTATTTATTGTTAACATTTAGAAAGTAAACGTCAAGTAACTTCAAAAAGTATAAATGACAATTTTAAAATCATCTTACAATTATCTCATTCTATTATATTTTTTCTAGGTGTGTATTTCTTATGCTTTCATTATCACATCGAAATAGTATATAAACTATCTAATAACCTTACATCAATATGACAGTTTTGTAAGGTTTTATAAGTAAAAATATAAAAAGAGCTTATATACAGAGGTAGTATCACATGCCCAGAAATAAAGTTTAATTAAAAGAATGTCATTAAACCTTATTTGTCTTTTCTTGTGAATGTTTATAAAATTCCTATAAGAAATCTCGGTCCTTTCTATGATTCATATGTCACTAAAGCACCCATTCGTTAAAGAAGGCTGGAACTATCGCCACCATTCGTTAACGGTAATTCTATGTGATTTCCCATTTTTATCTATAATCTCTACAAGACAATCATTTTTTCTTTCTTAATAATAACCTGCAGCACAAAAGATACTTCCCTTCCCACACCTTCTGCTCTATATGTTACTTTGGAATAAAGTTTGATTAAAACAAGTTCTTCTTCAACAAACCTACATTCGATTTATCCCATTCACTTAAATTGGGATATTATCCTTGATGGGATAAGCTATCCCTTATTAATCAAGAGTTTTCAATTTAGGGCTCTTCGATGCTTCATTAAAATAGTCTCTGTGTTTACTGCGTATAATGTTATTTTAACTGGAAATACATATAACATACATCTGTAAGCTTGCCGTGTGCCAAGGGTACAAGCAAAAATATAACATATTCATATAATATAACAATTTAAAAGAAAAGAGGTGCTTATGATTGGCTAAAAAGGATATTCTATTTGCTTTCGCTGAAAAAAGTAATATACAACTTAATTTACCACAAAATGGCGGATTAACTGTTCTTACAATCCCGGCTTTTGATGCATCAGGGTTTACTGTTAAGTTAGAAGCGATGGCAGAGGTAGTAGTTCAGAATGCAACTCCTGATTACACCGTTGCTATGGATATAGTTTTACTTCGTAATGGAATTGACATAGCTCGAACAAGTGAGGTCAATGTAGGTAACGGTCTACAATATATTACAACTCCTAATATAACTTGGGTTGATATACCTCCACCTGGAACTCACACTTATGAACTTTTTATAACGATAAGTACTAATCCGTTTGTGGATGAAAGATTTGTTCTCACTCGTGCATTAACTGCGACTCTATTCCCACCTGATAATGTTCTTCCTTCGGTATCAAATTGAATCTAAAGAAAAGACGATTGTATACGAACAATCGTCTTTTCAGACTACAACTATTTTTTAACATCTAAAAAAGGCATTGGGATTAATAAACATAATTCCAATGCCTTTTTCACTTTACTACGTTACAGAGTAAACCCATGAGAAATTATAATTAACTACGTTTTTGCTTCTTATTTGATGAAGGAACTTTAGCGGAACCTGTTTCGCGCGTAGTCGTTCCTTGCCCTTCAACTTGTGAAGAGCCAAGACCTGCTCTAGAAGGATCCTGTTTAACTTTTCGACCCACTTTGCTCACCTCCAACGTTACTTTTTGCTTAGATGCGTGAAACTATGCAGAATAAGGTAATAGACTCCCTTTCCTTTTCATAAACTGCTTTTTCATAGTTTCTAACAGGAAACTCATAAACCTTGGTTGTATATATAACATAAGCTTATATTTTAAAGGCAAATGAAACGGGAGGAATTTTCAATGAAACATCCTGTCTTACAAGTTTATGATTATCACGTTTGGGCAAACAAAAAACTCTTTGAACACTTAAAGACATTACCAGCAGACGTTTGGTCTACAAAAATACAAAGTGTCTTCCCTTCTATTTCGCAAACATTTATGCATATGTATATTGCTGATACAATCTGGCTAGGTACTTTATTAGGCAAACCTTTTGATGAAGTGAAGACATCTGCAATACACCTTTCAGAAAAGATAAAAGATACAACTATCAAGGAAATGGAACAACTATTTTTAACTTTATTCGAAGATTATCAAGAGTTTTTCGCCCATGAAGAAAACTTAGAGAAAGTCATTTCACCTGAACATCCTCACTTTGGACGATTAGACACGAATGTCTTTGAATTGGTTCAACATGTTGTGAATCATGGAACATATCATCGCGGGAATATAACGGCTATGTTAAGACAGTTAAGTTATACAGGAACTTCGACTGATTATATTTTTTATTTGTATGCAATGAAATAATAAAAAAACAATTATAAATGGTCTGTTTATAAGTAAAGTGTTTCATTCTCTACTCATAAACAGACCATTTTAGTTGAACGTAACGAAAATCTATTTAGGATTTTTTATGTACATAGCAGCTTTATATTTCTCTTGAAACGCTTTAAATTGCTCATCATATTTCTCAAGTTTTTTAATATCTAGAATTGCGTTTAAAAATGGTTTACGTTTACCAATTACCATAATATCTTTTCCATCAATTGAATCATTTAATTTTACATAGGGATGAAAATAATCACATTTAGTTTCAGGTAATGCAACAGATAACTTTGCATATTCCTCTGTAGGAAATTGATTAGATATTTTTATTTCCAGTAAATTTTTTAAACATGTTACAGGCTCTAAAGATCCATCTTTGACCCGTATATTAGTTAAACTTAAATATTTAAGATTAACCAATTGTTTAAGAGGATCAAGTGTATTAATTTTTAAAGCGTTCCCTATACCACCTGATAGTTCTAATTTGTTCAGTGTTTGACAATATTGTAAAGGCTCAATATCATTTAATTTCTTAAAGTCTTCAATAGACAAAGATCTCAAATACATATTTTTAGATAAATCCCATAGTTTAGCTGCTTTTGTATTCCAACACAAATTGATTTGTTCAACATCTGAAAGCAGCTCTAGTGAAGTTAAATCTTCAACTCTTATTTCATATACAAAAAGAATTTTAGGTCTTATATATTTTAAAATTAAATCAAACTGGGTTTGATTTATCGAAAACAACCACAGCTTTTCAATATTAGAAAATTCTTTTAAACGCTCTAAATTTTTTGTTATTCCTTGTATAGCAATTTCATTAGGAATCTCTTCTAATTCATTTAAATCTTTAATAAAATCTGGCTGTTCTCCAATAGGAAACATTCTTGCTCCTCCAATAATTAGATTAATCACTTGTTTAAATTGATTTTATAGAATAAATATGTAATTCCGTCAAACAAGTTTGTTACGCTAACAATATCATACTAACTATTAGAGGTGAATTAGTAGTTTTATATATGAATCCCATAAGGGCTACAGAGTAAAACCAATCACCTAATGTACTGATGGATAAAACAAAAAAACAAGTTTCTAAATGGCACATTATTCTCTAATAAAGCTCGATATGTTATAGAAGAGTTTTTTGTTACTCTATGCAACTTCTTATTCATTAGCACCACTCATTACTTTAGGACAAGTAAGCGACTTCCCATTATCATTAGATGTAATGCTAAGCATATACGGTACAGCGACATGTGACCAATCCTCAGCTGTTGGAGAACTCGATACATACTCTGGTGCACATGATTGTAACATTGAAGTATGAATGCCTCCGCCTGGATCTAGCGCCACTACTGCCAGTTCTTTTGGTAATTCTAGTGCCATGGATTGAGTCAACCCCTCTATCGCAAACTTGGAAGCACAGTACGGTGCAAGTTTAGCTTCGCCAGATCGTCCCCAACTAGAGCTAATGTTGATAATGATACCTCGTTTATTATGAATCATAGCTGGAACAAATGACTGTATCACATTGACTGCACCATTCACATTGATATTCATAACATTTGCAAACTCTTCTGAAGAAATAGTCCAAAGATCCGCATTTTTATTCACAATAGAAGCATTATTAATAAGTAAATCTGGCGTACCGTATCGCTGAAGTATATGCGCTCCCCAAGCACTAACAGCTTGATTATCTGAAATATCTACAGATTGAAAATCATGTTTGCTGTCAAATTGGCTCCTAATTTGCTCAATTTTATCTTTAGAACGACCACATCCAGCAATGAACCAGCCTAGTTCAGAAAAACGATCAATTAATGATCGACCTAATCCTTGAGTCATTCCAGTGATTACTACAAGTTTTTTATTTTTTTCTCTAATCATTTGATCCCCCTCGCTTTCTGAAAACTTAGCTATTTAAACTTATTTTACACTTTTTTAATAACGGATACTTGCTACATATTGACTAAACTTTTTACAACTTTAGTAGTAAATTACTCGGCTCTATTTTTTAATAAAGAAATATTTTTTCCAAATAATGTTTGCATAAGCGAATAATCGTGTAGACAAAATAGAATTTGAACAATTGCTTTTTGAGAAACGCATATAGAAGGAGGTGAAATATAAAGTGGTAGTCACTGCACATGCTAATCGTAACAATCACTCCTCAACTGCTGCTCCTATACAGTCCCTAGTAAATCAGGTAAGTGAAAATCAATTCCAAGCATATTTAACTCATTTGGTTTCTTATCCAACAAGATTTTCTACCAGTTCTTTTTATAAAGATGCAGCAACATGGGCTCGTGAGAAATTGAATGAAATGGGATATACAACTAGTAGTGAAACTATACCTATAAATGATAAAAATAGCCAAAATATTATTGCTGACAAAATGGGAACAAATAATGGTACAAAAAATCTGATTATTATCACTGCACATCTTGATTCAGTCAACCATGCTGGTGGTCCTTCATCTAATGCTCCTGGAGCTGATGATAATGGAAGTGGTAGTGCTGGACTCCTTGAAATTGCTCGTGTATTTAAGGACTTACCAATACAGCATGATCTTCGTTTTATCCTTTTTGGAGGAGAAGAACAAGGTTTACTAGGTAGTAAACAATATGTTGAGAATCTCACTACTCTTGATAAAAATCGAATTCAAGCTGTTATCAATATGGATATGATTGGTACATTAAACACGTCACCACCGACAGTTCTAATTGAGGGTTCACCGTTATCAAAAGAGACGATTGATGGATTAAATAATGCTGCATCTCTATATACAAAAATTAATGTGGAAATATCTCTTAATCCTTTTGATAGTGATCATGTTTCTTTTCTTAATAAGGGAATCCCCGCTGTCTTAACTATATGCCTTAAACCCCAATGAGCACACAGCAAACGATACCCTTGAGCATATTCATTATCCACTTGCACTAGATATTCTACGAATGAATGTAGCTTTTATTGCTTCTCGAATTACAAATATATGATGAAGGAGATTTTTTATGGACGATTATACCAAAGACAAAAAAGCGAACATTTCAATAGAAGAATCAAAAGAAAATCCACCTATGAGACGCACTTGTGCAACTATGGATATGCACAATAAATTATTAGAAGAGTCGGAAGAGTACAGAAAAGAAAGAGAAAATATTGAAAATATGACTGAAGAGTATATTAAAAATAAAAATAAATAAACACTTCTATCTTATTTTTGATATATAAATATCTGCTATATGATTACTTAGACCTATAATACTAATTAAAGGAGAATTTATTATGACAAATCATACGAACTCATCTGAAAGAACAAATACACCTGCTACCCGCAAATGCGCAACTATTGAGATTCACCATAAATTACTTGAAGAGTCAGAACAATATAGAAATGCACGTATTGAAATTGAAAGTATGACTAATGAATATTTTAATAGTCTGCGCTTAGAAGCAGAAAGAGCAGTTGTGAAAATTCCTGTTGTAGTTCACGTGGTATGGAATACAGATGAACAAAATATTTCTGATGAACAAATTCATAGTCAAATTGATGTTTTGAACCGTGATTTTCGTGCAACTAATCCTGATATAACAAACGTGCCCTCTGCATTTAAAAATTTTGTAAGCGATGCTAAAATCGAATTCTTTCTTGCTACAAAAGACCCTAATGGAAACCAAACAACCGGTATTACTCGTACACATACAACTGAGCAATCATTTTCTGCAGATGATAATTCTGTTAAATCAGAAAGTACCGGTGGAATAAATGCATGGCCTACCGATAAATACTTAAACTTATGGGTATGTAAGCTAAGCGGGGGTGTTTTAGGATATGCACAATTTCCTGGTGGTCCATCTGAAACAGATGGAGTTGTTATCACATACACAGCATTTGGCACCACAGGTACTGCGACAGAACCTTTCCATTTAGGACGAACATCTACTCATGAAATTGGACATTGGTTCAACCTATTTCATATTTGGGGAGATGATAATGGCGCTTGTACTGGTTCAGACAGAGTTGCTGATACACCTAATCAAGGAGACCATAATTTCGGAAAGCCAAAATTCCCTAACATCTCTTGTAATAACGGGCCAGATGGTGATATGTTTATGAACTATATGGATTATGTTGATGATGATACTATGGTAATGTTTACAAAAGATCAAGTAGATCGTATGGATGCATGTCTTGCAGGACCTCGTTCATCTTTTCTTAAGAGTTAAGACAGGTATACAACTTATTAGCCTTACAGTTATGATATTTAATTATTAGAAAACTGAGTTCGTGGCGCAAAATACAAGCATTCATTTCTTATAGCTATGAACTAAATATGACAGGAACTGTATGAACTGCGTTAGCGATTTGCACTTGAAATCGCTAACGCAGTTCAATTCTCTAAGTTTGTTGTAAGTCATCGTGCTGATGAATAGAGTAACCAAAATGCGAACGTAACTTTCTCCTTTGTGATTGTCACATCCGTTTTTGGGGTTTAAAGCTATAAATTTAACTAACTTTTTTTAATAATTAGGCTGAATATATCCTAATTTTATTCCCTTTGTTACAGCTTCTAACGAAGATGAAACATCCAGCTTATCAAATATGTGTTGAATATGGTTTGAAATGGTGCGTTCACTAGCATATAAGATAGAAGCAATTTCTTTACGCTTACATCCATCACATAGTAATTGTAGAATTTGTTTTTCACTATCAGTTAATTCCTCAACATGATCCGTAGACATTGGAAAATAATAAGTACCCTTATTAACCTCAATTAAAATTTGCAACAACTTATCTGGCATAATGTTTTTATTAATAAAACCACTTACACCGATTTTTTGAGCTTCATACCGATAAACAGGTAAATCATAGCCTGTTAATATAACTATTTTCGTGTCACATTTGCTATCTAAAATATTTTTTGCTACGCCTAAACCATCTTCATTACTAATATTCCTTAAATTAATATCGATTAATGTAATATCTGGCTTACACTCATTGATGAATGCAGTAACCTGTTCAATACTTTGTAATGAGTAAAAATGATCTATTTCAGGATAATCTTCCAAGGCTATCTCTAAACTTTTTGCAAATAAAGCGTGATCATCTATTAATAAAATATTCATAGGAATCATCTCCTTTCATTGGGATAAGAATTGTAATGCACAAACCAGAAGGATTACATTCTGAAATGGTCATTTTACCGTTTAATAAAAACAGTTGTTCTTTAATAGAATTCAATCCTCTGTGATCATTACGAACGTACTTTTCATTATCCACTAAGCCTATACCATTATCTTTTACTATAAGTTCTATTTCGTCATTTTCTTGTTTTAAACTCACAACTAGCTTTGAACATTTAGAATGTTTGAATGCATTTGTTACCAATTCCTTTAACATTCTGTATATAACAAGCTGATAGGGTTCAACTAAAAATAAATTTTCACTACAATTAAAAGATATATCAATATTTTTCATTCCATATTTTTGCTGTATCATTTCAAGCAAATTACTATAATTTTCTTGAAATGTAAGTGTTTTTAATAGTGTTGGATAGTACTCTTCCATTTGTACTCGTATAGACAAATTTAAGTGATCCAACGTTTTTACTATAATTTCATGAATCTCCTCTTTGTTAGATTTATTCATCATATTTTTAACAGCTAAAACATCTTGCAAAATTTCATCATGCAAATAATTAGAAAAATCACGTTTCAACTTTTCCTCTTTCGCTATCTGTACGAGATTATAAGCATAAGAGCTGTCTGACATAATTTTTGGTTCTTCTGTATCTGAATTAACAATCGTTTTTTTTATGTCTTTATATAATAACGTGAAATGAAGCAAAACAAACCAAAAAAGCGTATGTATAATGATGAAATAGGCAATCATATTAAACCTAAACAATATCCCAAGGGAAATCATACAAACAAGAATAAGGAAAAGTATCAGTCCCCTTTTACCTTCCTTTAAAAGAAAATACTTCTTCATAAATATATGGTTTTTAAAAGCAACAGCATGAATACTGAATAAAGGAAAAAGAATCATGATATACCACCCTAGATTGCTTAAATATTCGGGGTTTTCTGCAAAGAAGGCAGCATATCCAATAAAGAAAAAAATAAGAACAGCAACAGATCTAAGTAGATGCTTTTTTTCACTTTTTAAGATAAACATGATTCGTCTTCGATGTTTCAAAAATAAGAAAGCAATACAAATAAAACTTAAAACGAATTGACATAAAAATAGAATGGCAAACATTTTATCGTTTATCAATTTCGCAACCAATGTTAATAAACATATAATCTGTAAAATCCAGTCTTTTTCTTTTTTATACATATAAGTAGAATCTTGAAAAAAGAAAAAGAGAAAAAACTGTGCTGTCTGATATAAAATCACTACACTAAGCAGCGTACTTAATGTATAAAAAATTTGTATTTCACTAAGTGTGAATAAAAACTGCCATGAAGCAAGCATTAGCAAATTAGAAAACTTCCATAAAGCTATATTTTCTTTCATGTTTACAAAACCAATGTAAGCTCCGTAAATAACCATAATCGTTATAATTGCTAATGGAAGCAACTTTGCTGTTCCTACAATATTATGTTGCGAAAATTCATAGCATAAAAAAATAATTATACAAAGTTGGTTAATTAAAAGGATAATTTGTTTTTGCTCATAGTACTTTTTCATAAACTCACTTACCTTTACTAGCTTAAATACATATAAAGCTAATGCTAGTTTACTATCATTAGCCTTATATATATCGATTTTAATTTTCCGACATATAAGTCGCTGCTATGCAGAATACAACATAACCGCTACTTGCATGTCTAAAATGCCGTTTTTAAAATTTGTATTTATATAAGAATTTTTATTTTTTATTGTCAAAGATAATTTTATAGCATGCTCGCTTTGTTAACAAATAATAAATCATATATACCAAAGTGAAAATAATTACCGCAAAAAGAATAGGGAATATAAAGGCACTGCTTTTTCCTAATAAGTCATCCATTAAAGCCGTTTTGTAAGCTATCAGTGCAAAAATACTATGCGCTAACCCTAATACGTATGGGATGCTAAATAACGTAAGAATCTCTTTACTTATTATTCTTTTTATCTTTTTCTTGTTATACCCCATTCTTTTTAAAGTGATAAATTCATTTTTGTTTGACATCATACTCGAAAGATTATGGAAGTAGAGAATACTCCCCGTTGCAATAAAGAAAATGATAGTAACAAAACTAATGAGCAAGAATGTTGAACTATTCTGCTGAATAATGTAATCATTTTTTTGATAACTACTTGTAAAATAAATATTATTTTTAAATAGTGGAGCTAGATTCTCATAAACTGTCTTATTATCTCTCATATCAACTCCATTAAAACTCATCATCGTTGTTTCTTTATGCCCTAAGGTTTTTATCTCTTTATATAGTTGATCTGAAATGACAAGGGTTCCTACACTATTTGCAAAACCAATTGGATTGAGTAATGTAGTGTCTTTTACTTTTATATCCATGTTATTTGTAGTTGTTAAGTTCAAAGTATATAATTTCCCTTTATCTAGCTTTTCTTTTTCAGGGCGATATTTTACTAAGATACTTTCACTTTTAGTTAAATTCTCAAAGTCTACATTTTTACCTTGCATATTTATTAATTCTTTATAATCCGACTCGGACATAAGATCAAATCCATGTTCTTTCTTTGCACTATATTCTTTAGGTAAATTTTCAGAAGAGGCTGTTACATGAATAATAGTTGTTTCTTTATATTTCATATTTTCTTTACCAACAGTATCTTGTACAATTTTAATTGCTTTAGCGGCCAATTGTTTATCTTCCACTGGAAACTCGATAGCTGACGGTATGATTCGTTCCGTAGCAGCAACAGGATAGTAGAGAGTTAGTAAAGTAGAACCGAATATAGCCAAAGTTCCTGCAACTAATAAAGTTAACAAAATTAAAGTTTTTGCCTTCGAACGGATTTTAAATATAAAATTTGGAATAACAATAATATTGGCTTCCTTATAAAACCAGCTTTTCTTTTTCTTCAATTTTTGAATAGCATATGGTAAAAAAGAGTGAATAAAGAAAATTGTGCCTAGTATTACACTTAACATTGTTAAAAGTGCAATTGGTGAAAATCCTATTGTTTTCCAGAATGATTTCGTTCCTCTTGTAATATCGATAGCAAAGAAATAACCAATTAAAATCAAGAATAATCCAAGGAATGAGAAAGCTGTATTGATTCTCACCTTCTTTTCTTCCTTTTTTTCCATACGTACCAAAGCCAGTAAGGAACTTTTCCGAAGAATGATCCAGTTAGATAAAAATAAAGCAAGCAAAACAGCAAATATAAAAACAAAAGTGAATAGTACCGCACCAGAATTAATAAGTGGCACTTCAGAAGTATCAATTTGTAATTTTAGTACTCTGACTATCACTTCGACAATTCCTTTATGAGCAATCGCACCAAAAGCAATTCCTACAATTAGAGCAGCAGAACAAATTATACTATTTTCAAAAGTTAATAATTTTAGCATTGTTGATTTTCGATACCCTAAGAGCGAATAAATTCCAAGTTCTTTCATTCTTTTTTTCATAAAGAAAGTATTGGAGTATGACATATAGAATAGTACAAATGTCATAACAAAGATTGCCACCGTTCTCGACATGATTTCTACTCTACCATCAGACGAAATCTTTTCCATGATCATATCGTTCATGGAAAAAGAAATAAAGGAGAAAAACACTATCAGCACAAAAGCTACTGAAACGAAATAGAACGAATAGAAGGAAAAGTTATTCTTCAGATTCTTTTTTGCTATTGTTAATAATCCCACAATCATGCCTTCCTTTCATACTCTTATTTATATCGATTTTCATCAATTTTAGCGATTTCCTTTACTATCTCTTCAAAAAATTCTTTTCTCCCCTGTCCATTTCTTCTCAATTCTTTTATGATATTTCCATCTTTAAATATTAGAATTCTACTTGAAAAACTTGCTGCATAAGCATCATGGGTTACCATTAAAATCGTTGTATGAAGTTCCTCATTTACTTCTCTTAATTTTTGAAGTAGCTCCGTTGCAGAGTTTGAGTCTAATGCTCCTGTCGGTTCATCTGCAAATAAAATACTAGGCTGTTTCGCAATTGCTCTTGCTGCTGCAACCCTTTGTTTTTGTCCCCCTGAAAGTTGACTAGGGTACTTAGATAATTGTTCGAATATCCCAAAACGCTTTGCTAAACTATTTATAGATGATTCAATTTCTTCTGGAGATTTATGTAATAAAGTAAGTGGTACAGCAATATTTTCCTGTACTGTTAAACTATCGAGCAAGAAATACTCTTGAAAAATAAAGCCTAAATGCTCTTTCCGAAAATCTGCAGATTTATTATCATTAAGTTTTTTAATATCGATGCCCTTTATCAAAACATCTCCATCTGTAGGCGTATCGATGGTTGATAGGATATTTAATAAAGTTGTCTTTCCAGATCCAGAGGCTCCCATAATACCAACAAACTCCCCAGACTCAATATCAAAAGATACTTTATTAAGTCCAGGTAATTGATTCTTGTTGTATATCTTTGTCACATTTTTTGCAGATAATAGTGCATTCATTTTATTTGCTCCTTTCAATTTGTTTACATGTTAAGTTTATTCTTTAATATATAAAAAAACATGAGTAAAAAACGCAATCTTCTATTCATACACCTGTATGTTTTTTAAAAGATTGTAAAAGGACGCAATTTAAAAAGTCGACATACCCCTTTTTTTAGGCGGACGAGAGCATCTGGCCATGTATAGAATCAGTCAGGGCCTTTTTCTGCCACATGCAAGGTTTAAAACAAAAGGAGAAAGCAAGTAGAGATCATGTTGTATTCTGTATAGCAACGACTTATATATTAAAAAACTAAAATAGTTATATATAGCTAAAATAAAGTGAAACTTCCGTCAGTGGGGGTTTTCTTCATCCCTCACTGACGGAAAGCCCGCCCAATCGGGCTTTTACGGGCAGTTGTCCCCGACCTATCTTCTTTAGAAAAGCGGAAGCGGCTCGCCCAGAATCGCAGGACGTTGGAGCCCGCGACAGAGAGGCGCTTTTTGCCTCGTCCGAGGGGGCGAAACGACCGGAGATTCTAGCCGCTAGAGCTGGACAATACTTCTCTCTGAATCTTGAGGTGGGGGTCTTACTGCCCGTTAATGCGGGATAAAATTAGGATCAAAACAAAAATACAGTATTCAACAAATTACAGAAGCTAACAAAAGTAGTTGAATTGTTACTCATAAAAAAGGGCTGTCCACAAGCCAGTTACACTGACTTATGAGACAACCCTTTTTCATCTCAAACATATTTAAATCAACGACTTCGTTTCCCGCAATACTTCAATAAAATACTCCCAGTTATTCACTACAGAAGGAATGCTTACATGCTCATCTGGTGTGTGAACATGAAACATATCTGGTCCGAGTGAAATCGCATCTAGTCCTGGAATTTTCTCCATAAATACACCGCACTCAATTCCTGCATGAACCGCAAAAACCTCTGCATCTGTACCATATTTTTCTTTATGCACTTTTTCAAATAAACTGCGAATTGAAGAATTTGGATTGTATGGCCATTCTGGATACTCAGATTCTTTTTCAAACTGAGCTCCCACTACTTCTGCGATATGCTTAATTTCATTTACAATATGTTGTTTTAAGCTTTTCACAGAACTTCTTACTTCATTTCTTAATTTAATTTCATTATGTAACATTTCAACAACACCTAAGTTTGTAGAGCTTTCCACTAGTCCTTTTATTTCCATGCTCATACTTTGAATGCCGTTAGGGATTAAAAATAATGAAGAAATAAGTTGTTTTTGCGTTTCTTTTGCAAATACATTTTCAATTGTTTCTTCTAATTTTGTAAGAGAAACATATACGTCCGGGTCCACAGCGCGTAGTTCTTCTTGTAAAATGCTTGTCCACTCTTTCACTTTCTCTTCTACTTTTTGCTCATCACTTTCAGAAAATAAAATCGTTGCTGCACTTTCACGCGGGATTGCATTTGTTTTTAATCCACCATGAACACCGCTCATAGAAAACGGAATTTCATTGGATAAATCATAAAGGACTCTGCCTAAAATTTTATTGGCATTTCCTCTTTCTTTATCAATTTCCATACCAGAATGTCCACCTTTTAATCCACCTACAAAAAGACGATATGGTAATACGTTAGCTGGCGTTTCTTCCCAAACAATAGATATTGTTTCAACTGCT
>NZ_JBITWA010000018.1:0-29171 GCF_044543425.1 Bacillus sp. NPDC077411 | reverse complement strand
TTTGCACCGCCCGCACTACTTACTAACAATTTATGGTCTTCTTCTGAATCAATGTTAATAAAGATTTTACCGCTAAAATGGCTAGGGTCAACTGCTTTTGCACCGCCCGCACTACTTACTAACAATTTATGGTCTTCTTCTGAATCAATGTTAATAAAGATTTTACCGCTAAAATGGCTAGGGTCAACTGCAAAAGCGCCGCCCATCGTTGTCTCTTCTTCTGTCGTAATCACAACTTCAAGAGCAGGATGGGGAATATCAGTTGCATCTAATAAAGATAATGCATATGCAACTGCAATCCCATTATCCGCACCTAACGTTGTATGATTTGCATACAGCATATCTTCAACAATTCGCAATTGAATTGGATCTTTCTCAAAATCATGAACAGTTGATTGATTTTTCTCACATACCATATCCATATGCCCTTGAATAATAATCGTTGGCACATTTTCATATCCAGCTGTTGCTGGCTTCTTTATAATGACATTTAATGCATGATCTTGTACAACTTCTAAATTTCTCTCTTGTGCAAATTTTACTAAGTAATCACTAATTTCTTTCTCATTTCCCGATCCTCTTGGAATCTTTGAAATTTCTGCAAAATGATAAAATACAGGGTGCTTAACTAATTCCGCTAAATTGTTATACATCTGCTTCTCCTCTTTCCATTAAAATAAAATGAAGTTTTGATTTTCCCTACACCTTATTACTATATAACAAGGTGTAAGTTTATATAAGTATTGTATCATTTTCAAATGTTATATGACCCGTTTGTACTTCTTACAAATTTCGTAATTTCGTGTATTAACTTTTATAATTTGTACACTATTTCATATTCCCAACCGTACCACTGTCTGTATCTGGCGGAGCTAACATATCAGGATTTTGACGGTCAAGTTCAATATTACGTGGAATTTTAACAGTAGCTCCTTTATCTCCTCTGATTGGTTGTGGAATCTTTCGCTCTTCACTCTTCCCTTAAAACTCCCCTTTTTTTACGAAAACCCTCACCCTTTTCCTCCTCCGGGTTCTGAAGTGGAGTTTTCTTCTGTTCTCTTTCAATAGATGCTTAGCACGAGTGAAAGAGAAACTTCCAAATAACACAATGCCTCTATTCCATCAATAAGAGTCTCAAGAACTACTTTTTTCAATATACGATAAGAAACACGCACTATATGACTCATCTAAAAAAACCAAAGTAGATGTGCCTTATGACACATCTATTTTGGTTTTTCTATTCATTTTTATATTAGAGTTGTATATGCTTCGGAATTTCTCCTTCTGGTACTTCTCCATCCATGCTCAAATAATAATGCCGAATTGGTTTTAAGTTATCATCTAATTCATAAACAAGCGGAATGCTCGTAGGAATATTTAATGTAACAACGCCATCATCGGATAAATGATCTAAATATTTTACAAGCGAACGGATTGTATTCCCATGCGATGAAATAATTACTTTCTCGCCCTTTTGTAATACTGGCGCAATTTCTTCATGCCAATACGTCAGAACTCGTTTTGTTGTATCTTCTAGACACTCTGTAAGAGGAAATTCTCCTTCTTTTAAATGTTTATATCTAGGGTCTGAAATTTCATAACGCGGATCGTCTTTCGTAAGTGCTGGCGGTCTTACATTTGTACTTCTGCGCCATATATGTACTTGTTCTTCTCCGTACTTCTTCATCGTTTCATCCTTATTTAAGCCTTGCAGTGCACCGTAATGACGTTCATTTAAATGCCATGATTTATAGACAGGTACCCAGGCAAGATCCATCTCATGAAGAATAATCCAAAGCGTTCGAATTGCTCGTTTTAATACAGAAGTGTATGCTACGTCAAACGTATAGCCATTCGCCTTTAAAATTTGTCCTGCTTCTCTCGCTTCCTGTAATCCATTTTTAGACATATCAACATCGGTCCATCCAGTAAACCTATTTTCCACATTCCATACACTTTGACCGTGACGAAGAAGCACAAGCTTAATCATAACAATATCTCCTCCAAGCAATAAAATGTTTACATCTATCATGTACGACTCTTATATTGTTCTTAGTTTCAATTTAGATAATTCAGTTTCAGAAATGTCGCGATGTTTGTATTTCATGAGTTGAACCTCGCCTCCACCTTTTACTCGAAATGTCATCGTCTCTTCTCCATACGGCGGATTATGGGCACCTTTAAACGTAATAACTTGAACGATAACATAAAATTCAAATTCTGCCTCATCTTTCTCAATACTTAATATCTTTTCGCTTCCTCTGTACCATAGCCTACCTTCACCATAATAATCTTGTACAGCACCTCCGATATATTCGACAAGCCGTTCCAAAAGAACTTCCTTTAGCAGTTCTTTTGGAACAGGTACTCTATTTATAACTTTCTTTTCTTCTCGCAAAATCGTCCAATTCTCATGTATTTTCTTTATATGATAAAGAACATTCACACCATTTTGTTTTACAATATGAACATACCCCAAATTCCCTTTTACATACACTCTCGGTTCTAATACCCATTGTTGTTCTCTCCGTAAAATTTCAAAAAATATTTTTGTTAGGGAAGTAACTTTTCCCTCATTTATCAATTCGACAAAATCGTCTAAAACGTACACACGATATCCGTTTATATTCACATCAAAATAATCTTGTATGTTTTTCTTTTCTTCACCATGTACGAGGCTAGTTAAAGAAAACATAAATAAAGCGAAAACAATGATTGTAACAAACTTCTTCATCAAATCACCTCGCCTGTAGTATGTCCTAAAGTTTTTACACACATAAAAAAACATGAGTCCTCTTTTCAGAAGGTACTCATGTTCAATCATTACTATATTTCTATCGTCCGCGCTTTTTCTGCCCCGGCTTTGCGCTGCGCTTCTTTTTGCTCGGTTGACCAAAATGAGATTTCTCTGTTTTCGGTCCTTCTTTTCTATCACGACGTCCAGATTGACCAAATTGTTTCTTCTCTTTAAATGGTTTCTTTTCTCTTGGTTTTTGCGACCTTTGTTCTTTTTTCTCAGGCTCTTGTTTGTTAGGTTGCTCTACTACTTGTCGTTGCAATGATGCGTTAATTCCTTTTTCAATTTGCTGTAAATACATTTTATCTTTTGGCGCAACTAATGTAATCGCAAGTCCACTTCCACCAGCACGGCCTGTCCGCCCGATGCGGTGAATATAACTTTCGACATCTTCTGGGATGTCGTAGTTAAATACATGCGTAACACCTTCTACATCAAGTCCTCTTGCTGCTACATCTGTTGCAATTAAATATTGAATTTCAGCATCTCGAAAACGCTTCATAACACGCTCGCGTTTTGCTTGTGATAAATCACCGTGAAGTTCATCACAGTTATAGCCGTATCCTTTCAGCGCTTCATACAATTTTGTAACTCTGCGTTTCGTGCGGCAGAAGATAACCGCTAAAAACGGTTGATCTCGTTCCATAAGTTGACGCAGCGTATCTTGTTTTGCCCTGTCTGTCGTTTCAACGACGCGCTGTGTAATATTATTTACTGTAACCTCTGCACTTTGAATTTTTATAATTTCAGGTTTTCTCATATAACGTTTTGCAAGAGATTGAATTTGCTTAGCCATCGTTGCAGAAAACAACATCGTTTGTCTCTCTGCAGGTGTTTGTTCAATAATTTCTTCTACCTCTGGTAAAAAGCCAAAATGCAGCATTTGATCCGCTTCATCTAAAACGAGCATAGATACATGTGATAATTCAATTGTCCCGCGGCGTAAATGATCTAATAATCGGCCAGGTGTCGCGACAACGATATGTGTATTTCCTTGTAATTTCTTCATTTGCTGTGAAACATCTTGCCCACCATAAATAGCAAGCACATGAATATCCTTTACATGTTCAGTCATTTTTTGAATTTCGTTTGTGATTTGCAATGCTAACTCTCGCGTCGGTGCTACAATTAACGCCTGTACATGACTAGACTTCGGATTTACTTTTTCTAATATCGGCAAAATAAATGCTAATGTTTTTCCTGTTCCTGTTTTTGCTTGTCCAATAATATCTTTTCCTTCTAGAACTACTGGGATTGCTTTTTCTTGAATCGGAGTCGATTCTGCAATTCCATTTTCTCTTAATGTATCATTTAACGTTGTACTAATTCCTAATTCTAAAAAACCTTTCAAATCCATCACTTCTTTTCACTATTTTTCATATCAAATATTGATTGTACCATTTATTTTGCTAAATATGAAAAATAAGATTACATTTATTCTTATTTTAAATATGTAAAACAAACCCTCTCTTCAAAACGTGCTAACGTTTAAGTGAGGGCTTGCTGGCAATTGAATTATCTTTTCGGTTGTCCCGCTTTAACGAGCAGTAAGACCCTCACCTCAAGACGCAAAGAAAAACTAGTAGCCTAAGTGGGGGATATCCCCCACTTATGGAAGTTTCACTTTATTTTTTTCTCATTTCTTTTTGAATTTTTCTTAATGCTTTTTTAGAGCCTCGATCTATATCATGTTGCAGCTTTCTTTCTTTATAACTTACAAACAAAGTATTTAAATCATAGCCTTCTGGATACAACTCTGCTGCTTTCAATTCCAAAATAACGCGCTTACAATTCACCTCAATAAACTCTTCTTTGTATAGTACTACAATATTATTGAAACTATCTTTTTTCTTGTATACAATACCAGAATCATTGTGATCTAATAATGTTACTTTGTCTCCAATTTCATACTCATAAGTTTCTTTCGTTTTTACTGCATTTACTTCAGGCTTCTTTATTTTATTTTCTTTTACTAGCTCTAAGCTATAATCTTTATTTTCCATATAACACTGTGCTCGCTCCAAAACATGTTTCCGTAAATTCATCTTTCTAGAAATCCAAAGTGCGTTACTGTCTCCAGATTCCCCAATCATTAACTTATACATCGGCTCTAATGTTTCATTATTAAATTGCATAGCCGCATTCATAAAGTCGCTGTGAATTTCTGAGAATCGTTTAATTTCACCATAATGAGTCGTCGCAACTGTGATACACCCCGTATGATAAAACTCTTCTAAGATGGCGATCGCAAGGGCAGCACCTTCATTCGGTTCTGTACCACTACCAATTTCATCAAATAACAACAACGTATTATTGTTAGATATCCTCATAATTTCTGAAATATTTTTCATATGTGAAGAAAAAGTACTTAAAGCATTTTCAATACTTTGATTATCACCTATATCTACAAAAATAGAATCAAAAAGGGCAATTTCAGTCTCTTCATCACCATGAATATGAAACCCTGACATTGTTGCTAAAGTTAATAATCCAATTGTTTTCAAGACAATTGTTTTTCCTCCGGCATTTGGTCCCGTAATGACTAAACTACGATATTCTTTTCCAATCTCAAAATTTAATGGAACAATCTCACCTTGTAAAAGAGGATGTTTACATTCAACTAGTTTTATATATCCATGACTATTTAGTTTCGGTGCGATACCATCAATACTCTTACTAAATTTAGCTTTCGCGAAAATCATATCGTATTGACTGATAAGCTCAATATTAATATTTATATCACTAACATTCTCAAAAATCATTCCTGATAAAGTCGCTAATATTTGATACTCCTCTATCGCCTCTTCCGCTTTTAAACTGGCTAACTCTCCGCTTAATTTTGAAATAACAGCAGGTTCCATAAATACTGTTGAACCTTTAGAAGACACCTCTACAATTGTTCCCGCAACTTGGTTTTTATAAGAAGCCTTAATAGGAACAGTATATCGATCATCTTTTTTACTAATAAAGAATTCTTGAATATACTCTTTATTTGCACTGCTTTTTAAAAATTTATTTAAACGATCTCCAATCTTTTCTTCTGTTGTTTCGATTTGATTTCGAATTCGCTTGAGTTCTTTACTCGCCGCAGAATCAACTCGATTCCCTTTAATAGAAAAATAAATCTCTTCCTCTATATCTTTGAACTCTGCCATCGAGTATGCGTAAGAGCTTAAAACAGGCGCAAAAAATGCTTTGCCTAACATAAATCCCTTAATTTTTCTACACCCTCTTAAAAAATCTGATACGCTCACTAATTCCGCTGGTTCCAAAATCATCCCTTTTTCAAGCTTTCCAATTATGTTTTCTATATTAGAAATCCCAACTAATGGAACGTGACTTTCTGTATTTAATATTGCTTTTGCTTCAGTTGTTTCATTTAAACGATTCTTGACTAATTTTACATTCGAGCTTGGTTGCAGATTATCTAATAATTGTTTTCCTAATCCACTTACACAATATGATTTTACGATTTCCTTTAATTCGTTATACTGCAACTTTTCAAAAGTCATTGTATTCATTTTTGTTCTCCTCACTATGATTTAATAATTGAATCATGTATGAAGATACCTAATAATAAGATTTCAATAAGTTTATAAAAAGTAAAAATTCTCTCAGTGAGGATTGTTCTCCATCCATATCGAAGAGCTCTCCCTACCCAAAAGTATTGAGATAAAAATAAAAAAAGCTGTGGGGATACCACAGCTTTACATACATTTACAAGACAAGTGTAGACAAATATCTATTATTAAACAAACCTTCTCAAAATAAAGGTCTTGGTCTTTAATAATAAATACCGCTACATGCTTTATAAAGTATTGTAGGTATCTTCATAGGTAACTTAAATAAACCCATGACCAAACACAGGGTATATATTGATATAAAAATACCCTTTGTCATCAGATTTATTTCATTAAATTTTTTCCTATTTGGATACTACTCCACTCACAAAAAGCACCTCGTTTAATTTATTTTTTATTCTTATTGAAATCTAAATTATGGAATTATTATACTATATGTACAAAATCAAGTAAAGGTACATCACATTACTTATAAAATTGTTCCGATGAAGATTTTTATAAAAGTAATTTCCCTATTTTGTTGTTAGCGGTACTTCAAACTCTATAATAGATTCCCCGTTTTCCCCTATACTTTCTACCGTAATTTTATCAATAGTAAACCCCATTGTATCTCGAAGTGGCGGCAGGCCTTTTATAACACGTATGGCCATTTCTTTATCGTTTTTTCTTCCCACTGTAACATGTGGAAGATAAGGAATTTCTTTATGAAGAAACGGTTGAAGAAAATCTGTATACAACTTATTATGTAGCTCAAGTATCTTTTCTTTTCCTTCTTCTATGAGTAGAAATAAGTACTCATCTGTATTGGTTACAATTGGATTCAAGGTAATATAAAAAGGATTCATGTTGCCTATATTTATTTCTATATGTTTTTTTAAACCCTCATTTGACACTTGACTCACAAAAGGAAATACTAACGTAATATGAGGTGAAATCAAACCAAATAAAGGGTCATGTTTTCTTCTTATCGCTTCAATTTCTTCTAAATCATTATCATCACTCAAGAAAAGTAAAATTGTTCTCTCCATCGTCATTACACTTTCTTTCTAAAAAGAGCTGTCCAAAGAAATGGCTCCCCAAATACATCATTCGGTTGCTGAATCGCTTTCATTTTTCGCATCTCAATAACTTCAAAATCTTGAAAAACGTCACGCAGTTTCTCTTCTGAATACGCAACTCCTCCCTGCAAGCTCCAGCCCCGATATACATCCCAATCTGATATTTCTGAACCATTTTTTTCATCTAGTTCTCCCGCAGCAAAACACGTTAAACCGAAATACCCGTTTGGTTTTAATGCTTGCTTAACTAATTCGACATAATGGATTCTTCGGTGAGGCGGGATATGGTGCAAACAACCCGAATCATATACGAAATCATATTGGTTATCGACTTGTAAATCGAAAATAGACTTACAGATAAAATGAACTGATATATTTTGTTTAGCCGCTCTTTCTTCCGCCCATTTTATCCCTTCTTCAGATAAATCGACTGCGTCTACTTCACAGCCTGTTTTTGCTAAATAAAGGGCATTTCGACCCGGACCACAGCCTAACTCTAATACTTTTCCTTTCTGAATCATGTTTCTATCAAAATAGGAAACTAAATTTTCATCCGGTACATTCGCAAAGAAAGGGACTTCTTTACCTCGATCAGAATAGAACTGATTCCAAAATGGTTCAGGAGATCTTAATAGAGAGTCTAACATTGTAATCACATCATCCATACTATGTAAAGTTTCATTTTTCATAAGTGCATTTCACCTCTTATCAATTATTCTTATAACCTAATTATACTAAATTTCAGTGTAATTCACCTACTATTCAGAATTATATCTGCGTAATTTCTATATAAATCCATTTTAATTCTTTGACATATAAGTCGCTGCTGTGCAGAATACCCCATGACCTGCACATGCTTTTTCCTTTTGTTTTAAACCTTGCATGTGGCAGAAAAAGGACCTGACCGTTTCTATACATGGTCAAATGCTCTCGCCCGCCTAAAAAGAAAGCGGGTTTTTATGTCGATTTTTTAATTTGTATTTATATAAATTATGCAATTCCTCAAACAAAAATTAATTATTTGATAGAACAAAAAACTCTCTATCAAAACCTGATTTCTCCCAAAATTCTAAAGCTAATTTGTTATCTAAATCAACATATACGTGAATCGCGGTAATCTCTTCTTGGTTCAACCAAGTTATTAAATGATCTACTAAATTTTGAGCAACTTTCTTTCGTCGATATTTTTCTGTTACATACACTTCATCTATTTGACCATATAGCATATCGCTGACTAAATCTTTTTTTATAGAAGCTATCGCATAAGCAACAATATGTTGAAATTCATTCATTACTACAAAAACAGTACCGTATTTTGATTGTATAAACTGTTCTAATTGGTCTTGAACAGCCATCCTATCATTTTCGTCTAATTCACATTCAGCTGTTTCCATAGCGTTTTCATTCCATAATTCTATAATTTCCTTTATCCCCTCTTCATTATTTCCTTTATTATTAAGTTGTTTAACATACGCTTTCATCTCACATACCTCCTTCTATTTGTTTCTCTCTATATATTTTAATAAATTCTTTATAGTAAGAGGAGGATAAATTTAGTCTTAAAAACAAATTTTTACATAAAAATAAAGATACTTTGATGTTAGTTAATATAATTATAACTTTACATTGTGGTATGTGAAATTTTATTACCATTTCCAAACTAAACAAGCGAGCATTGATAGATCAATGCTCGCTTGTTTAGTTCTTAAATTTTTCTTTGGCTGCACGCATCTTCACTTGTAAATCGTGATCGACAGCGTTGCGAATGTTACGTTCTACTGTTTCCATCTCTTTTTGAAATCCTTTTAGATAAATCGTAAGTTCTTCTTCTTTCTCTGAACGCTGCGCCGGTGGAATTTGTGCAATGAGTGATAACATATCTACTAAGTCTTTCATTAAGAAAGTCTCGAGTTTATGTTGCTGCTCAAACATACGATTTTCTTGATAGTACGGAATAGCTTGCAGTACAGAGATTGTCACATCATCAATACTTCTTTGCAATGATGGATTTACTGAACGTTTATACATTTCAATATGTTTTAATGCGTCTGGATACCGGTCATAAAAGTACAACTTGTAAAACGAGAAATCTGTTGGCTTGGATGGTTGTTGTAATTCTCGCTTCAAGAATTCTTTTACTTTCATCGTTGTCATTTCCATATCTTCACTTGTAATTTGCTTTGTTGTTTTTACAGTGTAGTGAAGTTTTTTCTGTTTTTCCTTTGGCAACATGGAAAAAACTTGTTCTTTTGTGCGCTCGTTAGTTGTACAAAAAAGAACGGTGAACGCTTTTTGACTACCGCTTCCTTCCTTACGAATCCAGCGGTAAAACAACGGATGCTGTGTGAATTCTTGTAAGAAAGGTACTGTGCTGTGCGATAAACGCTCCATTGAGTCTGTCGCTCGTTTATACGGTTTTTTCCATGATACATAAAATTTCCGGCCAAAATAAGCAAGTAAAATTACTGCTGTAAGTCCTATCAAAAGGACTATGCCGATAAGTAACAAAATAAATTCAAAGAAACCCATTTTTTCACCTCCTCTATTGCCGTCTATTTATTTGGACGCTGAATGAGCTTCTTTTTCATTTCATCGTTGAACGTGTCTAGTTCTTTTACAAACATTTTACTTGATTCAATAATACGTTCTGTTGATTTTTCAGATGCTTCAATCGCCGCAAATACGTTTTGGAATGATTCGCGAAGTTTCTCCATACCGATTGCTGGATTTTCTAACAACTTAGTCGTTTCTTCTGTATTTTGCTTTAGCGCTTGTGAATTACTCAATATCATAGATTCAATTGCTTCATTTGTCGCATTCACAGCATCAATTGTTTTCCTTTGATTCGTTAACGCCAATTGAATCGCTGCTGATACTGTGACAACGTTTTGCGTCATTGTAATTGCATTTCGAATCGCTTCTGTTAACTTTTCATTATTTTTCTTAATGATATCAACAGAGGCAATAGATTGTAGTAACACACTCTTTGCTTGCTGCATATTACGCGTACGTACAAGAATCTTTTCTAGCGCATCGTTAATTAATGGAATATCTTTTTGCCGCTCTGGATTTTGTTTTTCTACTTCCAACATATCCGCAAGCTTCTTACCTAAATACACTTGTTTATCAAGCGCATGAATCTTTTGCTCGGATTGTTCTTTTAACATTTCTAAACCAACGCTGTCTTCTCGTAAATTATCACGACCAACTAATAGCGCCTTTATAATCTCTTCAATTTGTTTATCAATGGATTGATATTTATGAACATACGTTTCCATCGGGTTTTTCTTAAATACTTTGAACATAATTCGTTTCATACCAGATGCATGTAGTGAATTCGGATCTAATTCTGAAACAACTTTACGTAAATCAAGCAATGTTTTAGGAATATCCTCATTTTTCCCATTCATCATCGCCGTTACTGGACGTTTTAATGCCGTTAATGTTTGCCCTGCATCACGTTGTTCTTTATCTCCTAAATCAGCAAGTTGTGCCAGTACTTTTGAAAGATCTGCATTATGCTCACTATTTAACTTTTGCACATACAAATCCGCTTCTTTATTTAGTTCAGCTAATTCCTCATCTTTAATAACTGAATCTACGACTACTTCTATCTTGTCCTCTACTGATAAGGTTTCCTTCTTTTGCAATTCCGTCAACAAAATCGCTCCTTTATATGCATACACTTATAATTATGGTTAGGTGACCATATCTTTAAACGGTCTATATATTGCATTCATTCCCCGTTTTATATTATAAGTATACCTATTGTATTTTTAATTGTCCTCAGACTTAAGGCTGAGAAGCATCCATTCTTAAGGCGGATTCTTTAGTTTAAAAGGCTTACAATTCTTTTTAATTGAGTTTCCGCATGACATAAGCACCCATCTTAAAAGGCAATAACACTGTTTCAAAGTTCTTCTCTTCTTCAACTAAATCAAAAAAATTCTGTAATTCCTCCGCATGCGAAGTTGCATTATCAACGACAATAATTCCTTTAGGTATTAAAATGCGTTTTAGGTCTTCCCACCACCATATATACTGCGTTCGTTCTGCATCTAAAAAAATAAAATCATACGACTTGTCTAGCTGTTCTGATAAAAACGCCCCAGCTTCTTGATTATGGATATGAATATAGTTTGTGAGGTTTGCTTTTTGGAAGTTTTCATTTGCCTCTGCCACTCGTTTCGATGAAAGTTCAACTGTTGTAACAGTTCCCTTTGTTTCCTCTGCAGCATTAGCAAGCCATAATGTAGAGAATCCATTCGATGTGCCAATTTCTAATATGTGTTTCGCTTCACGCATTTTCACCAAAATAGATAAAAACTGTCCCATTTCTTTAGACACGTTTCGCAATCTTTCTTCTCTCGTTTCTTTTGTGTAATCATGTTCTAATCCGAATACTTCAAGATCTTGGAGTAACTTTTCTACTTCTAGTCTCATACCTAATCCCCCTTACATATATCTTTCATTGCTAAACAAAAAAAATAGTATATGGGTGATGTCAAAAATAATATGTAGGTCTACCTACAATTATATGCTATTAGAAAGGCTTTTTCCTGTATGAAGGCGAACTATTATTCCTTAGTTAAAAAAATTAATAAATGAAGGTGAATTGATGAAAGAACAACTTATTCATAAAGCTACTTATTTAACCCAAAATGAATTCGAGCAGTTTCAGTTTGCCATCTTGTTTGCTGAACAAGCACATGAAGGACAGTTTCGCATATCCGGAGAACCTTATATTTTACATCCCTTTGCAGTGACAGACATATTACTTGACTGCGAAGCCGACTGTGTAACATTAATTGCAGCATTGTTACATGATGTCGTAGAAGATACAAATTATAGGCTGAAAGATATACAAAAACACTTCGGAAAAGAAGTTTCTTATATTGTCGATGGACTAACGAAAGTAGATAAGAAATCTGTACAAAATAAAGAAGAATATGAAGCAATTAATTTCAAAAAGTTGCTCGTGGCAGCACAAAAAGATATTCGAGTGATAATTATAAAAGTAACAGACCGACTTCACAACATGAGAACGCTGCAAGTAAAAAATAAGCATAAACAAGTTCCTTACGCAAACGAAACGTTAAAGATATTCGCTCCACTTTGCCATAAACTACATTTTAAAACGATACAATATGAATTAGAAGATCTTGCATTTTTTTATCTCCATAATCAAAAGTACGAAGGAATGAAACAACTTTTACAAAATTATAATCAGATATTACACCATCTAATAGATACGATTTCTAGAGACATGCAAAGCTTTCAAGATGAAGTATTAACATGGCACCTGGATTATGAAATAAGCCCTATTAATACTGCTTATTCTCATCTGCAAGTCATTCAAGATGTAACTATGATTTCCAAAATTCATATTACAACTTCATCCATTTTAGATTGTTATAAAATTCTCGGAATGGTACATCAATTATACGAACCAATCCCACACCAATTTGAAGACACAATTGCCATCAATAGCAATTTATTTGATAAATGTTTGAAAACAAAGGTCAAAATTGAAAATCACGAGATGGCTATATGTATTCAAACTGAAGATGGTAAACGAAGGCATGATGGAGGTATTTTTTCTTTACTTTCAAGCGATATGCCGCATTCTGAAGTACAACAGCTATCTGCACAGCTTATGGATGATACAATTATGAACAACATAGAATTAACAAAAGATACGCTCACTTTTTATGATTTAGTTTCCTACGAACTCTTTCAAGATACAATCGTTGTTTTCACACCACAATTACAGCCAATTCATTTACCTGAAGGAGCAACGATTATCGATTTTGCATTTGCAGTAAACGCAGAACTAGCAATACATATGTCTTCAGCAAAAAGAAATGGTGATAAAACATCAATTATGACAACTCTTTCACATCTAGATATTGTTGAAATGATAATTGATTCTCATACCATTCAGCTTGAAACAAAATGGTTGAATTTTGCTAATACTTCTAAAGCACAGTTAGCTATTCATAAAGCATTGCATAAGGAATAATCTTTTTTCATACAGTTAAGCCAACATTACACAATCTCAGTTCTCTCTAATAAACCGTGAAAATTATAGAATGGGTCACAGATAAAGGGTGATACAATTTCTTGAAATTTGTATCACCCTTTATCTAACGCTCATATTAATCTCTCATATGTTTCCTAATATCTGCTGCTACCTTAGTAGGATTATCAATTTCAAAAACAACATACTTATATTTTTCGTGACCTTCTAATTCAATCATTACGAGAGGTACCCTATTTTCATAGGAAAGAAAATACCACTCATCAGCATATTTAAAACTTCCCTCAAAAATATTAAGGGCAGGAAATGATGTTCCAGGCATACGAAGCATCCAGTGCGGAGCATCAAAATAGTCTACAAATACACTTTTAATTGTATGAAATGGGATTTTTAATGATAGTTTTAACGCAAAAAAACCAGTTACTCCATTCAATTTCAAAACTACACCTTCATCTTCAAATTGTACTTCTCTCCCCATGTTCTCCCTCCTAGCTTTTTATACGTCCATCATCCAAAGTATAACATAGGGAGATTTTCCCTATCATCTATTCTTTTCTGTTAATTATAAAGCGTAATAACTCTTCTTCTTCATCAAATTCACCTGCTTCAACAAAACCAAAACTTTTATATAATGTAGTGTAGTGCTATCCTAAGGGAAAGTGAAAAATTCCTCTTGGTGATAGCACTATTTTTATACCGTAAACAGTTGTTTTGTATCTTTTAAAACACTTACAGGAAATTAGTATTTTTTAAGTCTTAATCTACCTCTGTTTCAATTTAACACGGATTGTTTGCTTTTCGCGGCTACGCTTTTCTGAACACGATAGCAGCACCAAGCGCCGAAGCTGCCGGTACGAAGATGTCGCCTGAGGTCGTCTCCGCTATCGGTAAACCATTCTCTTCGAGATAACTTCGGGTGTGGGAGATATCGCTCACTGCTACTGCGTACCCGGCGAATCCCGGCAGTGGGGGGGCCACCTCTCCTGGTAGCAGCTCTGACAACCGCGATCCGGGAACGATTGTGATGCGAGCTCCTTCCAAGTTGAAGATGTGTGTCACTCCATCCGTCCGGACCTCACAGTCCAAGTATCGGCCATATCGCCGAGTGAATTCGTCCAGCTCGGAATCGTTTACACATAAGATTGATTCGACCAGATCCGTCGCCCCATTCGGATGGTTCGGAGGTATTTGCTCCTCTACTATGGCTAAGGGTGGGTTTTCCGCTACAGCCAGACGACCTTCATACACGTTGTCCCCGTCAATTTCCAAATAGCGCACGGGAATAAGTTGAATTCCCCCGGACATCTCAAGAGCCCGCTGCACGGTGTTAACACCGCTATGACTGATTCCACTCCGTTGGAAACGGTCCGCTGTCTGGCCGGCATCCTCGGTACCGAAACAAAGAATATGCGCTCCTTCATAACGGGACAGACATCTGGAGACAGTATCGACAGTGCGTTTGATTTTTCCGATTATTGCTTGGAACACATCCGGCGATGCCTGCAACGGAACGAGTTTTGCATTGATCGGAATCTTCGCGCCTATCTCGGCAACCGTTACGATTTCGATAAAGCTGCCTAAAAACTCGGCATGCGAATTGGCCGCTCCGAATAGCTTCGGAGGTTCTCCTTCATTTTCGGCCATCGCCGGATAGGACGGTGGCGAACAGACAAATCCCAGTTTTCTGTACAGCTCAAGTGCAGCTTCCATATCGGAGACTACATGGCCGACGTGATGAATGAATTTGATTTCAGCATGCATTTGCATCCACTCTCCTTGAATTCAATAATTGTGACAAAAGAAAAGTTTATTTTAATTACATTGAACAATTTGGGGTGACTTGTTTTCTTAAGTTGATGGCAATGTGGTGGTACTCCAATTTATAATCCTTTGTTTAGTTGATTATTCTTATTTTTAAGATCCTCAATGCTTCACATCTGCGGCTACGCCTCCCGCTATGGGCTATGTCTTCCTTCGAAACCAATTAATCCCTGCTCTTCTTCATAAATGGCAAAGGGCAAATAATTCACCTTATCACCGTCTGGTTTCACATACACTTTAGCAAGTGATACTGCTACAGTTGGAACGAAATAATTTTGAACATCTTTTACTTTTAATTGTAAGGCCTCTTGCCAATTCTCTCTCGTCACTGCTTCTAATTGCACTTTCATCTTATTCTCCCCTGCTTGTTCAAGATTGCGTTACCTCTTTACTAAATTCTAAAAGTCCAATTACATTCCCAAATGGATCATTACATGCACTAAAATAACCTGGAGGACATTTTTGTGGTGTATCATATATCATTTCGATGCCTTTTTCTTTATAAAAAGCTATTGTTTCGATTCAATTATCTGTTTCAATACCTAAAACAACTTGAGCTTGCTTTATATTTGTTACGTTTATAGAAATCACGCAAATGTTTGGCATCCCCAAGGCTTCCTCACCTTTCATTTCATTCTATATTTCTCTATTTTCCAAAGTTCTCCTTCTTCTCTAAGTACTTCTCGTCACTCAATGAGCTACAGTAAATTATTCACCTTGTATCTTACATGTATTACTAAATAAACCACATACTAAGTTTGAATTTATTTACAATAAAGTGAGGCTTATTACATGATGAAACCCCCTAAAACTATTATTGTCATTTTTGGTGCAACAGGTGATTTAGCAAAACGTAAATTGTTTCCTTCCATTTATAGACTGTATCGAAGTGGGAAAATCTCTGAAGATTTCGCTGTTGTTGGTGTTGCAAGAAGACCTTGGTCTAACGAAATATTTCGTGAAAATGTCAAACAATCTATTCATCACTTTCCAGATAATGACAGAAATCAAGATACATTCACTTCCCATTTTTACTACCATCCTTTTGATGTAACAAACATATCTTCTTATCAAGAGCTTAAAAGTTTGTTAAGCACTCTTGATGATAAATATAACACGGCTGGAAACCGCATTTTTTATTTAGCGATGGCTCCTGATTTTTTTGGGACAATTGCCACAAATTTAAAATCAGAAGGATTAACTTCTACAGAAGGATGGATTCGATTAATTATTGAAAAGCCGTTTGGGCATGACTATGACTCAGCTCAAGAACTAAACGATCAGCTGCGTCAAGCATTTACAGAAGAACAAATTTACCGGATTGACCATTACTTAGGAAAAGAAATGGTCCAAAATATTAAAGTCATTCGCTTTGCCAACGCTATTTTTGAGCCTCTTTGGAACAATCAATATATTGCCAACGTACAAATTACTTCAAGTGAAATATTAGGAGTTGAAGATCGAGGACGTTATTATGAGTCTTCTGGTGCTCTCCGCGATATGGTACAAAATCATATACTACAAATGGTTGCTCTTCTTGCGATGGATCCGCCTATTAAGTTAACAGCAGATGAGATTCGCAGTGAAAAAATAAAAATTTTTCGTGCTTTAAAACCGCTCTCAAAAGACGAAGTCGAACAATACTTCGTCCGCGGACAGTATGGCCCTGGCATTATAAACGAAAAAAAGGTAATTGGCTACAAAGAAGAAAACGAGGTAGATCCAGCATCAAATACAGAAACATTTGTTGCAGGTAAGCTAATGATTGAAAATTTCAGATGGACGGGAGTTCCTTTTTATATTCGAACAGGTAAACGTATGCAAGAAAAATCTACTGAAATTGTTATACAGTTTAAAGATTTGCCAATGAATTTATATTTGAGTCAGGAAAGAAAGGTCCATCCTAATTTACTCATTATTCATATTCAACCAGATGAGGGAATTACATTGCACTTAAATGCACAAAAAACAAATAGCAGTGTAACATCAACCCCTATTAGATTAAGCTATTGTAATAACTGTACAGATAAAATGAATACACCCGAGGCCTATGAAATACTCCTATATGATTGCATGCGCGGCGATTCAACCAATTTTACGCATTGGGAGGAAGTGGCCCTTTCATGGAAATTTGTTGATGTTATCTCAAATGTTTGGGCAAATCATAAAGCTGAAAACTTTCCTAACTATGAATCTGGATCAATGGGTCCTAAGGAGTCTGATGCCTTATTAGAAAAAGATAATTTTCATTGGTGGCCAACTATAACGACTCGTTTCAAAGGAGAAAACGACAATGAAAATATATGATATCACAGCACCTATTTTTGAAGGAATGACCGTTTACAAAAATAAACCTGAAAAACAGCCAAAATTTTCCAAAACAACAAATGCTCACGTAACCGAATCACGCATTGAATTAGATGTTCATACAGGTACACATATTGATGCACCTCTTCATATGATCAATAAAGGAAAAACATTTGAAACCATTCCATTAGAAAAATTAGTGGGAACTGCTAAAGTTTTTGATTTAACAGAAATTAAAGATGGAATTACAAAAGCTGATTTAGAAAATCTTGATATTCAAGAGAATGATTTTGTTCTTTTTAAAACACAAAATTCATTTGAAAATGAATTTAACTTTGAATTTATTTTTTTAAAAGAGGACGGTGCGAATTATTTAGCAGCACGAAATATTAGAGGAATTGGGATCGATGCTCTTGGTGTTGAACGTAGTCAACCAGGACATCCTACTCATAAAATATTATTTGGTGCAGATATTATCGTTATTGAAGGATTATGCTTAAAAGAAGTCTCACCTGACAGCTACTTTATGGTGGCGGCGCCATTAAAATTAGTTGGAACAGATGCCTCCCCAGCACGTGTTCTTCTTTTAACAGATATATAAGTTTATATTAATTTCCACGATTAATAAATAGCCCTATTCTCGCCTGAACAGGGCTATTTAAATTACTTGCATACCGAATGAACTTTCCGTTATTGTACATATTATAGTGTTCAATAACACCAACTATTCGTTCTTTTCATTTTTTTCCACAGCATGACCACCAAATTCATTGCGAAGTGCTGCTACCACTTTCCCAGTAAATGAATCGTTTTCTAGCGAACGATAACGCATTAGTAATGACATAGCGATAACAGGCGTTGCCGCTTGTAGATCAAGAGCCGTTTCAACTGTCCATTTCCCTTCACCTGACGAATGCATAATCCCTTTAATTTCATTTAATTTTGCATCTTTAGAAAATGCACGTTCTGTCAATTCCATAAGCCATGAACGAATAACTGAACCATGATTCCACACTTTTGCTACATTTTCATAATCATAATCAAATTCACTTTTCTCTAATACTTCAAATCCTTCACCAATGGCAGCCATCATTCCATATTCAATACCATTATGAACCATCTTTAAAAAATGACCGCTCCCGGCTTTTCCTGCATATATATAGCCATTTTCTACCGCTGTATCCCGAAAAATAGGTTCTACAATAGTCCAAGCTTCCGGATCTCCACCAATCATATAGCAAGCTCCGTGACGAGCGCCTTCTGTTCCGCCAGATGTTCCTGCATCCATAAAATGCACGCCAACTTCTTTGAACTCATTATAACGTCGAATTGATTCCTTATAGTGGGAATTACCCGCTTCAATTACAATATCTCCTTGACTTAAAAATGGCGTAATGTCACTCATCACCGAATCAACAACAGCATGCGGAACCATAATCCAAATGACTCTCGGTTTTTCTAATGATTGAATGAGTTCCGCTAATGTAGTTGTACCAATAGCCCCATATCCTTCTATTTCCTTTACGGCATTTGCATTTAAATCAAAAGCGACTACTTCATGCTTTTTATCAATTAAATTTTGTCCTAAGTTAAGTCCCATTTTCCCTAAACCAATTAAACCAATTTTCATGTTCATTTCCTCCTAAAATTCCTATGTACTTATCTTTCTCCATATTGACAACATATAGTTACTCGAAAAATCTCATTTCCGGAAAAGTCTTGGATTTATATTTCTCTGTATATATGAACTCACGCTATCATTTCCCCCTCACAAATCACAAAAAAACAATACTTTCCAAATATATTTTGCACAAAATCGTTTTAGCAGATACACTATAACCAATTATTGAAATTAAAATTTTCAAACAATTGAAGAGGTGTTAACATGTATAAGAAACAACTCATGAATTCTAATAACATCAATTATTTATTATTTGAGCCTACACATGATAATAAGCATGTTACAATTATTATTTATCATGGTTGGGGTTCAAGTATATACAATCAAACTTTTTTAGCAAGTATTTTAGCAAATTTCGGCTACACTGTTATCATTCCCGAGATTATATACCATGACTCTAGAGAAGCCTTGTCAAATTACTTTTCCAAAGCTATTATGGAACATTATTTTTGGAAAACGATTATACAATCTATTGAAGATGTACGAATGTTTATTCAAAGCCTTTCCCTTTCTGACCATAAACTTATTATCCTCGGTAGTTCTATGGGGGGTTTCATTGCTTCTGGTGCTTTTGTTCAAGAACAACAAATAGATGCATTAATTAATATAAACGGTTCGGCGGCCTGGTTAACTTCTGAAGAGATATTTCAAAAACAAGGTTCCAATGCTTATCATGAAATTGATGCTATCGAGCAATTAGACCCTATTAACTTTTTACATAATTTTAAAAATAGACATATCCTCTTACTTCACGGGCAGGAAGATACAGTTATTTCTCCAATTGGGCAGCAAACTTTTTATGAACAAGCCCTAGCATCTGGAGAAATTGAACATTCTCATCTCTCACTTACTCTCTATCCTCATATAAACCACTCTATTAGCTTACCGATGTTAGAAAACATCGTAAATTGGATAGAAGAAAGATTTGTTATAACAAAAAACACCCATCAATCATAAGAAGATGAGTGTTTTTTACTTCATTATGCAAAGTGTGAAAAAAAGCATAAGATAGCCGTTTTGGTCAACTTATGCTTCTAATATACATACAACAAAAAATACAATAAGCTGTCCATATGGACAGCTTATTTACATAAAATTCGTTAGCGGAAGTCATTTTAAAATCTTACATGTGGACTTTTTCCTTATTCCAACGATAAACCACCAAACTAAAGCTAGAAGTAGTATGAGAAGCGGTATTCCCTGAATAAAGAGAAATCCTTTCCAAAAATCAAGTTCAGTACTGTCTGGGGAATCTGTTGCCATTCCACCTATAAAAAAAGCCATTGGAATTGCGAGTATATTTATCCCTAAACAGATCATTACGAATGACAGATTTTTTTCCCTGATTTTTGGTGAATCAGCCTTGATAATTACGAATATTCCAGTGCCGAATATAAGAAACAGTATTCCATAAAATTTAATATAACCCATAATATCCCTCCATGACTTTAATTGTACCATCAGCAAGGACAATCTTGTGCAAATTCGGATGAATATCGTATTCATGCTCGGTTAACATAACGTAACATTCTAGGAATAAAAATAAATTCTCAAAAAAAATCACCCTTTTCTTACCTTTTAATGTAAAATTATCCTTGTGTTTTGATTTTTTGGATATAGAAAGGGAGCCCTATGAAATCTTTAATAAAAATAACATGTACAGCATTTATACTTACAAGCTTAATGGCAGCTTGTAGTGAAGAAACTACTCAACCAAAGAAATCGAAAGAAATATCTGAAGAAAAGGAAAAAAATATACTACTATATGAAGAATTTGCAAAAGGCGGATCTTACAGAGCGACAGTTGAAAATGCAAAATATAAAATAGTAGATAAAATGGGGAACATTACAACTCGTGTTACAATTAATAATGTTCGAAACGATGAAAAAACAATTGATCTTTCAGAAATAAAGTATTTCGTTAAAGATGAAAAGACGGGAAAAAAATATGAAGGTCAACCTATGCCTATACACGAAGATAAATTTAAAAATGTTCCGGTTGGCTACGCTTTAACTTTTGAAATTTCATTTACGATGAAAAATCCCCCAAAAGATTTGAATAACATGTATTTATATATGGACAGTAAGATTGATCCATTAGATACCTATTGGAAACTTGATAATCTAGTATCTAAATAAAAAGATGTCTAATTTAGACATCTTTTCTTATTTAGAGCATTGTATATACTATTCATTTTTAATTTACATAACGTGTCATTATCAGAAGTTCCCCTCACCAATAATCCCCAGCTTATCAACATTCTGTGAAGCATCCTCTTCACCTACGTATGTTTCTTATTCATCCCATTATATCAGTGGTTATAAGCAATCATTATCTTTATTTCCTTTACTCCATATGTATAAAATTCCGCATAAACTAACGGCCAGCTGATGGGTTAATCATTAACTCAAGGCCAATTTATGCTTCCAATTCCGTTAGATAATTAGATAATCGCCTATAAAAGTAAGTATTTTCTGGTCAACTTATGGGTAAAGTGACACAAAGTACTGTTCTAGTGAAACCATAAGATTTAGCATATCAATTATGAAAATTGAAATTAGCAGAGAATAAAATATTCATTATTCTAGAAAAAATGTTACAATCTTAATTTTCCGGTAATTACGACCACGAAAATTAAGATTCTGCTAAGATTGGGAACTTAATCTCATTATATTTATCAGGAAAGTTCTCCTCTTACCATAACATGTTTATTTTGTTCATACTCTTTTTCTATACAAACAAAAACACCAGAACAATTCGATTTTTCAAAATATTCATTCACTTTGTGGTAATATTAATTTAAAATAATCCATACAATATTTTATTTAGAAAGGGAATATACATATGTATCACTATGTAACAGACATATAGTAACTGTAATATGTGTCGTGGACCTCCTCTTATATTTGAGCTATAAAAATATAACTTAGGAGGAATAACTATGAAAGATACTTTTTATCATTTTGTTAAACAAGCTAATAAACCTTTTCAAGGATGGAATTTCTCGTTTCTAACAGATACCGGGAGACTAAGTACAGAACCACTTCCGTGGAGCTATTCATCAATCGTATTACAGTATATGCATAGCGTAGATCACATGCTAGATATGGGAACTGGTGGCGGTGAGTTTTTATCTTTACTAACCCCGCTTCCTGCTAGAACTGCAGCAACAGAAGGATATGCTCCCAATATCGCTTTGGCAAAAGCAAAGCTAGAACCTTTAGGTGTTTCTGTTCATGAAATCGAAGATGATGCAAAATTGCCATTTGCAAACGAACAATTTGATTTAATTATTAACAAACATGAATCATATTGCGAGGCAGAAGTAAAAAGAATTCTAAAGCCAAACGGAGTTTTTATTACTCAACAAGTTGGCGGATTGGACACTTTAGAATTAAATCATCTTCTTCATGCACATACTGAAAATGAGTACAGCTATTGGGATATGCAGTATGCCACTTCACAACTAAAACAATCTGGATTTCAAATTCTTAAGCAACAAGAATACTTTCCATATCAACGCTTTTACGACATCGGAAGCATTATATACTATTTAAAAACAATTCCATGGCAAATTCCTGATTTTTCGGTATCAAAATATGAAGAGCAATTGCTTCGTATCCATAACCACATTCAACAAAACGGATATATTGAAGTAAAAGCACATCGCTTTTACTTTATAGCTTCTTTTTAATTCATCGCCTCTCCAAGCTAATTAGTCCCGCACGGAGAGGCGGTTTGCTAATAAAATCAAAAATGTTACCATCACTTGCAATATTTCTCATTTCATTGTAAAATGAAACCATAGAATACGATATGAAAACAAATCCACTTCACATATTATCAAGCATCAATAGGGATGATATGCGTTCCTTATGGGTTTTTGATAATATGTGAATTTTTATTTTCCTTAGAAATAAGACGGATCATATTACATTTATTTTCTTTATTTTTAGGAGGCATTTACCATGACATTAACAGGTAAAGTAAAATGGTTTAACAGCGAAAAAGGTTTCGGATTCATCGAAGTTGCAGACGGAAATGACGTATTCGTTCACTTCTCAGCTATTACTGGCGACGGTTTCAAAACTCTTGACGAAGGTCAAGAAGTGAGCTTCGAAGTTGAAGAAGGTAACCGCGGACCTCAAGCTAAAAACGTTGTAAAGCTATAATTTAGACAATAAAAAGGTTGTTAACACGAACGGTTAACAACCTTTTTAATTATATAAACACATATTTCACATAAAAGGAGTGGTCTCATGTATCGTAACAAAAAGAATGACGTTGCAGAAGTAGCACCGGAAGAAATCCCAGTTTGGGAATGTGAGTCAGAGGAGTGCTTAGGGTGGATGCGAAAAAACTTTGCATTTGAAAAACACCCAAAATGTCCTTTATGTGGAAGTGAAATGAAAAGCGGAGAACGTTTATTGCCTCGATTGGGATAAAATATTTGTAAGCACCTTGCAGAATATTCTCTGCAAGGTTTTTTTATACTCTCCTATAATCATTCAGATTTTACTGGGGTAGCACGCACATTTTAACCTTTTTATACGTTAAGGGATTCTTAAAACTCAATATTGTTTGTTTACATTGAGACTTTAATTTAGAGATGAATTTTGAGACGTATTTCAAGCTATTCTCAGCACATTTTAGGGTGAATTTCATTTGTCTCAAATATCCTCGTTTTTGAGATCGAATAAGTCGCTTAGAGTAGTAAAATCAACGTTTTTTATGTCGGAATTTGCTTAGCGTATATTTTCGTTGAAATGTTGGTGGTACGCCAATATTAGACTTGTTTTTAAAACATAGAAAATGAGTTAATCAATATTTAATCTATTTCTTCCTCATTTCACATAATTTTCTGAATGACCAAGTTACTACAGCAAGTGATATACCTACCACTACTAAAAAAATTAATTTCCATAAAAAACAAAAATAAACATTTTTTGAATGTATATTATTTACAATAAAGAATGAAGCATCAGAAAAATAACTTGAATTTTGTAGATAAGCATTTGTTCCAGAGATTTACAACACCATTATCAAAAATAATTCTTTTAAAATAACCAAAGTAGGGTTTCTTTGCCCATCCCCTCGAAATGGGAGAATAGCAAGCGGATTATTAAAAGATCCTTATAAACAAAGGATTTTAACGTCTTTTAAAAATGATTATGTCAAAACATATACATTTCAATTGAAATATTTCAAATAATTATAAGTTGTATTTTTGAAATGAAAAATTCTAGATTTATAGCTATGTCATAAGGTCTACCTTTTGACATAGCTATAAATTTAGCTAATTCCCCCATATCGGGGATTTGGGCAAAAACACCCGAGTACCATGAAAAGAATAAAACCAAAAGCTAAAGGCTTATCGTTTGATTCTTTTGATTTAATTTCTTGCCCCTTATCTTCCATCTCCATACTAATACCACACCTTTTTTTATTTTACTCTCCTACTCCTTTTTCCTTTTTAATAAACCTTATAATTAAGTCTTCACCTTCGTATCTAGGGTCTAACTTAATCTCACCTTTATATTCAATTACCTTCACCTTATCCATGACAGTTATACTGTCATACAACTCTTGCTTTACCCATAACTTTTTAACTTTATCATCAACAATCAATTCTAAAGTAGGGTGTTCAAGCTCAACATGTCTCCCAAGAACAGGTGCTTCTATTGGCTTACCTTTCGCAACTAGTTCAGCGTTTTGATACCCCTCTATTACTAACAAGACTATACAAAACAATACAAAACAATACAAAACAACCAAAGTATATCCAATTTTTCTTTCTTCTCTTTTTCTTATATGCTTCCAGTTCCACAATATACGCTTCTAACTCATACTCTGTGTACCCCTTAACGTCTGTAGTCAAATAATAGGTTTTTCCAAACTTTTTACTTGTAAATGCTACATAGTCGTTTAAATACTCTGGGTCTTTCTCATAGTTTATAAATTTCTTTTCCCCCATACTGCTACCCCAATCTGTCTTCTAGTATACCTACCCCTATTGTTATGAGAAACAAAACAAGGAGTATTAATAGTACTGTCTGTATTCTAAGACTGAATTTATTCTTAGAGCCTTCTAACACACCCCACAGTATAAGTGGAGAGAGAAGAATGCTTATTTTAAAATAAAGTACAATCTATCCTTATAAATTTTAAATAATAAATGAAATTTGATCTGGTAAATCAATATTTTTAAAATTTTCCATTCCACCACATTCTTCAACTTGCTTATATACTTTAAAAGCACACTTGTAAAATAATCGAAAATGTTCCTTAGGCATATCATCAAGTAAAACATAACCTTCTTCAAAGGTTATTTTATCTTTTAAAATCTTAAAACGCCATCTTTCATACATTTCTGGGTATTGCTCGCAACTATCAATAGTAGGACCAAAACTATAAATTACATATTTGCTATTATCTAATTCTTTTATTATTGTAATCGTTGGGTATCTTCCCATTTCAATTCACTCCTTAATTAATCAAAATTCAAAAGATTATTTCCAAAACTCATACCATTTCTTATCTTTACTTGCTGCAATCATCTTTTTAACTTCCTGGACTTCTCTTATTGTTTGCATAAGCATTTCATCACGGCCTTGGTTCTTCGCCGTGTCTTCGCTAGAATTCGTCGCTATAAGTGCCTGGGATTCTTGTATCGTTTGTATAGCGCTTAATAACTCTGATTCTCTTTGTATGAATCGCTGATCTTGCTCAGTTAGTCGTTTGGTTAATTCCTGAAGCAACTCATTTTGTTTTTCAATGACTTCTTTTTGATCTTGAATCATCATCTGTAGCGTTGAAATCCGGTTCTTCATAGCGCTCAACTTCATGTCGATCCAACGGCAACACCTCAATACCTTGATGCCATGATACAATTTGCTTTGTAGCATTTTCTAGTGTCATATCTGTATCGTCCTTTAGGTTTATAACCTTACGGAATATCATTACATCACTTTCTCTATACTTCCTATGTCCACGCTCGTTTTTTATGAAGTTGTAACCCTCTTTTTCCAACACGTCTGCATACTTACGTAACGTAGATGACTGAATGCCTAATTGCTCCGCCACGTCACTAGGACTATAAAACGTCTTCATAGCGTTTCACCTCAAAAATACATTCGCTATAGCAATGATATACCCTTTTTCTTAATAATTCACATATCACTTGTTTTCATTTATACAAGATTTTATACAAAATTTTGTACTAATACAGGACATCCCTAAGCCTGAAAACCCCCATTATCTCCACAATGTATAAAATCATGCATAGCCTCATAGAAAAAGAAAAAGGCAAATCCCTTGTGAGAGTAAGGGGACGCCTTTTTCCTTGCTACCGATAATGATACGTTATGTTAACCTTACATGAATATAATATACACTGTTCTTTGTTCAAGTAAGAGGGAGTTTAGTTGAACAAAGAACTATAATTTTTTACTCAAAGTGATATAATCAAAATACGGAAAAGTATGAATATTTGATTAAGAAGTCCTGGGTGTTAGTGCCTAGGACTATTTATGTTTGCGAAGATACATGAATAGGAGGAATCATAAATAAATTGGACTGCCTGTAAAATGACAATAAAGTTATTTAATTTTAAAAGCTCAAACAAGCATAACCCCGTTCTAAATTTGGGACGGGGTTAAAAATATAGTTATTTAATCTCGATGCGAGATACTTCACTACACTAAAAAATATAACAATAAAGTCGTTTGAAATCTAAGTTTTAATTAACAATCGCACTCTTTTGCGGAAGATTAAGATAATGATTATAATTGCAGCCCATTAGCTGGTTGAACTAACATATCTTTTTGTTCAACACTGTATTGAGTCTAATAATTACAGCAAATATTTTACTGTCCGTAAAGCGTACTCGATTATTACGCTATCGTCCTCTGTTTATTTGAATTTAGATCAAATTTTTAACTAAATAAATTGTGCCAATAGTTGGTTAAATTTCTCGCGTTCTTCCCAGAAAAGGCCATGACCACTATATTGAAACGGAACAAGCTGTGAATTTCTTATCTTTTCATTTAGTTCCTGAGCTTGTACAAATGGAATAACTTTGTCATGAATGCCGTGAACGATTAAAGTAGGAACATTAATTTTCGGAAGATCCGCATGTAGCTTCTCATCTCTTAATGTAGTTATAATAGCAGCTGTCGACCAACTTGCTGCTTGTAGCCCCATTTGCAAAAACCAGTCCGAAAATGGTTTAGTTATATACTGAAAGAAAAAGCCATCTGTTACGTCCTGCATCATTTTAGGCCGATCATTTAAGGTTTCTTTAAGGTAGTTATTAGCAGTTTCTGCGGTAAATCCAATTGGAGCGGCCGCATCAATAAGAACAAGCTTTGATACCCTAAAACCATTGTGACGAGACATATATCGAATTGCGATAGACCCACCGGTAGAGTGACCCACAAGAGTAAAATTGTTTATTTGAAGTGTACCAACTACTGTGCGGATATCATCTGCAAGTCTATTAAAAGTATAGCCGCTCATTGGTTTATCCGAATTGCCAAATCCCCTCCAGTCTATACCAATACAGCGATAGCCCATAGCAGGAAGAACATTAAACTGATATTCAAACTGTTTATGGCTTAACGGCCAGCCATGTAAAAATACGATGGTCTTATTTCCCCCGGGGTTAATATCTTCTACATATAAATTCACACCTGACTCTACGGTAACAAAGTATCCCATGAAGATTCCTCCCTAGTTAATATAGTTTCAATAATAGATATTCATTTTGGTTAATATAAATGAGTACCAATTCAAGTTATAGGCCAAAGAAGCGAAACAGGACGGGCTTTACCAGAGAAGTTAGAGAAAATTAGCTTAGAAAACCAAGAGGTCATTGATATTCTTTTATCTTTTTCACCTGAGAAAATACCTAACGAAGCTATTAGCAGTGTGCAAAAATTGTTATTCCATCCTTCATATAAAGTTAGAACAGCTCAAACATGAACAGCAACGTGTTTTTAAGGATTTTGAACTGTACACAACAAAAAAACATGAGCGGTATCCCGAACTCTTTAAATATCTGGAAACTGCCTACGGTGCCATCTTCACTCTTCGTGGAGTTGTAAGAGAATTAACCTTTGAGAATACAAATAAAGCAGATATTGAGTGGTTTTTAACGGAGGAAGTTCAGGCCACAGGCAAGGATAAACAAGAAATTTTAAATTTGTGGGACCAAGAAGGGCAAAGAAACTTGGCGATCCAAAAATTGAATATTGTAAAAAGAAGGGTAAGGTATCATGATGCTAATCAAAAATGGGTCGAGGCAAACGACTTTTTTATCTTTAATCAACTATTTCTGTCTGATGAGGTAGCACAACAATGTAGAGAATTCTTAAACGATTTGTGGGAATACCTAGAAGGGTTAGATCCTTCCTTCGCATATGATCCAGACATTGCATCAATGAATCAAGAATTAAGAGAAATCATTTTACCAGCAGAACGAGAGGCAATAAAAACACTAATGAAAAGTGAATTAACCGTTCCCTTTTCTACTGCATGAGAGAGCCCGCCTAGACTGTGATTTGGTTGCCTGAAAAGGAATTAAAAGCCGATTAGGCCCAGTACCAGCGTTCTTGTAATCAGGGGCAAAGTAGCAAATCTTATTAATATATACATGTTTTTCAGTAACAAAAATGGCTTCAATCAATAATGTTACCAATAACTTTTGATACAGTATTTTGTTACAACGACTTCAATAGTTATAAAACTTGTTGTTTTTTAAAACAAAATGTAACAAAAATGATCATTTTTGGGACACTGAAAACAGTGTAATAGTAATAAAATTGTAAATTCTAACTTGTTTTTCGTTACCAAATGAGGATCTCTTATGAAAAAAGACCCCCTCCG
>NZ_JBITWA010000017.1:0-97551 GCF_044543425.1 Bacillus sp. NPDC077411 | reverse complement strand
TTGTGGATGAATTAGCAATAAAAGAGAAAGTCTTTTGACTTTTGAAGCCCCCACTTCAAACAGACCGTAAGGTCGTTAAGTGGTGGGTAGTTCACATACGAAAGAAACATTATCTATAGACCAATTATTATATGCTTTTCAAACAGAAATTGGCGGCAGATGGAACGAACATTGCTTAGTCGCTTTTCAAGGAGAAAATCCAGTAGGGGTTATTTTGCCGCATATTGAGCCAGGTACGGTAGAAGAAGGGAGATTGTTTTATCTTGGTATTGTCCCGAATATGCGTGGAAAACGATACGGGACAATGCTTCATGAAAAAGCGTTATACATTTTAAAAGAAATCGGTGCTTCATATTATGTGGGGAGTACTGACGAAATGAACGATGCCATGAAACGAGTGTTTTCTAACAACAACTGTATACAGTTAGGGAAGATAGAGAAATACACAAGAGTGATCAGAAAAGGGTAAATGAAGATCCCTCTCGAATTATTGAAGAAATAACTCAAGGGGGAATTTGATGATAAAACAAGTATTTAAAAGAATGGTTCCGTTATATCCGGAAGTTTTATTTCCAGACTGGCATGTAGAGCACATATCACAGCGGCAGGAGAGTGAAAAGTGGGAAACGCTTTGGTTTCAGGTGATTACTCCTACAGGAATGTTTCGCGTGAAACAGTTTTTTCTGGATATTATGGAACCGACTTTTCCAGACAGTTGTTTGTCTCATGCACAGGGCGAGTGTTTTCAATATAATAAACTTACATATTGGCGTGGTATAAATTATAAAGGGTGCGATAGTTACGTCACTTCTAAGTGGAAAACACAAATTGAAATTTCTATTGATGATGGAGTTATTGAGCAGCATCAGATGGAGGAATTTTTATATGGTTTACAGCCACTTGAATTAGAGAAAGCAAAACAACAAATGAAATTACCATTTCATCGTTTAAGTTTTCAGGCTCATATAGAAAAGGGCGGAGGCGAAATCAGTCGTTGCTTTGCATGGAGTTCTCCTAAAGAAAAGGAGTTTGTATCATTACCGCTTCTAGTTCCCTGTTCATGGGAATTAGAGTCTGTTGGTTTTGGTGACAACGAAACGCAGTATGTATATTGGGATGCAAAAGAGCAGTTATATACACTATGGGCATGTCGGCATACTAATTATAGCTATCACCCTGTATCCTCATGGATAAGAAATTATAGTTCCCCGCAAAAGATTGGAAACTGTGAATACTATGTGCACCCGCAAAGAGGTACAGTTGTATATCAAGATTTGGGGAATGAACAAATTGCCTATGTATTTCGAGGAATACCTTGTACATCTTTTACAGATATACAAGAAATGTTTTCTCTGTATTTATAAATTGATTGCAAAATGTCATGAAATATGTAAGACGCGTTACATGATGTGGTATACAATAGGGGGTAGAAACGATAGAGAAAGTGATAGGTGAAAAAATGAAAACGAACATGAAACGAACAGGCTTAGATGTAACAGTAGAGCGAGAAAACGCTAACACTTTATCTATAAACTGGGGCAGTGCAGAAGAATCAGTGCGTGTTTATTGGAGTACATCCTCAGAGAATATTGAAGAAAATGGACAATTATTAACGGTTGTAACAGATGCTTCTTCCGTTACAATCGAAGATCCGAATCCAGCTATGCGAGTTTATTTTCGATTAGTTACGAACGAAGGAGAGCGTATTACAGTAGCAGAGCGCCGCTTACCGCTGCAAGGTGCATTTAACTTTCGTGATTTAGGCGGGTATGAAACAAAAGATGGACGCGTAGTGAAATGGGGGAAATTGTATCGCTCTGAAGAGCTAGCAGGGTTAACAGAAGAAGATATTCGTTATATACATAATTTGGGCTTGAAAGTTGTTTGCGATTATCGTACAGATTTCGAAGTGCAACATAAACCAAATCCAGAAATACAAGATGTTCGTCAAGTTTCTTTACCAGTTATACAAGATTTAGCAAAAGACTTAAATATCAATGAATTTTTCCATTTAGGAGATTTATCAATGCTTGGCAAGCCAGGAGAATATTTAGTGAAGATGAATCGAGATTTTGTAACTGGTAATGAGGCATTTGTGACATTTTTAGAACTTATACAAGACGCAAACAACTTACCGCTTTTGAACCATTGTACAGCAGGAAAAGATCGAACTGGCTTTGCATCCGCTTTATTATTACTGTTACTAGGTGTGCCAGAAGAGACAGTCATGCAAGATTATTTACTGAGTAATGGATTTCGTGAACAGTTGAATGAGAAAATGATGGCTTTTTTAGGAGCGCGGCTTAAAGATGAAGCAAGTATTGCAATTTTAAGTGCAATGTTTGAAGCGAGGGTTGAATATTTACAAGCGGCATTTGATGAAATTCACAACGTATATGGTTCTGCGGAGCAATATGCTGAAAAAGGAATTGGACTTACGAAAGAACAGTTAGACGCTTTGCGTGCTTTATTGTTAGAAGAAAAATAAAATAGAAGGTAGAGAGTTTAAAGAGTCATACGATTATTTTTTAGAATCTCTATTTTTTTATTTTCTTTGTAAGCGTCAAATTTTGTCCAACGGCAAAATTATCATTAGTATTTGTATTGCATTAGATAAAAAATATGAAGAATGATTTTATCCCGCTATTCGTGGGCAGTAAGACCCTCACCTCAAGATTTAGAGAGAATATTGTCCAGTTCCAGTGGCTAGAATGTTCGGTGGCTTCGCTTCTTCCTCACATTCTGGACGAGCCACTTTCGCTTTTCTAAAGAAGATAGATGGGAGACAACTGCCCGTAAAAGCCCGATTGGTCGGGCTTTCCATCCGTGGGGGATGAAGAAAACCCCCACGGATGGAAGTTTCACTTTATTTTTGATGTATTCGTTTACTAGTAATCAAAATACAAGGCCAAGAAATTTCTTGGCTGGCAATTCTTATACAGTCATAAATGGAGGCAATAGTTATGCAGCAAATAAAAAAAATAGGAGATTCATTTTGGTATATGACACCTGTTTCTGAAACAGATAGACCTATTTTAGGAATGGTAGTTGGAAAAGAAAAGACTTTGATGATAGATGCAGGTAATTCAGAAGCACATGCACATTTGTTTTTAGAAATGCTAAACGAACAGAACATCTCAAATCCTGATTTCGTTGCATTAACACACTGGCATTGGGATCATATTTTTGGATTACCTGTATTAAAAAATGCTTTGTCTATCGCACATAGTGAAACAAAAAAAGAGATGAATACACTCGTTCCTTATGAATGGACAGATGAGGCCTTGGACGCACGAGTAAAAGAAGGTACAGAAATTGAATTTTGTGCTACTTGTATAAAAAAAGAATTCAGTGAACAACCAAGAAATATTCAAATTGTCTTACCGTCATTAACGTTTCAGAAACAACTTGAATTAGACCTTGGTGATGTGACATGTGTGTTAAAGCATGTAGGAGGGAACCATTCACATGACTCCGTTGTCATTTATATTAAAGAAGAAAAGATATTGTTTTTAGGAGATTGTATCTATGCAGATATTTTTTCTTCGAAGTGGAACTATACAACAAAACGAACGTTTGAATTAATACAAGAATTAGAGAAATTTGATGCTGAGACTTATATTCTTTCACACGGGAAAGCAATTGATAGAAATGAATTTTTGCAAGAGATTCGTTTGCTGAAAACAGTAGGTACCTACACGGAAACACATAAAGGCGATGCAGAAAAAATAAAAATAGCGTATAAACAAGAACTTGATAGAGAATTAAACGAATATGAGTTAGAAACAATAGAGTACTTTGTAAATGGTTATGAAATGGTTAACTTGTAATCCACGCTGATGACGAATGTATTATCTTCATCATCAATTCTAATATCAAACAAAGGTCCAGTGCTTGGGATATGCACTGGACCTTTGTTTAGGTTATATACGATTACTTTTCGGCTGGAGGAAATTGTCCTTTTTTCGAGTGCTTTTCTTTATTTTGAAATTAGTTTGAAAATTGTTAAAATAATTACAAAGATATCCACGTTATAAATAGTATAAATAACGTAAAATTAGAAATGAAGGGAGGAGATGTAGAAATGTTAGCATGGATATTAGGGGTATTAATCATAGTAGTAGTGACAGTTATCGTGACAATAATGGTAGGAAAAAGTGAAGAAGAAAATTATGGAACTTCAACGAAAGGAAATATTACAAGACTTTCAATCATTTATCTTCTTTTAGGGGTCGTTTTAGCAGTTGGGGTAGCTTCGTATATATATTTTTATGGATAAGGAAACATAGGGTAGTAGAAAGTGAAGAGGTATTACTATTTGATAATGTGGGATAAAGAAAAAGAATGTGAAAAGAAGCATAACATTGCATAAAATGCAAACTTATGCTTCCTTTTGGATTATATAAGGAGCTGCTTTCTTAAAATTGTTTTGAGTTTAATCTAATGTTTGGATCTTTTCATCAGTTGTTTTTTTTTTTCGATAATCAGTCGGTGTTAACCTGTTTTCTTTTTAAAAAATGTTATGAAATAAGTTGGATTTGGTATCCCTATGTCTATTCCGATATCTATTATATTTTTGTTTGAGGTTACAAGGTAAAACATGGCTTTAGTAATACGTACTTGTTGAATGTATGCAAGTGGACTAATTCCTTTTCCTTTTTTAAATGTACGTTGCAAATGGTAGGGACTTCCGTGGTATGTATTTGCTAGCTTATTTAAGGTAAATTGTTCGTGATAGTTTTGATTAATATATTCAACGATTTGCTGGATCCACTCTTCATTAGGTAAACATAAACTATCTGGCTTGCATCTTTTACACGGACGGAAAGTTTTGAATTGAGCTTGTTTAATATTATGAAAAATATATACGTTTTCTATGTTGGGAATTCTGGATTTGCAAGATGGACGGCAAAATATTTTAGTTGTTTTTACACCATAAAAGAATATACATCATAAGAGGAATCATTTTCTATGATTGCATTCTAGTATTCAATCGGTATATCTAATTTTTTTTCATTAAGCTATTGATTATTTTGGTACAGCATTTGAACTTCAAGTATGTGCTTTTATGCAAATTTATAGGTTAAGTCACAAAGAAGATTCTTTTGTGTTTGATAATTCTAAAAGATTATAAAATACAGAAACGTATTATGTTATAATTAAAATGTAATTATTGGAAAATAAGAGAAGGGCTGGATATGGATGATTGAAATTGTTAATGTGTCAAAGAGCTATAATGGTAGCAAATTTGCGGTAAAAGATTTGAATTTAACAGTCCCGAGCGGAGAGATATTTGGTTTTTTAGGTCCAAATGGTGCAGGGAAATCAACGACAATTAAGATGATAACAGGTATTCACTCTCTTGATAGCGGGACGATTTCTGTAAATGGAAAAGATATTACGAAAGAGCCGCTTGAAGCGAAAAAGTTATTTGGGTATGTTCCTGACAGTCCTGATATGTTTTTACGCTTAAAAGGGATTGAATATTTAAATTTTATGGCGGATATGTATGATGTTCCGAAAGACGTGCGTCAGGAAAAGATCCGAACACTAGCAGAACGCTTTAGTTTGTACGAAGCATTGTCTGATCAAATTCAAAGTTATTCACATGGAATGCGCCAAAAAATTATTATTATTGGAGTTCTTTTGCATGATCCAGATGTCTGGATTTTAGACGAGCCAATGACTGGATTAGATCCAAAATCGGCATTTATATTAAAACAGATGATGCGTGAACATGCTGATAAAGGGAAAACGGTGTTCTTTTCGACGCATGTGTTAGAAGTTGCTGAAAAATTATGTGATCGAGTTGCGATTATTAATAAAGGAACACTTCAATTTCAAGGGAATTTAGCAGAAATACGAGAACATTTTGAATCTAATGAATCTCTTGAAAAAATGTTCTTGGAGATGACGGAAAATGAATAAAATTTGGATGTTAACTAAAGTTTTATTAAAGATGAACTATGCTGATATGTTAACTGATAAGAAGAAGCGTGTTGTATCTTTACTTTCATTATTGGGTCTTTTGTTTGTTGGATTTTTATTTATAGGTCCACTTGCGAATGGTATGTATGGCGTATTAAAACAAGTTGACCAGGAAAACTTACTAATTGGTATGGGATTAGCGTTTGGAAGTATCTGGGTATTTTTGTTTAGTATTACGACAATTTTAACAGTCTTTTATTATAGCGATGACGTTGAAATGTTATTACCACTACCACTTAAGCCAGCCCACATTATTACGGCGAAGTTTATTACTGTTTTAATTACACAATATGTGATGGCTTCGTTTATCTTATTTCCAATCTTCATTGTGTATGGATTACAAAGTGGTGCTTTTATTACATATTATGTTTACTTTTTAATTGTTTACTTATTTTTCCCGATTATTCCGTTAGTTCTCGCTTCACTTCTTATGACAATCATTATGCGTTATACAAATATCGCAAAAAATAAAGATCGAAGTAATATGCTAATGGGTTTATTTACTTTATTGCTAATTGTCGGCATTAATATATTTATCCAATGGAAAAATAGAAGTGCTGCTTCTGGGAAAACAGCAGCAGACTTTCTTACAAATAATCAATCTTCATTTCTAGTAGAAATGACAAACTATTTTCCGACGACATACTTTGGAGCAATGGCGTTAACAGAAAGTGCTTCGTGGAAAGGATTTTTATATTTACTTCTTTTCGCTGCGATTTCGTTTGCATTTTATGTATTGTTTTTCTATGTTGCAGAGCGTACATATTTAAAAGGGGTTATTGGAATTTCAAATAGTACTGCGAAAAAAGAAGTGATTTCTGCCGAGAATTTTAATAAAGCTACTGTGCAAAATTCACATTGGAAAGCATATGTGAAAAAAGAGTTTCGTATTTTAACTCGCACGCCACAATTTTTTCTTAATTGTATTGTGCATACTTTTGTGATGCCAATTATGTTTTTCTTTATTATTTTTGTACAAGACGGGAATTTAGCTTGGTTAAATAAATTTATAAAAGATAGTGAAACAACAGCTCTTGCGCTTGGTCTTGCTTTTTGTGCAGGTATGTTTTTAATGGGATCTAATGTTATTGCGACAACATCTTTTTCAAGAGAAGGTCGCACTTGGTTTATCAATCGTTATTTGCCCGTTAAGGCAGAAGGTATTTTCTTTGCGAAAGTATTTACAGCTTGGCTCATTAATACCACTATTTTAGCGATCTTTGGTCTAGTGCTTATCATTGTAGGCGGTGTGTCACCAGTATTTATCTTACTTTGGTTTTTGCTTTGTGCAAATGGGTTATGGTTAAACAATTTAATTGGTACACGCTGGGATGCACAAACAGCTGATATTCATTGGGATTCTGAACAGAAAATGTTTAAAGGTCGTTATACTACGCTTTGGAATTTTTTTGCGAATATATTATTAGTCGGTCTTACTGTTGGCGGAGTATGTGCGTTATTTTTCTCATTAGGAGTTGGAATGTGGGGTATGTTTTTCAGTATCCTAGTTATTTTTACAATAGTAAATGTTATTGTGTCTCGTAGTTTACAACTTGGTGCTGAACGCATCCTAGCAAATATTAAATAAATCGTAAATCCTCTGTTACTATACAGAGGATTTATTATATGAAGGGGAGAAGTCGCTATGGGGAAAATTGCAATAGTCACAGGTGCAACAAGGTTACATGGTATTGGAGCAGCGGTCTGCAAAGAATTAGCTCAGAAAGGGACAGATATCTTTTTTACTTATTGTTCCCGCTATGATAAAGCGATACCTTGGGAAATGAAAAGAGATGAACCGTTTTTATTAAAAGAAGAAGTTGAAAGTTATGGCGTACGTTGTGATATGGCTGAGGTTAATTTGGCGCAGTCTTATGCACCGAATCGTTTGTTATATATGGTATCAGAACGTTTCGGAGAGCCGGGAATTTTAGTCAATAACGCTGCGCATTCTGTAAATACAAATTACGAATCAATCGATGTGGAAAAGCTAGATTCGCATTATACATGGAATGTAAGAGCGCCAATTTTATTAAGTTCACTATTTATAAAGCACTTTACAAAAGAAAACGGTGGAAGAATTATTAACCTTACGTCGGGGCAATCATTAAATTTGTTACCAGATGAACTTGCATGTGCCGTAACAAAGGGTGCAATTGAAACATTTACGACTTCGATTGCACCAGTTGCTGCCAAAAAAGGAATTACAGTAAATGCGGTTAATCTAGGAGTAACGAATACAGGGGGGATGAATAAAGAGGTGAGACAGCATCTTGTAACAAGATTTCCAGCAGGAAGAATTGGTGAGCCAAAGGGTGTAGCTCAGTTGATTGCTTTTTTAGCAAGTGAAGAAGCAGTGTGGGTGACGGGACAGGTTATTCATTCGACTGGAGGATTCTATTAAGAAATTTATATTTTCAATAAATAATAAAAAGGGATTTTTGGAAGTATATAGAAAACTATTTGGGAGGCGAAATTGTAATATTAGGAGGCTTATTATGAAATTGAAAAAAATATCGATTGCTTCATTGGCAATTGGAGCGATGCTCTCCATTACAGCTTGCGGTACCTCAACAGAAAAAGACCAAGCAAATCAAAGTAAAAAGGAACAAACAAACAATCAAGAAGAAGCGAAAACAACAAGTGCAGAACAGACAAATACGGGTAAAAATGAGGAAAAGGAATCAAAAACAACAAGTGCCGATGGGAAAACTGAAACAAAATCAACAAATGCAGAACAAACAAAAAATGAGAAAAACGGAACAACTGAAACAAAATCAACAAATGCAAAGCAAAATGCTAGTATGAAGAGTGGAGTAAAAGAAGTTGTACAGTTAATAGAAGAAGTGGATAAGCAATTGAAAGCAACTCCAAAACAAGAAGCTGTAAATAAACTTGGCAAGCAACTTACTGATAAATGGGATGTAGTTGAGAAAGAAGTTGAGGCGCAGCATGCAACCGATTATAAAACAATTGAGCAAAATTTATATCCACTCCTTGTTGAAATGGGAAAACAAAAACAAGATTTAAAGAAGCTAAAGACGTTAACGACGAAAACAAAGCAAGATTTAAATCAATTTTTGAATAAGCTTTAATAAAAAATGAATGCAAAATTAGATTTTATCTTATATATAGCCCCTATGTAGTAAAAGGAGAAACGTAGCAGATGTGTACGTTTCTCCTTTTATTATTAGTTGCAACAAATACATAAAAAAATCAAGTATGTGTGGGAGGATTCAATTAACGACATAAATATTGTTTGAAAGTTCCATTTTCAATACAAGCAAGAGGAATCGTTTGTTCTGTTCCTTCCTTCATATTTCGTAAAACAGCTACATCGTTATTTATTTCTTCTTCACCAATAATAAGTACATATGGAATGTTTTCTTTGTTTGCATAGTTAAGAGCTCGTTTTAGTTTACGATTTGTTAGTTCAAGCTCTATCTTTAAATTTTCATTTGTTCGCAATGTGTGAGCAATTTTTAAACACTTTTCCTGTGTTCCGAGTGGAATGATAAAGATATCGACAGAAGAGGAGGCACATTCTTTTTGGATAAGAGCAGTATAAATGACGTCTAAACCAAATGAGATTCCAACTGTCGGATAAGATTTATTATCACTTCGAAATGCGCCAATAATGTGATCATAGCGCCCACCACTACCAATGCTAGAAGTAATACTGCCATCGGTTAAAAAAATTTCATAAATCGTTCCGGTATACATTGTGAGCCCTCGTGCAAGAAAAGGAGAAAACATTGTATTAGATTGTATTCCAAGTGCAATTAAGTATTGCCTAAGTTCTTGAAGTTCAGTAACTCCTTCTTTAACAAGAGGATTAGGGAACGCTTTATTAAATTCAGAAAGTGGCATAGATGTACATGTTTCTAACGTCTTACATAATATATCAATCGTTTCACTTTGTATCTCTCGATTTATTAAATCATTTCTTACACCGTCAATGCCGATTTTCTCAAGTTTATCTACAGATAAAATAACATCTTGTACCTGTGATTCAGGGATTTGAATCGCTTGTAACAATCCTGTTAATAGTTTTCGGTTATTATATTGTATGGTTACGTCTAAGTTCAATTTGTTAAAAATATCAAGAGCCATTACCATTAATTCTGCTTCTGCTAAGACGGATTCAACGCCAACAATATCTACATCACACTGTACGAATTCTCGAAATCTCCCTTGCTTAATTGGGCCGTTTCGAAATACTTTCCCAATTTCATAACGTTTAAAAGGAAGGCGGATTTCTGGATTCATAGCGACAACTTTTGCAAAGGGAATGGTTAAATCATAACGCAGTGCAAGTTCGCGATTCCCTTGATCTTGAAGCGTATACATCTCCTTTAAAATTTCGGATCCTCCTCCGTATTTATAAGCCATCAAATCATACATGTTCAAAATAGGTGTTTCTAGTGGTTTGCAGCCATAAGCTTCGAATGTTTCTTCACAAGTCCGTTTAATTGTATTACGCAGCATTTGTTCTTCAGGTAAATAGTCTTTTGTTCCTTTTACATTTTGCAAGTTCATGTTTATCACTCCTTTTTGAAATAAAAAAGCTATGCGGGTATGAAAATACCCACATAGCTTTATAGTCGCTTCGTGGGTAAACAGGAATAACCCTGTACCCACGAAGAAAAAATTCTTCGGATACAAGGCTTTATGTATGATGATGAAGTTGGAAAGAACAATCTATTCTAAACATAAGCAATCTCTCCTATAGCTTTTTAAGTAGTATACTACTTGATGTTTGAATTATCAAACTTTTTTATTTAGAAATAATGTAACTACTCAGTTACTTTATGAAAAACCGACAGAAAAGCATTTTTTTAAGTGGGCGAGAGGTACTGGCGATGCATAGGAGCGGTCAGTGCCTTTTCCTGCCCCGTGCAAGGTTTGAAAACAAAAGTAGCCAATAAGTTGCAGGCCCCTGCCCTTTTTGCATGACAGCAGTCTATATGCCAAAAAATGAATTTATAAGTAATAGCGAGACACATCTTCACTAGAATCATACCCTTTTCTAAATTTCTAAAAGGTATAGCTGAGTAGTTACGAAATAATTCTATAAAACAAGAGGTGTCAAACTTTAAATTAAATAAACAAAACCTGTCTCATCTGTTGAGACAGGTTTTGTTAAGAAGCAATGGAAGTAGGTGTTGCGTTACTAATTTTGATTAGGTCAGCGCCGTTCATAAAAATTTGTAATCCTCTTTTTCCAGCACTAATGCTAATTGGATTTAAATTTGCAGCAGATTCGTCAATAAAGAGTGGATAATTTTTCTTCACACCAAGTGGTGACACACCGCCGCGTATGTATCCTGTTAATCCGAGTATTTCTTTCGTTGGAACCATTTCAACTTTTTTATTTTTACTTGCAGATGCTAGCGCTTTTAAATTAAGCTCTTTATGTGAAGGGATACAAGCCATAATTATCCCAGTTTTATCGCCGCGAAGGACGAGTGTTTTAAAGACTTGTTCTAATTGTAAATGAACTTGCCGAGCGACATGTTTCGCATCTAAGTTCTCCTCATCCCATTCATATTCGTGAACTGTATATGCGATTTTGTGCTTATCTAATAAACGACAAGCATTTGTTTTACTACTCATTTTCCACACTTCCTTTTTTATTTCTTCTTTTTAGTATACAAAATTTCGCAAATTAAGACAGGGAAAATAGGAATGGACAAGAATATGTAACATAAATCGTGAAAAGGAAAGAGGGAAAATGATGTGGAGAACGACTGATCTTTATGATGCAAATGAAATGGAAGTGCAAGTATGTAAACCATTATTTCAATCGTATGGAAAGAAAAAACAGTTTCACGGAAAAATCGCAACGGTAAAAGTTAAAGATGATAACGTACTCGTAAAAAGGGCGCTAGAGATGGTATCAGAGGGAACGGTATTAGTTGTGGATGGAGAGGGTTCAACAAATTGCGCATTACTTGGGGATAACTTAGCAAACATAGCAAGACAGCGGAATTTATCAGGCATCATTATTTACGGATGTGTTCGTGATTGTGTGGAGCTACAGAAAATTGAACTTGGTATTTTAGCAATTGCGACGATGCCCAAGCGAAGTGTGAAAAAAGGGAATGGAGAAACAAATATTCCGGTGTCTTTTGGCGGAGTTTCTTGGATTCCAGGAAATTATGTTTATGTTGACGAAGATGGTGTAATCGTAAGTGAAAAAGAAATTCATCATGGATTATGATATAAAAAATGAGGAGCTTACTGTCTGCAAATGGTCGAATAAAAATATAGTTATTCCTAAGAAGGAAATGTGAGAAATGATAGACAAAAAAATATATAAATAGTAAAATAGTACAGAATTTTGTAACATTATGGATTTGTAAGAGCAAAAGATTTTATGATGTAAAAAGTTGTTGTTTCCTATGTAAAGGAAGCAGCAGGGGGGATGCACATATTGAATACTCGTTTAGACGCGTGTTTATGTGTACCCATTGTGGGCATTTTTTTATGTGATTTACAAGAGAGGGGAGGATTCAGCGGTATGACGAAAATGAAAAAGTGGTTATTAACGTCATTTATGACAGTTGCATTGGTTGTCTTGTCCTTTGCAAATACTGTACATATTACGTTTGCTGAAGGAAATACAGCAACGTTAGCAATAGTTGGGGATTCGCAAAAAGGAATTATGTTATGTCCAAAAGAAGTTGCAATTCAAGATGGGGAAACAGCCTATAGTTTACTGCAAAAAGAAAAGGGAAATAAAGTAACAGCAGAAAATACAAAATACGGTCCATATATTAAAGGTATTGATGGGTTAATGGCTGGTGCAACAAGCGGGTGGACATATGAGGTGAATAATCAGTCGCCAATGGTTGGAGCAGATAGCTATAAATTAAAGGCTGGAGATGTTGTAGCGTATCGCTATGTTGTTGATTGGAACAATATGAGTCAAGAAACTTTGCAGCAAGTGTTAGATAAACTTGGTACATGTAAGAAACAACCGGATACGGAAAAACCAAATACAGATAAGCCAGATGCACCAAAACCACAAGAACCTACAAAGGTTGATGTAACAAAGAAAGTTGATGAAGCGATTGCAAAAACTGCTCAAAAGATGATGCAAGATGGTATTGATGGTGACTGGGTAATGATTGGACTTACTCAATCAGACCAAGAAGTTTCTAAAGATGTAAAGTCTAGTTACTTACAATCGTTAGTAGAACGTGTTGAAGAAAAAGAAAATAAATTTTCTTCTACTGAATTAGCACGTACAATTTTAGCAGTTACAGCAGTAGAAGGAGATCCAACAAACATTGCTAATAACAACTTAATTTCAAAGCTATATAACTTTGAAAAAACAGAATCTATTACAGATTATATTTTTAGTTTAATAGCGCTAGATACAAAAAAATACGAAGTGCCAGCGAATGCGAAATGGAACCGTGACGCCTTAATTAAAGGTATTTTAAAATTACAACATACAGACGGTAGCTGGGCGTATATAGGGGAATTAGAGGAACCAGGCAATGTTGATATAACAGGGATGGCTCTTGTCGCATTAGCACCATATCAAGAACAAGCAGAAGTAAAACAAGCGTTAGAAAAAGCAAAACAATATTTAGCTCGTGTCCAAACAGGTAAAGGTGGATTTTTATCTGGTGGTGTAGAAAATGCCAACAGTGTAGCGCAAGCTGTACTTGGACTTGCAGCAGCTGGTATCGATCCAACAAGTGCTACATATACAAAGAATAATTATAATGCGGTCCAAAATCTATTATCTTATCAACTGGAAAATGGTGGGTTTAAATGGTTGCCAGCTGATACGGAAGAAAATGGCATGACCACGGAACAAGCAATGTTAGCACTTGTGCAATATAAGAACTTTCTAACGGGGAAAGGCTCTGTTTATGATTGGACAAAAACGTCAACAAACGAAGGAAATAAACCAACTGACGAGTCAAAGCAACCAATAAATGAACAGCCTAAAGTAGAAGAACCACAAAAGAAAACAAATGAACCTTCTGCTTCAAACGATGAAAACCAATCTGTACAAAAAGATACGAAAGTAGAGAATCGCTACTTACCAGAGACAGGTATGTCAGGCAGAGACATTGCTACGTCAACTGCACTAGGCGTATTATGTATGACCGGTGCATATGTATTATGGAGAAGAAAAGCGGCTTGACAAAATTAGGAGCAAATATTTGCTCCTAATTTTGTTATGAAAGGTGTGAGAAAGATGAAAATGATGAAATGGCTTGTCTTGTTAGTTTTCTCATTTAGCTTTATTGCTGGATGTAGTCAAAATGAGGCGAAAACCGATACAACTACAAAACAAACAGAGAAAAAAGATGAGAAGAAGCAAGAAGGGAATAAACAGGAAGAGCATAAACAAGAAGATAGTAAGCAAGAACAAAAGCCAGCAGAAGAACAGAAACAAGAAGAGAAACGAAAAGATGAAAAAACGGCAGAACCAAAATCGATAGAAGAAAATCAGTCAAAAACGAAAACGGCAGAACCATCTCAAAATCAAAAAGAACAATCCAAAGTTGTAAATGAACCGAAAGAAACACCGAAACAGGAAAATGTACAGCAGACACAAGTAAATCCAGTATCTTCACCAGAACCAAAACCGGAGCCGAAACCAGAACCAGAGAAAAAGATAGTTACGTTATCTGTACGGGATGATCAAGGTACAATTTTAGGAGATACAGAAGTAGAACTTCAAGACGGAGATACTGTGTTTAAAGTGTTAGGACGGACATTGAAGAAAAAAGGAATTCAAATGGAATATACAGGTTCAGGAAGTAGTGTATATGTTCAAGGGATTAATAACTTATACGAGAAAGCTAAAGGTGCCGGGAGTGGATGGAAATATAGTGTAAATGGCATTGTTGCTAATATGGGTGCGGGTAGGTATAAAGTGAAACAAGGAGATAAAATTGAATGGTTTTATACGTTAGATTATAGGAAAGAAGAGCGGTAAAGGGCAATGAAACTAGCATTTTCTTCTATGCATCCATTCGTCAATTTTCTATATTATGCAGGGGTGATGATACTATGTATGGTATGTCTTCACCCTGTTTTTTTAATTGGTGCAATTTGTATGATCCTTATATTAAATATTACGCAAGGTAATGGAGAAAAATTGAGAAAAATGTTACCTAGTTCACTTTTTTTCGCTTTTATTATTACAATAGCCAATCCGTTATTAACGCATCGAGGCAGTACGATTTTATTTTATATTGGTTATAATCCAATTACATTAGAAGCTGTAACATATGGATGCACAATGGCGTTATCGTTGGTTGTCATTATGTTTACGTTCACCTCTTATAATGAAATGATTTCGAGTCATAAGTTTTTATATTTATTTTCTCGTATTTCACCAAAAGCAGCATTGCTCACGATGATTACAGTACGCTTTGTACCTTTATTTATGAGGCGCCTTACTCATATTACACTTGTACAAAGAACAAAGGGAGTTCAAGTGGATGCGGGTTCCTTGAAAGAAAGGGCACGGAATGGTATGAAGCTCTTACAAGTATTATTAGTTTGTTCATTAGAAGAAGCACTTCAAACGGCTGATTCTATGCAAGCGCGTGGATTTGGAGTGACGAAACGAAGTACATATATTCGGTATCGTATGGAACATAGAGATTGGTTAATCCTTAGTTTGTTCGTAATCTTATTTGTATGTTGTCTGTTCGGTGTAAGTAAGGGATATGGTATTTTAACAATCTATCCAAAAGTAGAATCGTTCTTTTTAGAGAAAAATGATGTATTTGTATTGCTTCCATTTCTTATGTATATAAGTCTACCAATTCTAATAGAAGGAAGGGAGTGGTTATGGTGGCGCATGCAGAAATAAAAGAGTTGTCATTTACATATACAGACGAGGAGTCTGCTGCTTTATGTAATGTATCTTTATCTATTTCCCATGGAGAATTTGTTGTATTAGCAGGCCGTTCTGGTTGCGGTAAGACGACGCTATTAAAACATTTCAAAAAAGAACTTCTCCCAATTGGTATGAGAGAGGGCAACATGTATTATGATGGAGCATCCTTAGAAGCAATACCAGACCTATTATCGGCTCAGGAAATCGGTATGGTATTTCAAAATCCAGAGAATCAGCTTGTGATGGATACGGTAATTCAAGAACTTGCATTTTCATTAGAGAACATCGGCTATGAAACAACTGTCATTCAAAAAAGAATTGCTGAATTAATTAGTTTTTTAGGATTTCAAGATATGTTGCATCAATCTGTACATACGTTATCTGGAGGGCAAAAGCAGCTTGTAAATTTAGCTGCTGTACTTGTTTTACAACCTAAATTGTTGTTGTTAGATGAACCGACAGCACAGTTAGATCCAATTGCAGCAAAAGATTTTTTAGGACTATTGAAACGAATTCATGAAGAATTAGGAATTACAATTATTATGAGTGAACATCGTTTAGACGAAGTAGTTCCTCTTGCCGATCGAATTGTTTTTATGGATGAAGGAACCGTTGTGTATGATGGAAAACCAAATGAAGTGATACCAGAAATGTGGAAAATAGAAGCATTCCGCCCATATATTCCGCAAATTCCACGGTTGTTTTTAGAGTGGAAGGCTGAACATGTTCCGTTTACCGTTCGTGATGCACAGAAACAAATTCGTCCTATTTTAAATGAGTTTCGGTGTGACATACCATTACAGCATATAGAAAAAAGGGATGTAATACTACAAGCAAAACATGTTTCATTTCAATATGAAAAGAATGGACCGTTCATTTTACAGGATTTGACGTTGGATGTTAAACAAGGGCAATGGACAGCGCTTGTTGGAAAAAATGGCACTGGAAAATCAACGCTATTAACGCTTCTAGCAGGAGTGCAAAAATGTCGCAGAGGAAAAGTAGTTTGGGAAGGAAAGCCTATTCATAAGGTAGAAGCGAAAGAGCGCTTTAAAAAAATCGGTTATGTATCGCAGTATCCTTACTATCATTTTACGCATGATACCGTTTGGGACGAGTTGCTTAGCCGTGCAGAAGAACTATATAAAAGGGAAGCAAATGAAAAAGTAGAAGAAATGCTTCGGAAGTTTTCAATCTTTCATATTCGTAATCGCCATCCGCATGATTGCAGCGGCGGGGAACAGCAATTAATTGCTCTTTGTACAGTATTATTATCAAAGCCAAATCTCTTAGTATTAGATGAACCGACAAAGGGACTAGATCCAGGGAAGAAAGAAGAACTGGGCAAGTTGTTTCAACAATTACAAAGAGAAGGAACGACAATTGTTATGGCGACGCATGATATTGAATTCACAGCAAAATATGTGGATAACTGTATTATGTTATTTGATGGGAAAATTATCATGGAAGAAACACCGGCGCGCTTTTTTAGTGAGAACTTTTTTTATACAACGTCTATTAATCGGTTTATTCGTAAACAATTGCCGTATGCTTTAACGTGGGAGGATGTGTTTGAGGCGTGTCCAAAAGATATGCTTGTATCGTTTTAGCCGTTTTGTTCGTATTGATCAGTACACTTTTATTTACGTCTTTTGTGACGGATCAATACTATATATGGTGCAGTCTATTCTTTTTAATTGTGATCATGCTGCCATTTTATGTACGTTTTGAGAAAAAAGCGTTTGTTTCACGTGAAATTGTACTTGTAGCTGTCCTAGCGGCAATTGCTGCGATTAGCCGTGTTCCGTTTTCCATCATTCCAAGTGTACAACCAACGTCGTTTGTCATTATCGTATCAGCAATTGTATTTGGCAGTGAGACAGGTTTTCTTATCGGCGCAACAGCTGCACTTGTTTCTAATCTATTTTTAGGACAAGGACCTTGGACGCCGTGGCAAATGTTTTGCTGGGGTATGATGGGATTTTTTGCAGGACTATTGCGGCATACGTGGATGATGAAAACATTATGGGGTAGAGTTCTCTTTGGCTTTATCGCAGGATTTGCTTTTAACTGGATTATGAATGTATGGTTCCTTATTGGCTTTTTGAAGGAATTAACATGGGATACTTTTATAAAAGCATACATTACAAGCTTTTACTTTGATTTGGCGCATGCCCTTTCTAATGTCTTTTTTCTATGGTTGTTTAGTACATCTTGGCTTAAAATATTGACACGCTTTAAGAAGAAGTATGGCATATTAGAATAAGGATATACCATACACGCTTTCTTACGTAAATAGTGAATAAGTTCTTTTGGTAAGGCATACATATATACAGTAGGATCGCGACTTACATATTCGTTTGCCTTTGGAGACACTTCGTACATCTTGTAGGAGGTGTCTTTTTTATTTAGAAACTTACAATCTTTCATACTATGGTATGACGTTGATAGATAAAAGTAACTATTTTAAAAGCTGGTGTGTGGGAAATCGTCAATTCAGTTTATTTTTTCATTGCTACTACAGTATTATTTCAATTAAAGGGCTGATAGTAAGTTCATGAGTTAAAAAGTAAGCATGATTCATACGTGCTTACTTTTTTGGTGTAGATTTTTTATTCCTGAGCCAAAACTTCCGCTGTACTATCACATTGTTGCAGTGCATGTTGAACAGCTTGCAAAGATTGTTCAATCCGTTGACGATTATCTGATTTCTCAACTGTTTGTAAGGCATTTTGTAAACAGTTTTTTGCTTCTTGTAAAGCTTGGCAAGAATCTTGAACGTGACCGCGTGCATTTTTTTGCATGAGTGCACACCTCCTTTGGTCGTATACATTTGTAGTATGAGCAAAACGAAATAAAATATCATAGTAATCTAAAAAATAAATCCTGATTATTCTTATAAGAATTGACTTTTTGAATTACACTCATTATAGTAAGAGATAAAGTGAATATTTTCTTATCCAGAGAGGTGGAGGGACTGGCCCGATGAAACCCAGCAACCGCGATGCAGGTGCTAATTCCAGCAGAACAGTCTTGTTCTGAAAGATAAGAAGGAAGAGATATGATCCACTTCTTCTTATCGAAGAGGTTTTTTTATTGTAAAAAAACCGATAATGAAAGATGGGCAACGAGAAGAAAGGAGTAGGTGGACTATGACGCTTGAAAAATATATTACACTACGTAATGCAATTTATAAATATATGGAAGAAAAGGAAGAGCCGATTACATTATTGGATATTCAACAACATATCGCTACTGAACATAAAGGGAAATTTGCGAAGAAGATGCTGCAGCAATTTTACTTACTACGACTGCTAGATGAGTTAAAGTTGGATGGGAAAATTACTTTAGCAGAGCCACACAAATATATAGATGATAAAGGTATTTACTACACGGTAAAATAATATAGAGGGAGTTATTCTCCCTTTTTTATAGTAATATTTGTTTGAAAATTAATTCTATTTGATAAGTGTTATGTAGTTAAAAAGACTGTGCTATGCAGTCTTTTTAAAAGGAAATGGTGCTGAGTGTGTAGTGTTCAAAAATAAAATGTGCCCCGAAAGATGGGCGTTCTCGGCTAGCAAATAAAAAAGACACCATCGCCGAATAGGTGTCTGTCGCTTTGTAAAAGGGGCTTGCCCTTCGACATGTATTAGAATAGCATGTGAGTATAGAAAAAGTCAAAAGGGAATTAAAGGAAGGTGTTGTTTACAATGAACATATTAATTGTATATGCACATCCAAAGCCTTATAGTTTCAACGGTGCAATTTTGAAACAAGTGAAAAATAGTAAACGAGAAAAAAGAGAGAAATGGCTGCAAAAGATATATAAAAAGGCAATAAGATTATGAAAAATAGGGAACTGATCTACAAAATTGCGAATGTATGTAAAAGAGATGATGATTTGTTTTGTTCTTATCTTGATTGTTTATTTGGTATAAAGGAGAATAGCAAGCAATTTTCTAAAGTCAAACAAGAAGTGCGAGAAGAGTATCTTATAAGAGGTATTTGTAAGAGAGAGGTAGACATTTTAGTAGAACAAAGTGAACAAGTTGCAGATTTGCATATACCTAAGTTGCTCCGATGGGAATTTTTACAGGAAAATGTTCATTATATAGAAGAGATCTGTTCAATGGTATTTCAGTTAAAACCGTTATGTTTTTCAGAAGAACAATGGAAATATGTAATTTCAATTATAGAGAAAGAGCTGTCATGAGACAGCTCTTTTCGTAACAAAAACTTCGAAAATTTCAACTTAATTAGAGGGCTCTTTCTGTAAGTGCTTCGCGATTTGTAAATACATATTTCCATATGCGGAGTGTATTTCTCCATTATGATTAGCATTGGAAGAAAAATGAACGATAACCATATGTGCAGTTGGATCGATATATAATCTTTGTCCATAACTGCCAAATACTTCGAATGCTCCGTGCTCGTTATGGGAGATCCACCATTGATTATGGTAAGAATATCCCTCACCATCACCAACTGGGAGTTCGTATTTTTGTATATGCTTAATTTCTTCAATAATAGAAGAAGAAATAATTTGTTTCCCGTCATATACGCCATTGTCTATAATCATCTTCCCGAATCTTGCCATGTCTCGAGCGGTGGTATTTAATCCTCCACTTGCCTGTTCCACTCCTGTTTCGTCAACAACGTAATAAGCATTTTCTTCTGCGCCAATCGGCGACCAAATACGTTCACTTATTAGATCTGCGAGTGATTTTCCTGTTACAGTACGAATAATCCATGCGAGTGTTTCAGCAGAACCATTATTATATGAAAATGTTTCTCCTGGAGCAGCGGTTTCATTTGCTTCTAGCAACATGTCATAAATTGTTACCGGTCCATCATAGTTTTTACTGCGAGGAAGAAGGTTGCTTGCTAAATATAATTGTGCATCTTGATTTTCTAATCCAGCTTGTTTGAAACCGTGAGTTGGATATTCTACTGAAACTTGCATATCTAATAGTTGTTGAATTGTTGCTATTCCAAATGGTGTTCCTTTTAATTCTTTTACATAAGTTTCTGCAGTTGCGTTAGGTTGTAGCTTTCCTTCTTCAATGAGGGTATTAACGAGCAACCCTGTAAATACTTTTGCTACCGATGCCATACCGTGTGGTTCGTTTTCTTTATATCCATGAAAGTACCGTTCGTACACAAGCTTTCCATCATGCAAAACAATGAAAGCATCTGTTTTATGTTTTTCTAATAATTGCTGAACCGTTGTATTATGGTCATTTTCATCTGTAATTTGTAGATTATCTAGATTTTGCAAATTAGCCCGGATTGATGATATGTAATTTGGATTTTTAGCGACAATCTTTGTTAAAGTAAATTCGCGCATATGTGAATATGACCAGCGAAGATACGGATCTTGTAACCAGTTGTTTTTCGTTGCTGTTTGTCTTGAAGAAAAACTTTTATTTGGATTGAATAATGTAAATCCCATACCAGTCAATATACATACAAAAATTAAAATGATTAAAATAAGCGAGGATTTTTTAAATCTCATAATAAGCCTCCTTCTCATTTTATTATAAGAGATAAGCTTATAAAGAAGCAAAAAAAAGGAGAGTAAACGTAGAAGTTTACTCTCTCTTATAGTATTAAGCAGATAATTTTTCTTGTGTTGTTTGCTTTTGGAACTTTTGTTTACGTCCATGAAGAAAATAGTAAATCAGTAATGTAAATGCAACGATAATCGAAGAAATAAAATACATATGATGATAACTCGAATGTGCTGCGATAATTCCTAGTACGAAAGAGCCAATACCGATCCCTGTATCGAAGAATGAGAAATAAGTGGCTGTTGCAGATCCGCGCCTGTGATTTGGTGCGACACTAACTGCAATTGTTTGGAAGCTTGGAATTAGAGTTCCATATCCAAAGCCAATAAGTACGCCAGCAGCAAGTAACCAAAATGGCGTTTGTGCTTGGCTTAAAACAAACATTCCAATCATAAAGATAATAATAGATGGATAAATGAGAACATTTTCTCCGAACCGATCGAATAATTTTCCTGAAAATGGTCTGGAAATAACAACTACAACTGCGTATACAACAAAGAAATAACTTGCAATATCAGCCATACCAAGCTCGTTTGCATAAACGGGAATAAATGAAAGAATACCGCTATAGGAAAAGGAAAGTACGCAACCTGTGAGAGCAATTGGAATTGTGGAAGGCTCAATTAAATCTTTCCATTGCATCTGTTTCTTTTCGCTGTTGACAGTTGTTTTTTCGTTAGGGATATTTACTAATAGTCCACATAGAAAAGCAAGTATAGAAAATATAGAACAAATGATAAATAAACCTGTAAATGAGAATTTAGAAATAATCGTTAAACCTAAAAAAGGACCGATAACCATCGGTAAGCTCATAAACACTCCATAATAACCAAGTGCTTCACCGCGCCTGTGGGGCGGTGCTACATCTGTTACGATTGTACCAGTAGCTGTTGTTGCCATTCCAAATCCGATACCATGAAAGAAGCGAAGAGCAAGCAGTAAAAATAAGCTTTGCGTACCGAAGTACATTACTGTTGCAGCTAAAAATAACGAAAGGGAGATGAATAAAATTTTCTTCCTTCCTAAATCATCAAGCCATTTACCTGTAAATGGTCGGCAGATTACAGAGGAAATAAGAAACACTGTTGCGACAAGACCCATTTCTTCAGGTTTTCCTTTTAATCCGTCAATAACATATACAGGCAAGGTTGTGATCAGCATATAAAATGTTAAAAAGAGAAATAGACTACTCAAACATGTTCCAATGAAGTCTTTCGTCCAAAGTCTTTGACTTTCCATAGTCATCCCTCCAATTTTTAATCAAGATTACGAATTACTTTTTGTAGTACGTGAAAAGCAAGGCGAAGCTCTTCCTCGCTAATATCTTGCAATGTCTTTTTCTCAAATGAGTCTACTTCTTCTTGCCAATTCGGTATCATTGCGATTGCTGTTTCTGATAAAGAAATGAGCTTCTCGCGTCGATCTGTTCCCTCTGTTCGAGCAATCCATCCCATTAATTCCATACGCTTTAAAGTACGAGTCATTGTTGGTGACTCAACGTTTAAGTATTGACATAATTCTGTTTGCGTGCAAGATCCAGTTTGATTTAGTCTGAAGATTACAGCCCACTGCGCACTGTATAAACCAGTTGGGGAAACACGTTCATTGAATCTCTTGGAAAATTTCCGAGCGGTTTGGCTGACAGTGTGAAAAAAGTGTTGTTTTTCGTCCATATTTTTGTCCTTTCTAATTAGTTACCTAGCTAACTATATCTGTTTTTTTCTGAATTGTCTAGTAGTCCATCGTTATGCTTATGTAAAAATAAGTTAATTCAGATTGAGAACATATATTCTGTGTGGTATTATTGAGTTAGAATTTTCTGTCTTTTGTAATGTGTGTTATTGATAATTTTGAGGGGGAAACAGAATGATGAAACCTGCCATTATGAAATCGGTAGCATTATCAAATGGAGAAACAATTGCTTATCAAGAAGCGGGAAATGGAACAGAAATATTGGTGCTTATTCACGGAAATATGACATCTTCACAGCATTGGGATTTAGTTATAGAACAACTGCAAGATTCTTATCATATTTATGCCCTTGATTTACGTGGTTTTGGATTTTCGACTTATCATCATCCGATTGATTCATTGAATGAATTTGCAGAAGATGTGAAGTTGTTCGTGGATGAACTGCAATTAAAAAAATTTTCATTGGTCGGATGGTCAATGGGGGGAGGAGTTGCTATGCAGTTTGCAGCAGCTTATCCGATGAATGTGAATAAACTCATATTGGTAGAATCAGTAGGAGTGAAAGGATATCCAATTTTTAAGAAGGACATAAATGGTCAACCGATTGTATCTAATCTTTTAAAAACAAAAGAAGAAATAGCTAAAGATCCTGTTCAAATTGCACCAGTTGTCCAAGCTTTAAAACAAAAGGATAAGCAGTATTATCGTAATATCTGGAATTTACTTATTTATACGCATCATCAACCTAGCCCAGATCGCTATGAAAAATATCTTAATGATATGTTGACGCAGCGCAATTTTGTTGATGTAAATTATGGACTTGTAACATTTAATATATCCGATGAGCATAATGGAGTTGTAGCCGGGAACGGGGATATGAATCGTATTCAAGTGCCAACATTAGTTCTTCAAGGTAATCGTGATTATGTGGTGCCTAAAGTAGTTGGTGAAGAGTTGGCAAAGCATTTGCCAAATGCGAAATTGGTCGTGTTAGAAAATTGTGGGCATTCTCCATTTATCGATTGTTTAGAAGCATTTATCAATGAAGTAACCGAATTTTTGAAAGAGTAGCTGCGTTGTTTCCTACCTGTAAATAAGAAATGTGTAATAGGGGCGTTTTGAAAAAGAGAAAGATTATGGAGATTTTTTATACAGAACCAGCTACTTTCGTACAGATATTGATTCCAGAAGTAATGGTTTCTCAATCAATTAGTTATAAAGTTTGGTATACGTATATTCAACAATTGTATTTTTAGACATTCCTTCTAGTGTGTGGGACAAAATATTATATGACCTATTCTTATTTGCATCTAGTACAAGGTGTAGTTGTGTAGCCATATGTAAAAGCTCAAATAGGGGAAGGATGAAAGCTAGAAGTCTGGACTTCTAGCTTTATTTTTGTGGAAATTGAAAGTATACGATTTAAGGATTAACCAGCTATAATAAAGGATGTGAGTTTGTAGAGGGAGCGTAATAAAATGGGAAAAAGGTATACGTTTTGGATCATGGTTGGAATTGTTGCGATTTCTGGACTTTCACAAGGCATGCTGTTACCAGCAATCGCAATGATTTTTGAGAAGGAGGGAATTAGTTCAAGCTTTAATGGCATTCATGCAACGGCATTATATATTGGTATTCTTGTTATTTCACCTTGGCTTGAGAAACCGATGCAAAAGTTTGGAATGAAACCTCTTATTGTAATTGGAGGATTCATTGTTGTTGGAGCATTATTTGTATTTACGCAAACATTTTCTTTTTGGGTATGGTTTGTTCTTCGTTTTTTAGTTGGGGTAGGGGATCATATGCTTCATGTTGGAACACAGACGTGGATTACTACAACTGCTAGTCCGCACAAGGTAGGAAAACAAGTTTCTATATACGGAGCATTTTTCAGTATTGGTTTTGCAATGGGACCTTACTTAGCAAGTACAGTAAAATACGGTATTGCAACACCATTTATTGTATCAACTGTCCTTTGCTTAATAGGTTGGTTATTGTTAATTCCAACGCAAAACGCATTTCCTGATCAAGGAGAAGCGAATCAAGAAAGTGAATCATCTTTGCAGCGCTATAAGCAAGTGTGGATAATCGGATGGATTGCGTTACTTGCACCGTTAGCTTATGGTGTATTAGAAGGGATGCTTAATAGCAATTTACCTGTATATGCGATGAGGAAAGGTTGGTCAGTTGAACAAATTTCATTTTTATTGCCAGCGTTTTCGATTGGTGGAATTGTTACGCAAATACCACTTGGTATACTTAGTGATCGTCTTGGAAGAGAGCGTATTTTAACATGGGCATTTAGCGTCAGTACAGTGATTTTTCTATTAGCAGCTATATTCGATGAATATTATGGGCTTGTATTTATATGTATGTTATTTGCTGGCATGGTTATTGGATCATGTTTTTCACTTGGACTCGGTTATATGACAGATTTATTATCTAAGCATTTATTGCCAGCAGGAAATATTTTGTGCGGAATTGCTTTTAGTATCGGAAGTATTACTGGTCCTGTATTAGGTGGAATATTTATAGAGAAAATACAATATACAAGCTTTTTCTTTGCCGTTATGATCATTATGGCAGTAATATCGATTGTTTATGTGATATATATGAAAAGTCAAGCAATGATAAGGAAAGTAGAAAGTAGGTAAAACAATGACAAAGCAATTAAAAAAGAAGAAATTTGAAGTATTACCAGATGAAACAATTGCACAGTGCCTCGAAAGAATGGAAAAGGAAGGGTATGCACCGTCCCGCCGCATGGAAGAGCCTATTTTTCATGAGGTGAAAAGAGATGGAAAAACGGTTGTAGAGCCTTGTGGACGAAAAATAATATTTGAAGGAAAGATAAAAACGGTATAATATGCAATGCTATATATACAAGATAAACCCCCTTTCTTTTTAAGGGAGGACGAGAGCGTCTAGCCGCGTATAGAAACGGTCAGGGCCTTTTCCTACCACATGCAATGTTTAAAACAAAAGTAGAAAGCAAGTAGTGGTCATGGTGTATTCTGCATAGCAGCGACTTATAAAGAAAAGCGCAGCCGACTGTTTAGGCCTGTTGACTAAGGGTCTTAGACATGAGGGCCTAGAAGGCAGAGCTAGACAAAGATGTCGAAAAATGAAAATGGATATATAGTTTGCATGGTTTTTATCGGAAAGCTGGCAAGCCCACCCACTTTAAGATTCGAAGGAGATAAATGGCGGGAGTGTTCATTTCATACGAAGAAGGTATGAATACTTTTTTAAAGAGAAAAAATAAAAATAAAAATGGGAAAATTCAAGAATTCCATGCATATAATATAGCGAAAGGCCTTTCACCATTTTTCACCAAGGGGGCAATCATAATGAAATTTTTGTCGTACCTTACAGCAATTCTGGTGATTATTGGCGGTTTAAACTGGTTATTTGTTGCGCTAGATTTTAATCTAGTGGAAAAACTTTTTGGTTCTGTACCGGCACTTGTTGATACCGTTTATTGGCTTATTGGTCTTTCTGCACTATATCAAATTTACGACCGTTTTTTTGCAAGTAGTTAGCAATTATACAATTATTATTTTAAGTGTTAAGCAGACGTGCTTAACACTTTTTTGTATTAATACGAAAGGAAAGAGCTTCATAAAAACTGCTCATGAGAACGGTTCCAATGCTTCTTAGAATAAAATGGAGAAAACAATTTGACCGAGTATTTTATATGAGTTATAATTCAGAAAGTTTTAAAATTTATAAATATAAAAGAAAGAGGGGAATAAGATGCATCGAGTATACAATTTTTCCGCGGGACCATCTACACTTCCTATTCCTGTTTTAGAGCAAGTACAAAAAGAATTATTGAACTATCAGGAAACAGGCATGTCTATAATGGAAATGAGTCACAGATCTAAAACTTTTCAGGATATTATAGACGAAACGAAAAGTCTACTGTGCGAATTAATGAATATCCCTGAAAATTATGAAGTACTTTTTATACAAGGAGGCGCATCTTTACAATTCTCCATGATTCCACTAAATTTAATGCACCGATATAAACAAGCCGCATATGTACATACAGGTTCCTGGTCAAAGAAAGCAATTCAAGAAGCAGAAAAAATCGGAACGGTTTCAGTTGTTGCATCTTCTGAGAATGACCGATTTACATCTATTCCAGAAATAAATCGTACACTTCTCTCTCGAGAAATAGATTATATGCATATTACAACGAATAATACAATTGAAGGTACACGTTATGTAAACATTCCCGAGACAGGAGAAATCCCACTCGTTGCTGATATGTCCTCAAATATTTTATCTGAAAAGTATGATGTAGCAAAGTTCGGTCTTATTTATGCTGGAGCACAGAAAAATTTAGGACCTGCAGGGTTAACGATTGTCATCGTTCGTAAAGATTTAATTGGTGCTGCGCATTCTTCTTGCCCGGTTATGTTAAACTATGAAACTTACAGTAAACATAATTCACTTTATAATACGCCACCAGCTTTCAGTATTTATGTAACAAAGCTAGTTTTACAGTGGCTGAAAGAGCAAGGAGGCGTGCAGGAAATTGAAAAAAGAAATTACAAAAAAGCAGCAATTCTATACAACTTTTTAGACGAATCAAGTGTGTTCACTTCACCAGTACATACTACATACCGCTCTTTAATGAATATTCCATTTACAACGTCTTCTAATGAACGAAATGCATTGTTTCTTCAAGAAGCGAAAAAGCATGGTCTTGAAGAATTAAAAGGGCATCGCTCAGTTGGCGGCATGCGTGCTAGTATTTATAACGCAATGCCAGTGGAAGGCGTACAAACGCTTGTGAATTTCATGTATGCATTTGAAAAGAAGTACAAATAAGGGGATGAGAAAATGTTTCATATTCAAACGTTGAATCAAATTGCTGAAAAAGGAATTGCTGCGTTTTCAAAAGAGAGATATAGAATAGGAGAAACAACCAAGAATCCTGATGGTATTTTATTGCGAAGCTACTCATTGCATCACGAGGAGTTTTCAAGTGATTTAAAAGCAATTGCAAGAGCGGGGGCAGGTGTAAATAATATACCAGTGGAACGGTGTACAGAGAAAGGGATTGTTGTTTTTAATACACCAGGGGCTAATGCAAATGCTGTAAAAGAACTTGTACTTGCAAGTTTAATTATGTCATCTCGTAATGTTGTAGACGGTATTGTATGGACAAAAGAGCTGCAAGGTGAAGAAGTGCCGCAACTTGTCGAGAAAGGGAAAAAGCAATATGTTGGTTCAGAGATTTCCTCGAAACGTCTTGGGATTATTGGACTAGGTGCAATTGGTGCTCTTGTTGCAAATGATGCCTTATCATTAGGAATGGACGTTGTTGGTTATGATCCATATGTTTCTGTTGAAACAGCTTGGCGATTATCTAGACAAGTGCAGCGAGCGTTTAGTTTAGAAGAAGTTTTTGCAACGTGCGATTATATTACCTTGCATGTTCCATTAGTAGAACAAACGCGAGGTCTTATAAATGAACATGCATTTCAAGTGATGAAAAAAGGAGTTCGTATTTTAAATTTTTCTCGAGGGGAGCTTGTTGACGAAGATGCATTAGAACGAGCGCTTCATATAGGGGTTGTGAAGCATTATATAACAGATTTTCCAAACGAGCGTGTGTTGCAAATGAAAAATGTGATTGCAACGCCGCATCTTGGGGCATCTACATACGAATCAGAGGAAAATTGTGCGGTTATGGCTGCCCGGCAATTGCGAAGCTTTTTAGAAACGGGTAATATCCGCAATTCAGTTAATTATCCAAATGTAGAATTGCCGTATATCGGCAAGAACCGAATTACAATTGCGCATCAAAATATTCCAAACATGGTTGGACAAATTACGGCATGCTTGGCAGAGCATCATATTAATATTGCAGATATGATTAACCGTAGTAAGGGCTCTTTTGCATATACAATGATTGATATTGATAATGGCATAGATGATATTATTAAAGAAGATGTTGTAGAAAATATTAGAGACATTGCAGGTGTCGTAGCAGTACGAATGATTGTATAAAGTGAATTTTCCATCAGTAGGGAATTCATCCCCTGTTGATGGGAATCGAGCTTACTACCCGTTAATATAGATAAGGAGGAGATTTCAGTGGCAACAATTAAACCATTTCGGGCAATTCGTCCTATACAAGAGCGTGCAAAAGAAGTAGCTGCTCTTCCATATGATGTACTCAATAGTACGGAAGCAAGAGAAATTGCGAAAGATAATCCGTATTCGTTTTTGCATATTGACAAGGCAGAAATTGACTTAGATCCATCTGTTTCTCTATACGATAATGCGGTATATGAGAAAGCGAAGGCAAATTTACAATATTTGATCGAAGAGAGTGTGCTTATACAAGAAGACCGACCATGTTTTTACATTTATGAACTTACGATGGATGGTCGTTCTCAAACTGGACTTGTTGTTTGTACATCAATTGATGAATATATAAACGACACAATTAAGAAACATGAGCGGACAAGAGCTGAAAAAGAAAAAGATCGTATCCGTCATGTTGATGTCTGTAATGCTCATACAGGGCCTATTTTTGTAACATATCGCGGGAACAATGAAATTGTAAATGTAATCGCGAATTGGAAAATAACGCATAGCCCTGTTTATGACTTTACAGCAGATGATACAATTGGACATAAAGTGTGGATTATTCATGAAGAAAGAGTTATCGCTACATTAATCGAATTGTTTGAGGACATACCTTCTTTATATATTGCTGATGGTCATCATCGCTCTGCATCGGCTGTGAAAGTTGGAATGATGCGCCGCGATACGCATGCAGACTATACAGATGAAGAAGAGTTTAATTACTTTTTATCTGTACTTTTTCCGAAAGAGGAATTATCAATTTGGGATTACAATCGCATTGTAAAAGATATAAATGGGTTATCAGAAGCACAATTTTTACAAGCGATATCTCAAGCTTTTTATGTAGAAAAAGCAGAAGTAGCACCTTTTAAACCGACAGAGCGTCATACGTTTGGAATGTATTTGAATAAAGTATGGTATAAATTGACTGTAAAAGAAGATAGGGTTGATGAAAAGGATGTCGTAAATAGATTAGATGTATCAATTTTACAAGATCAATTATTGCATACCATTTTACAAATTGATGATCCAGGTACAAATGACAAAATTGATTTTGTTGGAGGAATACGAGGACTGAAAGCGTTAGAGCGAATGGTTGATGAGGAAGGATGGGCCGTTGCTTTTTCAATGTATCCAACAACAATGGAAGATTTATTAGCTATTGCAGATGCAGGGGAAGTAATGCCGCCAAAATCAACATGGTTTGAACCAAAACTTCGCAGCGGTTTATTTATTCATTCGTTGGAATAGAAGAGGGAGCAAATTGCTTTCTCTTTTTTTCTTGCATATTATGTACCTATCTTATAATGTATAGTCGTACTGACTGAAGGAAAGGGTTTGATATATATGATACATATTTTGTTAGCTGATGATGATTTACATATAAGAGAGCTCCTTCGTTATCACCTTCAAAAAGAAGGATATACAGTGTGGGAAGCTGAAGATGGAAAAGCAGCACAGGCTATATTAGAGAAAGAAACGATTCATTTGGCAATTGTTGACATCATGATGCCACATGTAGATGGTTACACACTTTGTGAAGAAATTAGAAAATATTATGATATACCAGTTATTATGTTAACAGCAAAGGATCAGTTAGTAGATAAGGAGAAGGGCTTTTCTGTCGGGACAGATGATTATATTGTAAAGCCATTTGAACCTGCTGAAGTATTATTTCGAATGAAAGCATTATTACGCCGTTATCAAATGTTAAGTGCAGATGTCATTCAATTGCATGGAACGACAATCGATCGAAAAAGCTATGAAGTACGTTGCCAGGAACAAACCATTTTGTTACCGTTAAAAGAATTTGAGTTGTTATCACAGCTAGCGAGTTACCCAGGGCGGATTTTTTCTCGTGAAGAATTAATTGAACTTGTGTGGGGAGTTGATTTTTCAGGAGATGAGCGCACTGTAGATGTCCATATTAAACGATTACGTGATCGTTTTTCGAAACGAACAGATGATTTTCAAATTAAGACGGTGCGTGGTCTTGGATATAAATTGGAGTTGAAATAAAATGAGATCATTATATTCACGATTTGTTATCATTTCGATTGTCATTATGCTAGTTAGTAGTACGATTGGGTTTTTATTATCAAATGTGTATTATCATCTTTATTTGAAACCGTATAATAGTGAAAAGATTTTAAAATACGCACAAGAAGTAAAACATTTATATGAGCAGTCCGATGAACAAAATCGAGAGGAGTATTTGCAATCTATTTCTAATCTTGGTTTTGAAATTTATGTGGTAGATGATCAAAAACAAGGAAAACGATATGGAAATGCATTTCGAAAAATTAACGTGAGTGACGAAACGATAGAGAGTGTATTAAAGGGTCATACATACAACGGTATTTCGACGTATCCTACAAGGTTATTTATAACAGGTTTTTTTGATAATGAACTCTTAAATAGTATTGGGATTCCAATTCAACATGATGGAAAGCAATATGCTCTCTTTATTCGCCCAGATATTCAGCAGCAATTTGGTGAAATGCGTATTTTCTTTGCTGTATTATTATGTTTAATGGTCGGATTAAGTATTATTTGTATTGCAATTGCAGCACGGTTTATTGTACGTCCTATTCAGCTTTTTACAAGTGCAACTAAAAAAATTGCAAATGGAGAGTATGAAGTAGCTCTGCCAGAATATCGAAAAGATGAAATCGGAACACTGGCTGTCAGCTTTCGGAAAATGGCAAAAAGCCTAAAGGATTTAGATCGGATGCGACAAGAATTTGTTTCAAACGTTTCTCATGAATTTCAATCTCCACTTTCATCAATTCAAGGGTTTTCGAAGACGTTACAAACAAATGAGATGAGTGAACCCGAGCGTAAGCGTTATTTGAAAATAATTGAATCAGAAAGTAGACGTATGTCTACTTTGTGTAAACAATTATTAACGCTTGCATCTCTTGATAAAGAAGAGAGGGTTTTAAATAAGAAAACATTTGATGTAGGTAAGCAAATAAGAGATGTTATTTTTATGTTAGAGTGGCAATGGCGTGAGAAAGATGTCGCAATTGAATTGGATGTTCCAAGTATGCAAGTGCACGGAGATGAAAATTTGCTCCATCAAGTGTGGACAAATTTACTGACGAATAGTATTAAATTCACAGAAAGTGGCGGGACCATTTCATTTTATGGAGAAGAGAAAGAAACGGAATTGTATCTCGCGATTTCTGACACAGGGCTCGGTATGAGCGAAGATGAGATTGACAAGATTTTTGACCGATTCTACAAAGTGGATGAGGCGCGAAATAGAACAATCGAAGGCAGTGGACTGGGGCTTTCGATTGTGAAAAAAATTATTGACCTTCATGAAGGAAGTATTACTGTACACAGTGTAAAAGGCGAAGGAACTACGTTTACAATTTATCTTCCGAAAATAACTAGTAATGTTTAAGGTATATACGAGTTGAAAATGTCATAAGAACCCATCTCTTTTTTAGGGGGATGAGAGCATCTGGCCGTGCATAGAAGTGGTCAGGGCCTTTTCCTGCCACGTGCGAGGTTTAAAACAAAGGGAGAAAGCTTGTACAAAAAGAATTGATAAAATGAAAAAACGCGGTAAAATGTTACAGCGTTTTTTTTACGTTCTATTTCAAAACACTTAATCTATTCTTCATCAGGAAGCATTTCACTTTTAATCAAGCTATAGATTTATGGTATAGTGAGAAAGTATGTTTGCAGTAGAGGAAGGAGATTTAAACATGATTACATCTGCGCAAACTTCTTCATTAACAGAAACGATGAAAGAGTGGCATGAAGCGTTAACATATGAAATTAAACATTGGAAGACAGTTGGTGGAAGCAAATTATCTATTATAAATGGAAGGTTTTTATATACGGACTATGAAAGTAGTGTCTATGTATTTCAGCTTATTTCTGAGGTGAGTTTACCAGACGGAACACCGATTCGAATTGAATTTGACGGTGAAGAAGCAACAGGGGAAGTACTATCTGTTCAAGGATTGGACATTGAAGTCAAACTTAATTGTTATATGCAGCAACATATACAGGAAGCGGTGTTATATAGTGAGCCGTGGCAGCTGTTAGAACAATTGCAAGAACGTTTAAAGGAAGTAAGGAAAGATAAACAAAAGCGTCAGCGTGTGAAACGGTTATTACAAGGAACTAGTGAACCAAAACATATTGTGAAAATGAAAACAGTGAAAAATGAACTTGCATACCGAGCTTTTTACAATGCAACAACGTACGTCTGGGGACCGCCGGGAACCGGAAAATCATACAATTTATCGCGCATTATTGCAACTCATTATCAAAGCGGGAAATCTGTTCTTGTATTAGCACATAGTAATGCAGCGGTTGATGTATTAATGAGCGAAGTAACAAAGCAAATTGAGAAAAAAGAGAAGTGGGTACCGGGAGATGTGATTCGGTATGGTTTTAGTCAAAATGAACAAATTCGCAATCATGAAACGTTATTAACTACGCGATTAGTTGAATCAACAAATGAAGAATGGGAAGAAGAGAGGCTCTATTTAGAAGAATTAAGACAAGAATTAAGGCAAAAAATTCTTTCTTATAAAGCGACTTCTGCTGAAAAGAGAAAAATGCAGGAAATAGAAGGAGATCTTCGCAAGCAAAAAGCAAAAGTGAAAGAAGTTGAAAAAGAGTATATTGAAAATGCAAAAGTCATTGGGGCAACATTATCGAAATGTGCAATCGATTCACTTGTTTACGAAAGAACGTTTGATCTTGTGGTTGTCGATGAAGTAAGTATGGCATATGTTCCGCAAATTGCCTTAGCAGCTTCTTTAGGAAAGCGTATTGTTGTGTGCGGGGACTTTCTACAATTACCGCCAATTGCTTTATCGAATCATGAGCTTGTGAATAAGTGGTTAAAAGAAGATATGTTTTATCATGCGGGAATAGTAGAAGTGGTAAATGAACGTAAAAAGCATCCGAATTTATACATGCTGCAAGAGCAGCGGCGTATGCATCCACATATTTCAAGCTTTACGAACAAATTTATTTATAAAAACGAAGTGTTCGATCATCCTTCTGTTATAGAGCGAGATAAAATAGCGACTTTACAGCCTTTCATGAAAGAAGCAGCGGTTTTACTAGATACAAGTAATATGGGCGCTTATTCATTAAAAGACGTAGCATCAAGTTCACGTTATAATATTTTTTCTGGATTAATAGCGATGCAGCTTACGCTAATTGGCTTTCTGGATGGAATACCGTCAATTGGTATTGTAACACCATACCGTGCTCAGTCGCGCTTTTTATCAACGTGCATAAGGGAATTTCTTCAAAAAACAAAGTTCAAAAATGCGCCGGTACTAGCGGCAACCGTTCATAAATTTCAAGGATCTGAGCGTGATATGATTTTGTTCGATACAGTTGATAGCTATCCGCAAGAACGACCGGGTGTGCTCTTCTTTGATCAAAAAAACCACCGTCTCGTTAACGTCGCAGTTACGAGGGCGAGAGGGAAATTTATTCAACTATCAGATTGTCAATATATGAGGCGAAATCTTTCGCGAAAACAAGCTTTATCTCATTTAACGTCTCATATACAAAGGCAAGGAGATGTGTATGATCGTACAACATTGAGGGCGATTCTAGAGCGGAAGATTACGAAAAGATTGCGGTGGTTTGTACAAACAAGCAAAGAAGAAACGAAAGTATTATTAAAAGATATAATCTCAGCGAAAAAGAAAATCATTGTATCTATTCCTAATTCAAGTCGTATAGATAAAAGAGTATGGCAAGTATTAGCGCGTGCAGAAGCGTCGGTAATGATCTATACAGAAGGTCAAGTTCCGATAAAAAACGTACAAGTGCATCGTCAAAATAAAGTAATGCCATTTGTTATTATCGATGACGATATCATGTGGGTAGGTGCCCCATTAACATCTCAGATGATCTTTGATGGTAGTCCAGAATTTCCGTATATAACAGCAAGACTACAAGCTCCGCAAACAATTGGAGTACTAAAAGGGTTTTTAGATATAAAAATATAGAGTTCTCTTCAAAATGGATTTATATAGTATGGGAAATAAATCAAAGATAACCTCAGACAAAAGTGTCTGAGGTTATTTTGGTTAAACATAGGTTGTAAAGGAATGACTTCGAATTTGTCGAATAAATGTTATGAGGTGAAAGAAATGGAATTGTTAACAGAAATAGATGAAAGTTGTAAAGAAGAAATACGATGTTGTTTATATAGGGAAGAGATGTTTCAAACATTAGCGATTCAAGGTTTGGAAAATGAACAACTTGGAGAATGGTATGTGGAGAAGGATGACAATGAAATAACTAGCATTTTGTATATAAAAGATGAAGGGAATACATATTTTACTACGTTTTGGATAAAAGACAAAACCAAACTTTTAGTTATCGCAAAACAGATCGAGTGTTTGAAAAGAAACTCTATACTTCTTGCTGGGAAGAGTGAATATGTAGAAAATATTTTTAAGTATTTAGGGATAAAGGAGGAGATTAGTAGGGATATTCATTATGTATATAGTCAGAAATGTACGAAAGATACAGATGTTCCAATAGTTAGAAAAGCTATTCATAATGAATATGATATATCGTTCATTCATAAATTTTTCATTCACTTTTTTCAGCCGAGTAATGAAGAACAGTTGCAGCGTTTGATCAATAAAGAAAAAATAAGCAATGATATTGAGAAAGGGATTTTTTTTGTTATGCATGACAATGTGCCAATCGGAATGGGGAGATATGGAAGTTATACAAAGAATTACATTGAATTCACAACATTTTATGTTGAAGAAAAATTTCGTGGGCAAAAATGTGGAAAAATATTATTGTCTCATATGATTTCGGATTGCTTGAATTGTGGTAAAATCCCTATTTTACAAACATCTTCTAATAATATATCAGCTAGAAGTTTGTACGAAAAACTTGGTTTCAAGGAAGTAACAGACTATAGTTTTACATTTATCCCGCATTAACGGACAATAAGATTCCCACCTCAAGATATAGACAAAAGCAAAAAAGAGAGGTGGGGATAGTGAATTAAGAACAAGGCCAATTTTTTCTTATTTCCTCTACTACAACCTCTGGATTATCCCAATGTAACAAATGAGTAGTGTTAGGAATTTGTTTTACTGTTCCGCTTGTTTTCTGCTCAAAAATGTTTGCTGTCTTATCTCGATATTCATCCATGCTGCTCGGTAATGTAGCTCTGAGTAAAATAATATTGGATGGCAGGTTTTCATAAATATCTGCTGTTTCGTGTTTATGCATAGCTTTAATAATATTTCCAGCTGTTATGCCTCTTGCGTGCCAACACACTTTATTATTCTTTTCTAGGCCAAGATCCTTTACTGCCATTTCTATGAGTGGAGACCACCTTGTATATGCCTCTTTTTCACTTTTGAAGAAACCTTTCCAATCATCAAATACATATTCCTCAAAATCTTTTTCATGGTAAGCGATCTCTTCTTCCATAGTTTGTTCCTTAAGTCTTTTCGTTTGATAGCCACCATCAATAAGAATGGAACCCTTTACTCTTTCTGGATATTCCGCTAAATAAAATAATGATAAAAAACTTCCCCAAGAATGTGATAAGAAATAAAATTGACCAATCTCAAGACGATCCAATAAGTCGTTTAGCCACGTTGCCAAACGAGGCATTTCGTATTCTTCAGCTTGTTCAAATGGAGAAGTTTTACCGTGTCCAGGCGCATCAATTGCAATAAACCTATACTCCTCTTTAAGTTGCTCGGCAATTTCGATAAAGCTAAGACTCGTACTGCCTAATCCGTGTAAACAAAAGATTACAGGGTTATTTTCATTGCCCCATTCTGTAATATGTATATCTGTTTTTCCATTGTTGATAAAATAGTGTTTCAAAATATATTCCCCCTAAGTCGCTTCAGTTCGATACTTTTGAAAATTTATACAATTAATACTATTATATAATAGAGATGGAAAGAAAAGGGGACTGTTTTATGGAATTTATATATAATCGAGCAAAATTGCAATTATTATCTATAAATGATGTAGGACCATTGTATGCCATTATTGAAAAACACCCAGATATTTGGACATATTTAATAGCGAAAATGGATTGCTTAGAAGATATGGAAATATTAGTTGAAGAGTCAATAGAAAAGTATAAAAGGGGAGTTGACATTCCATTTACTGTAATTGATCAAACGACAAATGAGGTTGTAGGAACGACGCGGCTATACAACATATCAAATGATTGCAAAACAATCGAGCTTGGACATACTTGGTACAGTCCAAGCGTTCAACGTACAAGTGTAAATACAGAGTGCAAATATATGACGCTTCGCTATGCATTTGAAGAGCTAGGAATGTTGCGTGTACAAATTAAAACAGATGCTCGCAATGAAAGGTCTCAGCGAGCAATCGAAAGGCTAGGGGCAGTAAAAGAGGGAGTAATGCGAAATGAACGGCTACTTCCAAATGGATATGTGAGGGATGCAGTTGTTTATAGTATTATCTCATCAGATTGGTCAAGTGTAAAAGAACGATTAGAAAATAAATTAATGTGTTATAGGTAGAGGGGGATAAAGTTGCCGTATATAGAAACAGAGCGTTTAAAAATGATTTCTTTCACATTAGAATTAGTAGAGGCTACTATAAAAGGAAATGAGGAGCTTTCGAAAATAATTCCTTATAAAATTTCTAAGCAATGGCCTATGCCTGATTATGCGGAAATTTTACCGTGGAAAGCAGAGCAACTACAAGAAAAACCGGAAAGTAGTAGGTGGAGTGGTCTTATTATTCATAAAGAGGATCATACAATTATTGGTGATATGGGCTGTAAAGGTGGTCCAGATGTAAATGGGATTGTTGAAATAGGCTACAGTATTGTTCCGGATTATCAAGGAAAAGGATATGCTACAGAGATGGTAAAAGGTCTTGTGCAGTGGTTATTAAATCAACAAAATGTAACGACGATTAAAGCGGAATGTTTAACAAGTAATACTGCTTCTGCGAGGGTATTAGAAAAATCCGGTTTTTGTTGTGTGTTACAGGAAGAGCATATGAAATATTGGATTTTAAAATAATAGTTTAAGAGAAATGTTCCCTAGCATGTTAGGGGGCATTTTTTCTTACAAAACGATTACGGATTTTATATACTTTTGTTTCATGATTCCATTCTGCAGAAAAATTCGCTACAATATAGAGGTTAAGAATTTGAGAGAAATATAAATTGTTATTGTAAATAGACTACTTATATATATAAGTTAAAAGAACGGCATAAAAACCTCTTTCCTTTTAGGAGAGACGAGAGCAGCTGGCCGTACATAGAAGCGGTCAGGGCCTTTTCCTGCCACATGCAAGGTTTAAAACAAAAGAAGAAAGCGAGTAGCGGTCATGTTATGTTTTGCATAGCAGCGACTTAGATGGCGAAAAAATGAATATATATCAGTGTGAGATATAAAAATCTCTTTTTTATTTCAACCTCTTTTATAGAACTGCTATTAAGAAAACTACCTTCTTTCAAATGAATTCAAATAACGAATTAACCAATTATTCAATTAAATGAATTTTTGTATAAAGTATGTATGAAATACGGGGGCTATCAGTTTATGAAGAAAAAAAGAAGTATTAAAATAAGGATGGTGCAGGCACTCTTATTCATACTTGGTTCCATTATTGTATTTGTGAGCTATGCGGCGTATGATATTTGGCATTATCGTTCTAAGACAGATCAAGTTGATACAGATGCGGCAATTGTGTTAGGGGCCGCTTCTTGGAATGGGAAACCGTCACCGGTACTTCGCGAGAGAATTAATCATGCCATTTCTCTCTATCAAAATGGAAGTGTTAAAAAAATTATTTTTACAGGTGGTACGAAATTTGAAGCAGAATTAGAAGAGGCGCGTACGTCAAAAATATATGCATTAAAGCATGGTGTGAGAGATGAAGACATTTTAATTGAAACGGAATCGCGTTTTACAGAAGAAAATTTGAAAAATGCTCTGCAGATTGGAAAAGAACATGGCTTACAAACGTATACAATTGTAAGCGATCCGCTTCATATGAAACGAGCGATGCGAATCGCTAAGCATCTCGGTATGAATGCATATTCTTCACCAACACCAACGTCTGCTTACCGTAGTCTAGACACAGAGTTACCGTTCTTTTTTAAAGAATTGTGTTCTTATATTGGTTATGTTGCATCCTTACCTGTCCGGTTTGTGAAGGGGGATGGATAAGTGAGATTTCCTAATGTATTAGGAAATCTTTTTTTGTTTAAAGCATTGTTTTTCTGTCGGAATAGTGCAACAATTGAGGTGTAGATTAATATGTTTAAGAAAAAGAATGTGTAAAGGGCTGATGAAATGGATTTTGTAAGAACGAAAGAGCAACAAGAGCGACTTAGTGAATTACAACCATATATCACTCTATTTTCAAAGAGAGAACAGCAGTTAGATAAATTGTATTCATTTCCTTTTGAAAATATAGAAGATTTAAAAGAAATTGAGTATACATCATGGACAGTTCCAAAGGACGAAGGCGGTTTAGGAATGTCCTTATATGATTTTTTACTATTTCAAGAATATATTGCACAGGGCGATGGTGCAACGGCACTATGTATGGGATGGCACCTTGGAATTATATATGAGCTTTCTGAAAATCGTTTATGGGATAAGGAAATGTTTTCTTGGCTTTGTGAGAAGGTGAAGGACGGAGCGCTTGTAAACCGAGCAGCAACAGAACGAAATACGGGAAGTCCGACAAGAGGAGGAAAGCCAGAGACAACAGCAGTAAAAAAAGGAGATATGTGGATTATTTCAGGCAGAAAAACATTTACAACGATGGCACCGGTATTAGATTATTTTCTTGTTTCCGCATCTATAGAAGGAACGGAAGAAATAGGTGAATTTCTTGTTCCGCGTACTACAGAAGGTGTCTCCATTGAAGAAACGTGGGATAGTGTAGCTATGCGTGGTACAGCAAGTCATGATTTGATTTTAGAACAAGTAGCAGTTCCATATAAATATTTTGTTGAGAAAATTTCTCCGCGTAGTATAGAAAAGAGAAGAGGATGGCTTCTGCATATTCCGGCTTGTTATCTTGGAATTGCCCTATCTGCACGCCAGTATGCTCTACAGTTTGCAGCAACGTATCAACCAAATAGCTTGAAAGCACCAATAGCGATGCTACCAAATGTGCAAAGATTAATAGGAGAAATAGAATTAGAAATCATGCAAGCTCGTTCTTTTTTATATAGCGTTGCAAAGCGATATGAAGAAGAACAAATACAGAGTTTGCAAGCAGAGATGGCTGCGGTGAAGTATGTTGTGACAAACGCAGCGATTTCTATTGTTGATAAGGCGATGCGCATCGTCGGAGCAAGGAGCTTATCTGAAAAAAATCCATTACACCGTTATTACTTACATGTACGCGCTGGACTTCATAATCCTCCAATGGATGATGTGACAATTTCGCTATTAGCACAGCATGCTTTGCAAGATTTTGATGTTAAAAAATAGGTACAATTCTTTCTTTTCGTATATAATTAAAATAGAAAATGTACGAAAAGGAGTTAATAAATGCTAGAAGTCATCGCTACATGTTTAGAAGATGCCAAACGGATTGAACGTGGCGGTGGGAAACGGATAGAATTGATTACAGCATTTACAGAAGGTGGTCTTACGCCAAGCTATGCGTTAATAAAAAATGTGATAACTGCTATTTCTATTCCAGTGCATGTAATGATTCGTCCGCATGCCAAGTCTTTCATATATTCTAATGAAGAAATAGGATTAATGAGAGAAGATATTCGAGTGGCAAAAGAGCTTGGTGCAACTGGTGTTGTATTAGGTGTTTTAAATGAAGAGAATGAAATTGATGAAGAAAAGTTAGCAAAATTATTAGAAGTAGTAGAGGGAATGAATGTGACGTTTCATCGTGCAATTGATGAAATGGAAGATTTAGTGAAAGCCGTTAAAATATTGCGGAAGTTTAAAGAGGTCACGCATATTTTAACATCTGGCGGACAAGGAAAAATAGAAGATAACATTTCGGTCTTACGCCATATGCACGAGGCAAGTGAAGGGCAAATAGAAATGATCGTTGGTAGTGGTGTGACGAAAGAGAATGTACAACAATTACTGCATAAGACAGGGATTACACAAGTTCACGTTGGTACAGCGGTGAGAGAAGAAAAATCGTGCTTTGGTGAAGTTGTTGTTCAAACTGTACGAGAAATCGCAAAAATGACTATATAAGTTCATTTTAATGTTTAGACATATAAGTTGCTACTATGCAGGATACATCATGACCTGCACTTACTTGCTCTCTTTGTTTGAAAACCTCGTATGTGGCAGGAAAAGGCCCTGACCGCTTCTATGCACGGCCAGTTGCTCTCGTTCTCCTGTAAAAAAAGAAAGGGGTTTATGTCGTTTTTTAAACTTATATACATATAGTTATTAAAGGAGATAGTGAATATATGAAAAAAAGTGAGATTATGTCATGGGTTAAAAGTATTGCTTTAGCTTTAATTATTGCATTTGTTTGTCGGGCATTTTTATTTACACCATCGCTTGTCCAAGGTGAATCGATGATGCCAACTTTAGAGAATAATGAGAGGATGGTTGTAAATAAGATAGGATTTAGCCTACAAGGGTTAGATCGTTTTGAGATTATTGTTTTTCACGGAAATGAAGGGCATGACTTAGTAAAACGAGTAATTGGGTTACCAGGAGATACAATAGAGTACAAACATGATATTTTATATGTAAATGGTAAAGCAATGGATGAGTCGTATTTAGATGAATTTAAAAAGCAATTATCTGGAGAGATGTTAACTCCTGATTTTACGTTAGAAGAACTAACTGGCGAGAAAACTGTTCCGAAAGGTTCTGTATTTGTACTAGGGGATAATCGTCAAGTATCTAAGGATAGCCGACGATTTGGTTTTGTTTCTGAAAAACAAATTGTAGGAAAAGGTTCGGCAGTATTTTGGCCATTGCAGCATGCTAGAGCGTTATAATAATTTTTGAAAGAAGGAATCAAAACTCATTTGCTGTTTTGATTCCTTCTTTTATTTTCATTAGAACAAACGAATGTGCAATCGATATTTATATAGTAGTCAGGATAAGTTATTAAGGAAAAATTTCCAAGTTATTGCGTATGCCTGTTATAATGAAAAAAGAATGATACATAGAGGTGAATATTGTGCAGCATTATGGAGAAGTGCGTTCTATTATTAACAATGCTAAGAAGATTACAGTGTTAACCGGAGCAGGTGCAAGTACAGAGAGTGGAATTCCAGACTTTCGATCAGCAAATGGTTTGTATGCAGATGCAAACGTAGAAATGTATTTATCAAGAGGATACTATAATCGAAATCCGAAAGAATTTTGGAAACATTATAAGGCAATTTTTCAAATTGATACATTCCATCAATATAAACCAAATAAAGGACATACGTTTCTTGCGCAGTTAGAGCAGACGAGAAAAGATATTGTAGTGTTAACACAAAATATTGATGGACTTCATCAATTGAGCGGGAGTACACATGTCATTGACTTACATGGTACGCTTCAATCTGCTCATTGTCCGAAGTGCTGTGCAAAATATAACTTACAATATATGATTGAACATGAAGTACCGCGCTGTGAAAAGTGTAATTTCATTTTGAATCCTGATGTTGTGTTATACGGAGATACATTGCCGCAATTTCAAATGGCAGTTGAAAGGTTGTATGAAACGGATGTATTACTTGTGATGGGAACGTCATTGAAAGTACAGCCTGTGGCATCCTTTCCGCAAATAGCAAAACGAGAAATAGGAGCAACAACAATACTTGTTAATAATGAACAAACAGGACAAGAGCAATATTTTGATTATGCGTTTCATGAAACAATTGGTGAATTTGTAAATGGAATTTTAGTAGGTAAAGATAGGGAAGAGTGATTGTACGGAAACCAAAATTGTTAAGGCATATAGCTTATATGTTTGAATCTCGTTAAAATTTCATTGTAGCTACTAAAAAAGAGATTTGTTTCAAAGGGGAGAGTAATATGGGGGAGAATGAAAAAATATTACTGGAAATAATTGAAAATAACGGCGTGGGCAGTCGGTTTATTTTAGGGATAGATGGTTTAAGCCGTTCTGGCAAAACAACACTCGTGAAAAAACTTAGTCATAAAATGAAAGAAAAGAAGACCTCGTTTCATGTCTTTCACATAGATGATTATATTGTAGAGCGTGAAAAACGTTACAATACGGGGAATGAGGAATGGTATGAGTATTATAACTTACAATGGGATACGGATTGGTTAAGTCGCAATTTTTTCGGTAAACTAAAATCCGCTAACCATCTTATTCTTCCTGTTTATGATGATGAATTTAATACACATAGTCAGCAGGAAGTTCAACTTTCTGATCCTTCTGTTATTATAGTAGAAGGTGTTTTTCTGCAGCGGAAAGAGTGGAGAAGCTTCTATGATTATGTTGTATATCTAGATTGTCCGAGAAGTAAGAGATTTCTTCGTGAAAGTGAAGATACACAAAAGAACATGACAAAGTTTGAGAATAGATATTGGAAAGCTGAAGAATTTTATGTAAACACAGAAGCTCCTGACAAAAATGCAGATTTGGTTCTAAAAGGATAGGATAAAATAAACAACGCATGACCATTTCATTTCTCCATGCGTTGTTTGTGCTGTGTTTTAAAAAAATTATAATCTATATATATAGATTATAATTTTTTTTAATGATAAACCATAAATAAAAGGGGGATATATATGAGCACAGTTCAAAACAATATTTTTACTAATTATAATATGATACATATTCGTGCTTTCGATCGTAAGAAAGATGATATTGAAGAGTTAACCAAAGTAATAAATAAGTCATATAAAAAACTGTTGGATGTAGGTTTTAATTATTTGGCTGCTTATCAGGACTCTAGTGTTACTCTTAAAAGAATTGATAAGGCATTATGTTTTATTGCCATTTGGGATAATAAAATTATCGGTACAATTTCCTATTACTCACCAGAGAATAATAAAGGGTGCAATTGGTATAACAAAAGCAATGTAGCAGGAATAGGTCAGTTTGGAGTCCATCCTTTTTATCAATCAATGGGAGTTGGAAGAAAATTGCTTGAATTAGCTGAAGAAACGGCAACAAAAGAAGGGGTAGAGGAACTCGCATTAGATACGGCTGAGGGAGCTAGTCATCTTATTAAATACTACGGTGATAAAGGATATCGTTTTATTGAATATGTCAATTGGGAAATTACAAATTACAGAAGCATTGTTTTAAGTAAAAAATTAAAATAACTTATGACAACAAATTATATAAGGAAGACGTTCTATCGGTGAGATGATGTCAATTATTGTTGGAAAGGATTTTTTAGTAAGCATTTTTTTAGTAGATTATTAGCAAAACTTATTAAGTTAATTTAAAAAAACAAAATTTTTTTATAGTTAAATCTCTTATATAATTAAAAAAAGAAGTTTTGGGAGGGATTTATATGGAAATTATAATGAATCCAGTTGCATACGTTCATAATTCTCGTAAAGAAATGAAAGATGATAATTGGGGGAGTGTTGTGTCAGAAGTCGAACTAACTGATGAATTAAATGAATCTGCATTACAAGGAATAGAAGATTTTTCACACTTAGAAATAATTTTTTACTTTGACAAAGTATCTGATGATAAAATTCAGTATGAAGCAAGGCATCCGAGGAATAATCTTAACTTTCCGAAAGTCGGAATTTTTTCGCAGAGAGGAAAAAATAGACCGAATAAATTAGGTGTAACTACAGTTGAATTAATAGAGCATACTGGAAAGAAATTAGTGGTGAAAGGATTAGATGCAATTGATGGAACACCTATCATTGATATTAAACCTGTAATGAAGGAGTTTCTTCCAAAGAATGAAATTAGACAAGCAAATTGGTCTATCGATTTAATGAAAAATTATTGGAAATGATTTGATAGATAGAAGGTCTATCGATACGTTTGTTTTTTATTATTTACAACATTTATAGCCATTGGGCAGTACTTCTAACAAAACAAAAGCCTCCAACATATTAGTCATATATAATATGTTGGAGGCTTTATTTTTTAAGTATTTTTCATATTTATGTCTTGATAATATGAATTGACAGGTTTTTTGTTGTGAAAGCTCACACTTATCTAATGAGATGACTTTTGTTTTCTTTGTAAATTTATATCCTAACCACAGCGCAAAGAAGAGAGGTAGCCGATATAGGAAACGCGTACACCGCGCCAATCGATAGATTTTCTCATAAACGCACCGTAGTATTGTTTTTGCTCCATCAGTTACACGAATGTTCATGAAACCCCAACCTTTGTTTATAGTTCTTATTCTATTATTGTAAAAACATGAGAAATAGGGAAGTAAAGGGATTCGATGAATGATAAGAGTAAAGGGATTACAGCTTGGAAAGTAATGATGGTACTGTAAATGTTTGTGTTAAGCATAAATCATCTCCATCCATTTTCTCAGCTGCTTGATACTGAAACCCATTCTTTTGGTAAAATTTCTCCCAGAAATGAATCGCTGTTTTATTGCTTTTTAATTGCATTACATAATAAGTTCCTTTGTTTTGTTTTAACAGTTCTAAGATTGCTTGATCTGCGATATTTTTTCCGCGGTACGCTTTTAATAAGAAAAGGTCGTTAATGCAGAAGTCTGTTTCTGGTGCCGTGAATGGTGTTTTTGCGAATAGGAGAAATCCGACATATTTTCTTTCATATGTAATAAAGTAAGGAGAAAGCTCATCTCGATTACAAATCAGTTCAAAAGCATCAAATTCAAAAAATCCATTTTCATTTGGATGAAGGGTAGGTGAGAATTCGGATAAATCATGTAAGTATAGGGCATAAAAATTCTTTAATATTTCTAGTTGTTCTGTGGAGACAATTTCTAATGCGATATTCATTTTAATCTCATCCTTTTTTAGAAAAATTTATATATAGTACACTATTCGACATAAAGTAACTATAACCTTTGAACAAGGATTCGTTCAGATAAAAAAAGGTTAACCAACACCATTGTGTTGGTTAACCTTTATCACTTATATTAACAGATAGTAGGAGCCGATAATCAGCAGGGGATGAAGAATCTCCACCGGATTAAAGTTCTACTTTATCAAGAGGAATTACTTTTGTTTTCTTTGTAAATTTATATCCTAACCACAGCGCAAGGAAGAGAGGTAGGCCGATATAGGAAACAAGTACACCGTTCCAATCGATAGACTCGCCCATAAACGCTCCGTAATTTTGTCCTAAAATGACAATGACACAAAGTGCAAATGCGAAAATTGGACCAAATGGGAACCATTTTGCTTTATACGGTAAAGCATTTAAATCTTTTCCTTGTGCAATATATGCTTTTCGGAAACGATAATGACTAATAGCGATTCCGACCCATGCAATAAATCCAGACATTCCAGATGCATTTAATAACCAAATATATACTACACCGTCGCCAAATAAGGAAGCTAGGAAAGCGACACAACCAACTACTGAAGTTGCGATTAACGCGTTAACAGGTACGCCGCGACTATTTAATTTCCCTAAAAATTTCGGTGCTTTTCCTTGTCTTGCTAAATCCCAAAGCATACGAGTTGATGCGTACATTCCTGAATTACCGGCAGATAAAACTGCAGTTAAAATAACAGCGTTCATAACAGAAGCAGCAAATGCAACCCCTGCTTTTTCAAATATAAGTGTAAATGGACTTACTGTTACGTCACTTGCTGCAAGACTATCAGTTGTATAAGGGATCAATAGACCGATAACAAGAATTGCAAAGATGTAAAATAATAGAATACGCCAAAAGATTGAGCGAATTGCTTTTGGAATACTACGCTCTGGATCAGCAGTTTCACCAGCAGCTACACCTAATAATTCAGTTCCTTGAAATGAAAAACCAGCCGCCATAAATACGCCGATGATTGCCATAATACCACCGTTAAATGGTGCGTCTGCAACAGTAAAGTTTTTAAATCCAACAGGCTCGCCACCCATAATACCAAAAATCATCATAAATCCAACAATTAAAAAGATAATAACGGTAACTACTTTAATAAGTGCGAACCAATATTCAGCTTCACCAAATCCTTTAACAGATAAGTAATTTAAAAGAAACATAATGACTAAGCAAATGCCACTCCAAAGAAGGGAAGGTGTATTTGGGAACCAAAACTTCATAATTAATGTTACGGCTGCAAGTTCAGCAGCAATCGTAATTGCCCAGTTATACCAGTAATTCCAACCTAATGCGAATCCAAGCGATGGATCAACAAATTTTGTCGCATATGTGCTAAAAGATCCAGCAACAGGCATGTACGCTGCTAATTCAGCTAAGCTTGTCATTAAAAAATAAACCATAATTCCAATTGCAGCGTATGCTACAAGAGCTCCACCAGGGCCAGCTGTATGAATGACACCACCGCTAGCAAGAAATAGTCCGGTACCGATTGTACCACCGAGAGAAATCATTGTAAGGTGACGAGATTTTAATCCGCGTCGAAGTTCGTTAGTTGTTTGTGCAGATTGATTTGTAGCTGTAGAGGTAACGTTAGTAGTTGCGCCGTTCATGTTCAACACTCCTTTTCTTGTAAGATAGGAAGGAGCGGGGGGAATAAAAAAAACCGCCAAAGGACTTTAGCGGAGCATTTCAAAAATAGCCACCCCATCATACCTTCCGTTAAGATAGCGCCCCACGTTTACACGGTAATTTTGTAAACGTGACAGTTCTGTTCCTATTCGAAAACAGCCCCAGCATATACTTCCAGAGAAGAAGTATAAACTTCGGCAGCTTTTCCTTTTATCCAGAGTTATTGACGTTCTCTGCGTCTCGTCTAGATTACTAATAAAAGCCGCGACCTCTACCTCATCGGATTGATGAGGATTTTTCTATTACTATGATTTTTAATATATGGCAATTGTAATGATTTTCTGAAAATATTGCAAGGATTTTTTTATAGAAAAAAATGGCTATTTAAGAAAAGTGCTTTCAAAATTCATCCCGATCCTAAAAAGTATGTAATAGGTAACCTATTGAAAAAAGGTTATACAATGGTTTCGCATTGTGTTTCAAAAAATCCTTCAAAATTAATAGAAAATTCAGAAAAATATTTTTCGACAAAGCTATTTGAGATGAAATTCTTATTTCCAGGAAGAATCGTATTAAAATTAAAGGCTCCTCTTTCTAGTGGAAAAGATCCTTTAGTCTTTCAATTAGCTTTATTTTTTTCGTTATAATAAACATGAATTAACATATTTTCAGAAGATTTAAATTGCAAGAAATAATTGAAAGATAATACACTAAAAGAATAAAAGTAAGGGTGGTGAGGAGATGTTACAGTTTGATCATCTTGTTCATGTAGTTAGGTGTTCTCCAGCTGAGGTGATAAATCAAATGAAACGACATGGATTTCATGTAGTTCAAGGAGGAGAGCATACGAATTGGGGGACACATAATAGTTTATGTTATTTTGATTTAGCATACATTGAGTTTTTAGCAGTGCAAAATCAAGAGGTTGCAATTGAAGCAGAGAATCCCCTTATTCAACAATCTATTCATAAGTTACAAATAGAGGAAGGAATGCTTCAAATTGCACTGCGTACAGAACAGATGGAAGAGCTTACTGAGAGACTGGTGGCAAAGGGATTTCATATAAACGGTCCATTGGAAGGGAAACGTATGAGGGATGATGGAACTCTATTAAGCTGGAAAATGCTATTTATTGAACAAGAGGGAGACGGCCCCAGGTTCCCATTTTTCATTGAGTGGAGTGAATCGGATGAAAAAAGAAGGGATGATTTACAGAAAAAAGGAGTAATCTCGCCCCATAATAATCACATAATTGGAATGAAAACAGTGTTCTATGCTGTTACTAATGTAAATGAAACAAGCAAACGATGGAAAGATTTACTGCATATAGAAATGAGTCCGCCCAAAATAAATAAGGAATGGAATGCGATATCGCAAGGTTTTTCTCTTGGGAAAATAACGATTCAATTTTGCGAACCGATTGGAAATGGTGTCGTTCAAAATCAATTAAAGAATTACGGTGAATTCCCATTTGCTGTAGAGTTTCAAGGAAAGGAAGAAAATATGAATGTATGTCATATACGGAATGGTATGTACATATTTTAGGAAGAATTAAACTGAATGAAAATTGCCAGAAGTACAGAAACCTACTGTACTTCTGAGTAATTTGGAAAAGGACAAAAGGTAGATTATCTCATATATAAATACATTTTGATATTCTGATATATAAATAATAGGTATTCAGAATACAACATGACCGCTACTTGCTCTCTTTGTTTTAAAATCTCGCATGTGGCAGGAAAAGGCCCTGACCGCTTCTATGCACGGCCAGATGCTCTCGTCTCCCCTAAAAGGAAATGGGTTTTTATGTCGTTTTTTTAACTTGTATATATACAAATAACTTACATGCGTTTAGTGGCTAGTAGTTGGTTAGAGAGATGTCAGAAATAATTTTATGTATGAGACAACTTAATCGCTTGTTGCAGACGAGAGATCCCTTCAGTAATGTGGTTTATATCTACTTTTCCATAAGATAGACGAATGTAACCATCTTTTGCGCCAAAAATACTGCCGGGCATAAAGGCAACTTGTTGTTTTAAACTTTGCATTATGAACTGTTTTTCATTGATAGGTTGTTGTAATTTTCCCCATATATAAATTCCTCCTGTTGGCAAGGAAAATGAGAGTTCTTTCTGGAGTGAATGTTGCAGTGCATCTGCTAACATATTTCTTTTTTGTACTAATTCAGACCGTAACTGTTGTAAATGTGCTTCAAATGGAACTGTTTCAAAAAATTGCTGCATAAGCCATTGCGGAAAAATGCTTAAGCCTAATTCCATTTGATGCCGTGCATCTGATAAGCGTTCAACAACGGACTGCGGAGCAACGAGCCAGCCAATTCGTAATCCTGGTGCTATCATTTTGGATAGAGAATGGACATAAATGACCGTTCCATTTGTATCAATTGATTTTAAGGTTGAATATGCTTGTTCTTTTTTTTCTAATGTTAATAAGCTAGACGGATCATCTTCAACAATTGGAATACGTAAATCGGCACATAAAGATAAAAGAGTTTCTCTTCTCTTCGGATGAAGGAGCGTTCCGGTCGGGTTTTGATAATTTGGATTTAAGAAAATCATTTTAATCCGATGCTTTCTGTGTAGCTCATGTACATCATCTGGATGAATCCCATGTTCATCAACTGGTAATGGGAAAATTCGAATGCCTGCGGATTGAAAAAGAGGCAAGGAATAACAATGTGATGGACTTTCAAATGCTACAGCATCGCCTGGATTTAATAAACATTGCACAATAAGATGCAGTGCTTGCTGGGCGCCGGAAGTAATCATGATGGATTGTTCAGTTGCATCAATTTGTAAGTGCTCCTTCATATATGTAGCTACAGCTTGTCGTAAAGGAAGATAGCCTTGAGGATGATCATAACTTAACGATTGTGTTAACGGTTGTTCGCGTAAAATCGCTTGTAATTGCTGGTGCGGGAACAAATCGCATCCAAGCTCCCCATTTGCAAAATCAATGATATTGTCATTTTGCTGCACTTGCTCACGAATGTAGCGAAGGAGTGGTAAATTAGGTAAAAATGTCCCGCCCTCTACAAACCCCCTCCAATTTGGTGTGAATTTCGGAGATACGCCCCACATATGTGTGCTTACACGCGTTCCTTTTCCTGTTGTACTTTTAACAATTCCCATTGCACGTAGTTCATTATAGGCTGTTGTAATTGTACTTCGATTCACATGAAGTTGCTTTGCTAGCTTGCGTTCTGACGGAAGAAAACTGCCAGGTGGAAGCTCTCCGTACACAATACGTCTTTCAATATAATCAACAACTTGTTGATAGATTGGGATTTTACTATCAGTATCTAATGTCCATTTCATTTGTAACGTCTCTCCTTGTTACTTCATTATCATCATTATAGCAAATTGGCTGGGTAAAAAAACAGCCAATTGGATGGTGTTACATTGGGCCAATTTTACTATGCTAAATGAGGGAAGGAGAGGTTTTGATGAAACAAAGGCAAATGGAAGTGCTCCTGATGTTAGTTGCTTTAGTATGGGGAGCAAACTATACGATAGGAAAATATGGAGTGGCGTATATGTCATCCATTCAATTTAATAGTATGCGCTTTTTAGTGGCGTCTCCAGTTTTGTTGCTTATTACCTTTATTGTGGAACGCTCATTACGTATAGAGAAGAAAGACTGGCTTAGACTGTTAGTGGTAGGTATTGTTGGGACGACTTTATATCAAACACTGTTTATGCTTTCCGTAAAATACACATCTGCGACGAATGCATCATTATTAATTGCAATGTCGCCAATTTTTACGGGGATTTTAGCGGTATTACATAAACAAGAACGCTTTTCTCTAAAAATACAAATCGGATCTATACTATCTTTTAGCGGTGCAGCACTTGTGTTATTAACAGGGCATACGAATCAATCTGCATATGAATATGCATGGATTGGAAATCTTATTGGATTAGCCGCGTCGATTGCATGGGGCTGGTATCCGATTCTGGCTCAGCCGCTTATAACGAAATATTCTGCAATGCGCGTAACTGCTTGGTCGACTTTGTTAGGAATTGTGCCACTTGTATTATACTGCTTTATAAATGTCGAATCGTTAACATGGCCAACTGACATGTTAAGCTGGGGATCATTAGGTTACTCTATTGTTTTTGCCACAATTTTTGGACTTGCAATGTGGTACGTTGGAATTAGTAAAATTGGTTCAACGAAAGTAATGGTTTATATGTATCTCGTTCCGTTATTTGCTGTTATATTTGCGGCCGTAACGATTGGCGAACAGGTAAACATTATGCAGTTGTTCGGTGGATTTGTTATTTTCGCTGGGTTATATATTGTGAAAAAAGGAACAGTGAAGAAGCCAGTATTGAATTTAAAGAAGGTAAGTTAGTATGGAAATGACTACACCGAGAGAGGTGTGGTCATTTTTTTTGTGTTCAGATTGTGTAAATAATGTTATGAAAAACAGTTTTAATTTTTTGAATTGAAGAAAATAAGCAAAAAGTAATACAATGGAATGGGTGGAATATAATTCTATTTTCTGTTGAGTTTCAGAGAGAATACGAGTTGTATCATATACGAAATGGTATGCACTTATTTAAAAAGGAACTATGTTAATTGAAGACAGTTATAGTTATTAAAGGATGGGGAAAGATGGAACAACATTCGCTTGTTTTATGCGGAAAAAGGCATCTTGAATGGAAAAAAGAAGAATTTTATTTAACATCAGAGTTCTATGAAAAGGAACTACGTATAGTTGGTTCTAGTGATGGATTAGATTATAAAAGACATGCAAACTGGTTCTTACAGTATGTGAAGCATACTCGATTTATAAGTCAGCTATTTGAACATGAAATAACACATCGAGAATTAATTCATTGTTTTCAAGAATTGAGTGAAGAAAAAATAAAACCAATAAAAGTATTGGTTAAATATGGTGATTAAAGATTAATTTTACTTTTTGTGGAATAAAAGAGTCGAAAAAGGTAATTATTTTTGTTTGTGTACTAACATTGCTTGCCTCACAGCCCATTGTTGATGATCGTGAACAAGCAACTGCTGTGCTTCAGAAGAAGATACCCAATGTAAAATGTAGCTATCTTCTGTAGGAACATGATAATCTCGTATTTTGCTACATATGTAAAAGTGACCATCATTTAAATAATGTATATCTTCTTTTTCAGCATAAAAGTAACGCTCGGCATTTCCAATATACTGCTGCACCTCAATTTCCCAGCCTAATTCTTCTAATAGTTCGCGATGTAAGCAGCTTTCTTTTGTTTCACCATTTTCTATTCCACTGCCAGGTAAAAAGTATCTTACTCCATTTTGGATAACGGCTATTTTACTAGTATCTTCTTTAAAAATAATTGCATAAGAGCTTGGGCGTGAGATGTATTCTATATGCTGCTTTTTCTCGCCAAAAGAAGGCTTTTTGTACATATTTTTCACCTAATTTCATTTATTTTAATTTAATTATCTCATATGAATCTGGAAGTTAAAAAGGAATATGTATTTTAATATCTAATAATATAAACATTGATGGAAAAAGAGAGGTATGACATATGCACGTTAGGAAAATTAGACCTGAGGATTATACTACAATTCATTCTGTTATGAATGACTGGTGGGGCGGGAGACCGATGGCAGATATGCTGCCAAAGCTCTTTTTTGTTCATTTTCAAGAAACAAGTTTTATTATTGAAAAGGATGGTGAAATTGCGGGATTTTTATGTGGCTTTTTCTCGCAAACTTTTGAGGATGAGGCATATGTTCATTTCATTGGTGTGAATCCGCAATTTAGAAGACAAGGGATTGCATCGGCATTGTATTCTTCCTTTTTTGATGCAGTTCGTTCCAATGGCTGTCACGTTGTTAAAGCAATAACATCTCCAGCTAACAAAAAGTCTATTCAATTTCATCGTGAGATTGGATTTGAAATTGAAAGAGGGGATGATGAAGTGGATGGAGTATCTGTACATACAAACTATGACGGAAAAGGTGGAAGTCGCGTGTTATTTGTAAAGTATATAAATGATGTAAATAGCAAAACGATATAAAATTTTTAATAAAAATCAATATAAAAGGAAATATAAGGAGGGTTGAATTTATATTTCGAAAGGAAAGATCGCAATTGAACAAAGTTTTATACATTACTGCAAATCCAAAAACACCAGATCAATCATATGGACTATCAGTTGGACAAGCTTTTTTAGAAGTATATCGTAACGAGGCTCCAAATGATGAAATTATTGAACTTGACTTATATACAACTAATATTCCGTACATTGATGCGGATGTATTTAGTGGATGGGGAAAGCTACAACAAGGGACAGCGTTTGAAAATCTTTCTGCTGAAGAACAAAGTAAGGTCGCTGCAATTAATAAATTAACAGATCAATTTGTAGAAGCGGATAAATATGTATTTGTAACACCGATGTGGAATTTTAGTTTTCCACCGCTTATGAAAGCGTATATTGATACAATTTGTATTGCAGGAAAAACATTCAAGTATACAGCAGAGGGTCCTGTTGGTTTGTTATCTGGTAAAAAGACCGTTCATATTCAAGCACGCGGTGGTATATACTCAGAAGGACCAGCAAAAGAAATGGAATTTGGAGATCGTTATCTTCGGGCCATTATGAGCTTTGTTGGAATTACAGATGTGCAATCTATTTTTGTAGAAGGTATGAATCAAATGCCGAATGAAGCAGAGAGTATTAAAGAAAAAGCAATTGCACAAGCGAGAGAAGTTGCGAAAAATTTTGCGGAATAATTAGGAAAAAACCCACAAATTTCTTATAATGGAATTTGTGGGTTTTTTATTGATCAGATAGATATGAGGAGGAAATCGGGATGGATATTGTTTTTACAGAGGATGGGAAACGTTTTAATTATCGCGTAGTGGCAGTATGTATAGAGAATGGACAGGTTCTTCTTCATCGCGGGAAGGGAGATAATTTTTGGTGTTTACCTGGCGGACGAGTTCAAATGCTGGAAAGTAGTGAGTCTGCTTTGAAAAGAGAGCTTCAAGAAGAATTAGAAGCGAATGCAAATGTAAAACGATTAATCTGGATTGTGGAGAAGTTTTTTACATATGATAATCATAAGTTTCATGAAATTGGTTTTTACTATGAAACTCATTTAGAAGATTGCGTTATTCCGAAAACGGGTTCTTTTATAAGAGAAGATGGTGGTCGAGAGTTTGAATTTCAGTGGGTATCAATAGAAGAATTACATCTGTTTAATACACAACCGGCCTTTTTAAAAACAAAGCTCAAACATTTACCTGAGTGTGTGGAACATATTGTGACAGCGTAAAGAAATAGGGAAATGTATGATAAAAAAGAGGATATAAAGGTATCCTCTTTTTTATGTGATGGAATGAATCATTACATATTAAAAGTAGCGGAAATCTCTTTATTTCACTTCAACTATTGGTGAATTTTCATGCTTAACGAGACAAGCTGCAAGTAAGCCTAGACCGAGTATGGCTGCAAATAGAATAAACGTCGTAGTGAAACTGAAAGCTTTCATAAATGTAAAAGAGATAATTGGACCAAAACTTGTTCCAGCAAATAAAATGACTGTGTACATTGATATTGCAATACTACGAGCTTTACCTCCTAATTGACCAACAAGAGAAACTAAAGAAGGTACGGAGAGTGCAATGCCACTTACAAAGACTATACTCATTACTGTTAAAAAGAATATGTTTGTAAGAAAGCCCATCGAAGCTAGGGCGAAAATGGAGAGAAGTAGCGCCCACCGAAGTACAAACAGAACGCTAAAACGTTTTGCTAATTTACCTGCTAGTGGAGACAATATCATTCCTAGGACCCCGAATGAACGAATATAAAGAAGTTCGTGATTGTTCATTTTGAAAGGTAGATTAGTTAAATATTGTCCTAAGGTGGTGTACATACTAACGAAAGACATGAGTAGAACAAACGCTATTACGTAACTAAATATTAGATTTTTATTAGTAAAGACAATGCCGAGTTGCTTCATTGGCTCCCAAATATTTTTCTTTTGATTATGACTTATACTTGTTGGTAGTAACCAGAACACTATTGATGCAGTAAGAATATAAACTGCAGAAAGGGAGTAAAAAACAAATTGCCAATGAAATTGTTGGCTTACGTAAGCACTAAACACTTGACCGACGATTCCGGCAACGAGGAATCCTGTACTAATAAAACCAACAGCACCAACCTTTCTTTCGTTAGGGAATACTTCTAGTGTGTACGCTAACGCTACTGGTGAAAATGTTGCAGCAGCTAAACCTTGTAGACCTCTTAATATAACAATATATGAGAAAGAATGAACCATTCCAAGCAGTAATGAAATGACACTTAAAGAAATTAGTCCAATGCATATAACGTTTTTGCGGCCATATTTTTCAGAAATCGCACCGTAAATAAAACATCCACTAGCAAAACCTATTGAAAATATACTAGAAGTTGTAGCTGCTTGCGATAGAGAAACATGAAAATTATCACTAAACATGGTAATGAGTGGGATACTTACATATAAACTGGACATAACAACCATTCCAGTCCAACATAATATGAGTGTCATAAGATTATAGTTGTGCTGTTTTTCAAAATCGATCGCGATCATAAAATCACCTTCACCTTTATTTTAATTATATTAACTTATAGTTAGATAACCTAATTAAATAGTTGAAAAAGAGCTACTATCGCTTTGGATAGGTAGCTGTTAATTGTTATTTATCGCCCAACTCCAAGTCGTACTTGCATATTTTCATTTAATTTCTTGATGATTTTCTCAAATACTTGGCGCTCAGTAGGATCTAATTCATCAAAAATAGAGGCACAAACGGACCAATATGTTGGCAATACTTTTTCAACAAACGTACGGCCTTCTTCGGTAATACTGACATAGATTTTTCTACGATCAAACGAGCTGGGTTTTCGTGTAACAAGGTTTCTTTTTTCCAACCAATCAATCATAGAAGTTGCAGATGCCCGCCTAATTCCTAAACGTTCAGCTATTGCTGAAGGAGTTATCACTTTGTTATCATGCAGAGTTATTAAGATTAGCAAATCAAGTTTGCTTTCTGTAATCCCGAATTGAGCTAACTCTTGATCCATTACATCTAAGATATTATCGCTTAACCATAACATGATTAAGCCCATAGAGGCATCATTACGGTTTGTACTTGATGATGCAGAGTGATTAATAAGGTCTAAATAAGGGTGAATACCCAATCTTGGTAAGGTATCATCTGAATATGTTCCTTTTCCGTTCTTACGCATTTTCTTTATGTCTACTCCTTTAATTAGATTACCTAACTATAATTCATTCTAACTACAAGAAAGGAATTACGCAAGAGGAATTGTAGGGAAATTCATTCTTTTTTTAGTGGCTGTTATTTTAGAAGGAGAAAGATAATAAATTAGAGCATGTTTTGATTAAATCTTAATTTCTAAATTTAGACAGCAATAAACAAAAAAATAATGATGGTAGTTTTCACTTAATAAAATAAAGGAGAGCACATGTTGTAAATGACTAATGCATACTCTCCTTTATTTTTTACATTGCTTTCATGGAGGTCTTGAAAGCTTTTTATATTATTTTTTCTTATTAGCTACCTTTTTGTAGTTATATAATGTATGCGCTTCTGTTTTGAATTGCTGAAGAAGGGTGTTATCTTCTTTCTCTCCATACCTGGCAGTACTATATGCTTCTATAATAATGTTGGACTGAATATATATGTCTTCTTCAGTGCCAAGTCTTTCCATCCACTGTTCCACTGTTTCACCACGTTGCCGATTTAAGGGCGGTTTTAATTTTTTTCAAGTTTAAAAATTTCTTTGCGAATTGCATTGTTTGGTGGTCGTAACTTTCGGTTTCGCTTTTGTATATTTCCTTGTTCTGGACCAACAACGATAGGGTCATAGGAAGACATACGCCCAAATTTGATTTCATGACGCCTCTTATATAGTTTCCGAATCACATATATGGCAGCAACTACTATGATAAGGATGGTAATAGATTGTAAAATGAATGGATCATATTCTTTTTCTGGAACCGGTGGAGGCGGCGAATTACCCTGACCTAAATTAAGATTCAAAGAATCATCTTTCTGCTTCCGTTCAGCCGATAGAAATAGTGGGTTTAAAATATATCCTAATCCTAAAGCAATCCATTGCAGAGCATAAGCGATACCAGTTCGTACGTAAGAGAGTATGGGGATGAATAAAAAACCCAAAATCCCGATAGCTGTAATTGAGAACAAACGCAACATTTGTTGGTTTCGATTAAAACTTGTAATCCATAATGTTAGAAGTGTATACAAAATAAGTAATCCTATTTCCCATATGGATGGAAATTGCATATGGAGGAGAAAGGAACAAAAAGACCATAGAAATGCTCCTAATAATTTATGGAAGGGTGAAACATCATCTTTTGCGTACATAAGAAAAAAGAAAAACGGCAATAATACGGAACTTATAGAAGAAAATAACGCCAACCAATAGCAAACAATGACTTGTAGAATAAATAGTGCTGTAAGCCAACTATTTTTCTTTTTACTAATTTTCATAATAGGCAGCAAGCAAATATGACTGACTAGAAGAAACAAAACTATGTGTACAACTTCTCCTTTTTCAGTTAATAAGGAAAGGAGGAGAAGAAGAATAAAATTATTAACGTACCGTAGCCATGTATTCAAGTTGTTCCACCACTCCTTCATCGTGAACAATATATGTTGGCTGCATTGTATGAGGGATATGGTGCTTAGGGACGCCAAGGAAAAATAGTGTAGACGACCTCGCTCTTTTTCGCAGCATATAATGCAGAAAACCATCTCGCGGCAGTAATGTACTATCTTCTGAAATACGTGCAAGTTCTTCCAATACTTTTGCATAATGCGTGGGACCATCATTCAACGTCAAGTGCAGCGGTCCATCTGCTACTAAAATACTAATAAATAATTCAAAGGGAATTTTCTTTTCTGTTGCAATTTGACAAATATATGTTGCATAAGAAATCAAGTCTTCCATATTTTCTCTCCATCCAAGTCCTCGATCTGAGGCAAGGCAGATACAAATTGTCCAGCTGTAATTTTTTACTGCTTCATATTGCTTAGCTTGCAAACTTTGCATTTTTGCTGATGCCTTCCAATGGATGGCACGAAATGATTCCCTTTCATACTGTTTTACTCCGACAATGGACGTTTCATCATGAAAAAAAGAAAAATTTGTTCTGTAAGAGCCTAGTACTAGTTGCTGTATTTCTTGTAGCCCTGCAACTTGCTTCGGGGTAGGATAGACAATAATTTCTGTTTTTAATTTATGCATAATTGGTAAATGAACTTGAATGATGTTAAAGGGATCACCAATGATGCATTCAAACTGTTCAATTTGGAAAACGCCTCGTCTTGTCGCTGTGAACGTTAAATCCCATATGTTCTGTGAGCGAGCGCGTTGTGAAAATGGGAAAGAAAAGAGCGTTTTTGATATTTGATCTAGACTGTTGCTTGGTTGCATAACGAGCGATGGATTTATATGAAAAAAACATTTTCCATTCACTAGCGGTAATTTTGCTTCATTTTGTAACATAACGGATAGTTGTCCGTTTTCTTCAGGAAATAGCCTTGTTGTTTGTTTCTTATTGATAATTTGAAAGTGATTCTCTATGTAAGTCACATATCGATAAATAAAAAAAGAAAATATATAGTAAAACAGAAATGGATATATGATAAGTGATTGCGGTAAGTAAAATGTGAACAACAGGGCAATTGGAATCGTTAATTGAACGATATGTTTTTGAAATACTAATGGGACGGAGACGAGACGTTGACCATTCATGTTTGCTCAATCTCCACCGGCACATCAACTTCTTTCAAAATTGCTTCTATCATCTCTTGTTTTGTCGCACGAAGAGCGCCTTCCATAGATAAAATAATACGATGCTTCCAAATGTAAGGAAGTAGAAATTGTACGTCTTCTGGTGTACAAAATTCGCGATTACGTAAAAAGGCAAGAGCTTGAATTGCCCTCACTAAAGCGAGTGTTCCGCGCGGACTAATTCCATTTGCAATAAAATCATGATTACGAGTTGCGTTAGCGAGTTTGATGATGTAGTCTTCCAAAGGTTCCGATACATGAACATCTTTTACTTTATTTTGTAATTGGATTATATCTTCTAGTGAGATGACCGGATGAAGAGCGTCTAACGGTTTATTCTTTCGAAAACGTCGCATCATTTGTAGCTCTTCTTCTGGAGAAGGGTAACCAATCGAAACGGTCATTAAAAAGCGATCAAGCTGAGCATCTGGAAGAGGGAATGTTCCTTGTGATTCAATTGGATTTTGCGTTGCGATTACGAAAAATGGTTTCGGAAGAAGTGTGGATTGCTTTTCAAGTGTTACTTGTCTTTCTTCCATCGCTTCTAATAAACTCGATTGCGTACGTGGCATCGCACGGTTAATTTCATCTGCTAATAATAAATTTGTCATAACAGGACCAAGGCGCAGTTCAAATTCACTTGTTTTCGGATTAAAGTATTCAATACCCGTTACATCACTCGGTAATACATCAGGTGTGAACTGTACACGTGAAAATTGCCCGCCAATACTTTTCGCAATTGTTTTTGCCAGCAATGTTTTTCCTGTTCCAGGTACATCCTCTAATAAGACGTGTCCATCTGCTAATAAAGAAACTAAGAGGAGATCAATCACATTTTCTTTTCCGACAAAAACAGAAGAGATATTTTCTTTTAATTTATGTATCATTTGTTTCTTCCTTTCCGGTACAATCTTTTTGAATATTTTAACAAAATTTTCTAAAAAATAAAACTATTTTTCGTTATACTACAATGTAGAACATGTTTTAGTGAAGAGATACATAAATAAGTAGCCTTAGGATATAGGGCTACTTGTAACTTGCTTTTGTATAATGGAACAAAGTTGCTTTCTTGCATTTTTATCATAGATATCTCGAAATTGTACCCAATCATTGTTGTAGTAAATAGCGATGTGAAAGCTGAAAAAATAAGGGTGTTCTTTTACTTCCTCAATATGTTTGTAAATGTATTCTTCATATCGTGTAGGATTAGAGGTATCTTTTTCTTTATATATAAACAACAATCTTTTATTTGTTGTTAGTATAACTCCCGGTACAGATGGTCCTTTATGTAGAAATAAAGATAGAGAACATTGTGTGTGATAAAGGATCGTTTCATTTTCATGGAGTAGATTTTTTACTGTATCTCGTAATGTTAACATTGTATTCAGTCCTTTCTGTATATTATGATTATATCATGTTTATTTGGTACGATTTAGAAAAATGTATGGAGTAATATAGGGGGATGTATATGACTAAAAAGCTGGATTATATTCGTTTTATTCGAGAGAAAGTTGGGTCTGAACGAATCTTTCTTAATTTTGCAGGTGGACTTATTTGTAACGAAGAAGGCGAAGTGCTTCTGCAAAAACGAGGAGATAGAAATGCGTGGGGTTTTCCTGGTGGTGCGATGGAACTTGGTGAATCTGCTGAAGAAACAGCCATTCGTGAAGTATATGAAGAAACAGGATTAAAAGTAACAGTTGAACATTTAATTGGCGTGTATACGAAATATTACGATGAATACCCAAATGGAGATCAAGCGCAGACGATTGTGTTCTTTTTTCAATGCAAGACAGTAGGCGGAACGTTAAAAACAGATGGTAATGAAACGTTAGAGCTTAAGTATTTTCCAATTGACCAATTCCCGCCGCTCTTTGTGAAACAGCATGAAGATGCATGGGAAGATTGGCTTTCGAAGAAGAAGGGATGTTTTAGATAAATATATAGGATGAAAATTTTCAGTCAATAAGTAACATTTTTATCCATATTTATTTTCTCTTTTCTAGTAAAATATTTCATATACATCTTAATTAATGGAGTGATAAACATGGGTCTAAAAGAACAAGCAATGAAAGAATTTCAAGAGAGGATATCTTCAACTGAAAATATACAAGGAATGACCTCAGCTTATTACGAAATGCAAAATGGAATGTCTGGTTTAGTAGGAACACCAAATGCAAATCCTATTCCTGTGAAAGGTATTTTAGCTTATACTGAACAGCAGTTATTATTTTACGGTGAAATATTTGGAAAGCTCCCGATTTCATTACAAATACCTTTTCATCAAATTAATAAAATAAAAGAAACGAAGCATGTATTTGCGCTTTTTAAAACGTTTCCTGCTATTGTTGTTTTTCATCAGGAACAAGAAATTTTTACAACACGTGGAAATGAAGAAGAATTTATACGATTACAAGCATTCTTTGAAAAGATTCAACTCATCTCTACACATTAAATAATAATGAATGTGCAAAGATAATTTATCTGTGAATACTGCAAGAAAAATGACAACAATTTTTTGTACGTATCGAGAAGGAATAAAAGAAGTTGCCCCCAAAGTTGTGTAATAATAACCTTTGGGGGCAGCATTATTTTAACAATTAAAAAGATTGATTTTGTGCGGGTTTAATAAATTGCTCTGGGTTTTCAATTAATCCACACGCAGCGCATTGTACACGGTATGTAGGACCTTGGTAAGCCATATGAAATGCACTTATATTATCATTTGTATATTCTTCTTCAATCTGACCAGTCTGTGGATTTAATTTTACCGGTTTTACTGATTGTTCAATAATGTTGAATCGTGTACGGTTCGTTTTGCAACTTGGACAAAGCATTGGTTCCATCTTAACACACCTCCATTGTTAGCATTTGTAACTATAGGGATGTTTATTCATGAAAAAATTAAAGGATTTTTGTATTTCTTGTCAAATGTAGAAAGGATGTGAAGGAGGGGGAGAAACGCGAAACTTCAAATGAAATATATCATTTTATCCCGCTATTCGTGGGCAGTAAGACTCCCACCTCAAGATTCAGAGAGAAACGTTGTCCAGCTCTAGCGGCTAGAACCTCCGGTCGTTTCGCCCCCTCCGACGAGGCAAAAAGCGCCTCTTTGTCAGGGACATGGGCGTCCTGCGCTTCTGAGCGTGCCGCTTCCGCTTTTCTAAAAAAGATAGGTGGGGGATAACTGCCCGTAAAAGCCCGATTGGACGGGCTTTCCATCAGTGGGAGATGAAAAAACTCTCCACTGATGGAAGTTTCACTTTATATGCGAAGCAATATGAGGAGTGCATCCGTTTTTATCGTGATATTTTACAGTTACCAATAAAGGGGGAGCACGGTACATATGTTGAGTTCGATACAGGTTCCACAATTTTGGCAATCAATAGTAGAGAAAGTGTTCAACAGTTAACGGGATTATCAATTCCGAAGACGTTATCAAAATCATCTACATTTGAGATTGGATTTGTGGTTGGTGATGTGAATGAAACAATACATACGCTAAAAAAACATGGTGTAACAGTATTAGTAGAGCCTGTTATAAAGCCATGGGGATAAACCGTTTCTTACGTTTCTGATCCAGACGGGAATTTTATTGAAATTTGCAGTTCATTAGATTAAGGGGGAAAGAGAATGGAAAGATTTCCTAGTTTAGAAACAGATCGTTTGCAGTTAAGAGAATTAACGTTAGTTGATGCAGATACAATGTTTCAATATTTTATAAAAGAACCTGTTATTCGATATTTTGGAATGGATTCGTTTCAAAATATTGAAGAAGTAAAAAACGTCATCAAAAATTTTAGGAACAGATATGAAGAAGGTTCTGCATTTCGCTGGGGAATTGTATTAAAAGGAACAGATCAACTAATTGGAACGTGCGGTTTTCATCTTATTAATAACAGACATAAACGAGCTGAAATCGGCTATGAACTTGATGAAACGTATTGGGGAAAAGGATATGCGACAGAAGCACTACAAGCAATTCTTACATATGGGTTTGAAACACTTTATTTTGAGAGAATTTCAGCAGTTGTGTACCCGGAAAATGAATTATCCCGTAAATTATTACAAAAAGTAGGCTTTGCGGAAGAAGGGTTACTTCGAAAATATATGATTCAAAATGATGTGATGCACGATGCGATTATGTATTCTTTGTTAAAAGAAGAATGGGCGACATTACTTCAAAAAGTACGTTAAACACATAAAAATAAAGACAATCTAAACCTTTAGTTTCAGGTCTTAGATTGTCTTTTCGTTAGGAAACGATGTATTTATAAAACTTTTTGTCTACTTGCATGATAGGAAAATTGGTAGGTAACTTGTTAAGTTCTATATTTTCGAAACCATGTTTCTCATAAAACTTATGGGCCGCGACAAATTGTAACGTCGTTCCTAAGTATATTTCTTTCACTTCTTTTGTCTTTGCCCATGCAATCGCATTATGTAATAAAAGACTAGCTGTTTGAAATATTTTGCCTCTAAACTCTTTTTTCACAAACATTTTTCTCAATGCTACTTGACGATTGCCAATATCTAAAAGAGCGATAGTGCCTACAACCTCTCCTTGATAAAGTGCAACCCAAAAGTTACCGTTACCAGATTGGTAAACGCTTTCTATGTTAAGTAAATCAGGTTGATCCTCTTTTGAAATAGGAATATTGTATTCATCTTGTTGGATGGAAAGGATTAAATCTAAAATTTGAGATTGATAATTAAAAGAGTATTCTTGTAAGGTAAGAGTTTCATTCATATATAACACCGTCCGATATAGTAGATTTTTATTACTGCTTTCATTATACAAGATTTTATATTGACTATTCTAATAATTTGATAATGAAAACCTTCGCAATTTAAGAGCAGATAATAGTCTGAAAGTATTTGATAGGAATGTTTAAGGTTTTATAAGTAATTGAATAACAAGTGTAAAGGAGAAGGATTATCGTATGAAAAAAGTATTATTTCTTGCCTATCCACAATATGCTGATTTCGAAATAGCTCACGCATTATTTTTGCTTAGAAAAGTGGGTAAAGCAAAAATTACTACCGTCTCTGTAGATGGTAAACCAGTAGAAAGTATCGGTGGGTTATGGACTCAAGTCGAAGCTTCTTTATCTGAAATTACAGTAAATGAATTTGATCTAGTCCTTATTTCTGGAGGAGATGGTGTTCATGAAATAGTAGATAAGGGAATTGTTAGTGAGACATTAATGAACGCCTTTAACTTACATATTCCCATTGCTTCTATATGTGCTTCCGCCATTTTGTTGGGAAAAGCAGGAGTACTTAACGATAGAAAATTTACGTGTCTTCAGCATACATATGAGAATAACAAAGCCCTGTTTGAAACATCGGTATATACAGGAACAGATATTGAAGTGGAAGACACAATAATAACCGCAAAAGGTACTGCATTTGCAGAGTTTGCAGTAGCTGCTTGTCAATTAATGGACTTGCTGAAAGAGAAAGAAAAATTAGACTCAACATTAAAGTTTTGTAAGGGAATAACCTCTTAACTTAATGATCTTTTAAGTAGAATATTAATAATAAAAACTAACATACCCTAATAATTAAGAAGAAATAGGAGGATAGATAGGATGGTAGACCATTTTTCAATCATAAATATCATTGTTATTATTCTCTTTTTCGGTTTAATTGTATTATTTTTTGTTTCGTTGGGAGCGTTTATATGATCACGACTCATCAATCAATCTAGTCAAAGAGCTTCTTTAGTTGAAATTGAGAAGAAATTAGATAGAGTTATTGAGATGTCGGAGGAGAAAGGGGAAAATTGACAACAGGATTGATACAACAAGTAAGAAAATATATGAAATTAGAAAAGAACAAGTAATTTGGATAAAGCAAATTACTTGTTCTTATATTGTGAACATAAATGCTATCTGAATGGTTAACTTATAATCGTATTATATAATTCTAGAGCTTCTTTTACATTTAATCTATTTTTTACGATACCATGAATCGATTGAATCATCGCAGCCGGATGTTCAGATTGCCAAATATTCCGCCCCATATCGACACCGACTGCCCCTTCTTGCAGTGCATTGTATGTAATCGTAAGCACCGCTTCAATTGTGTCTAACTTTGGCCCACCTGCAATCACAACTGGAGCCGGACATGTACTTGTGATTTTTTCAAAGCCTTCACAGTAATACGTTTTAACGATATCGGCACCCATTTCAACACATACACGTGAAGCTAACGCCAAAAAACGTGCTTCTCGTTTTTGAAGTTCTTTTGCTACTGCGGTGATTCCGAGTACAGGTAAGCCGTAATCATGCGCTTCAGATACAACATTAGCAAGGTTTGTTACAGTTTGTGTTTCATAATCAGATCCAATAAAGACAGATACGCCCACGCCAGCTACGTTATGACGCAAAGCTTCTTTTATTGGTGTAACGATTGTTTCATTCGCAAGATCTTTTCCAACTACAGTCGCACCACCTGATACACGAAGAACCATAGGGGTTTTACAATCTTCAGGTATACAAGAATTAAGAACGCCTCTCGTTAAAAAGAGGGAGTCGGTATATGGAAGTAAGCTTTTTACTGTTTCATGAGGCTGTTCCAATCCATGAATGGGTCCTAAAAAGTAACCATGATCAATTGCTAACATAACTGCTTTTCCATCAGGCAAAATAGTGTTTAGGCGATTTTGAAATCCCCAAGTCATAGGGTATCACTCCTTAATTACAGTTTGGATTTTCTGTTTGTACAGTATCTTTTTCTTGTAAATGAGGCGATTTAATAAAGAGCGCTTTAAAATTTTGAGAAGAGCGATTGATGAGATAGTGAGATTCATGAGGATGAACTTGTAAGACGTCGCCTTGTTTAATAGGAACTTTTACGTGATTAATATAGAAATCTATCTCACCTTCTAATGCGTAGAAAACTTCTTCGCAAGTTGTATGATAATGATTTTGAAAATCTTGCCCAGGTTTAATGACAACTACACCTATATCAATATTAGGGCCCTTTACTAAATATTTTGGTCCATTATCGCCGAAGCGATAGGAGAAATCTTCTTCATTCACCTTTAACATACTTTTCACTCCTTTTTGTAACAATTTACAGAGCGCCGGGTGCAATCCACATATGAGAAGTAAATCCTTGATCAGCTAATTGGAGTTGCTGCTGATATACATCCTTCCAGTTTTTGTATAGCTTTTGATATTGTTTATGATTTTCATTGTTCGGTATATAAGTTGTTTCCCATTTTGCAAATTGTTCGGAAATAGATTCCATTGAATGATAAATACCGACACCAATCCCCGCCACAATTGCTGTTCCTAAAGCAGCTGCTTCCTTGACCACTGGTACTTTTACAGGAACGCCTAATACATCAGCAACAATTTGACACCATAGTTTTCCCTTTGAAGCCCCTCCGGCAAAAGTTACTTCTTTCGGGAATTGTCCCGTTAATTCTTCAATTAACTTTAAATTTCCATATGTTACGAAAGCTGCGTTTTCTTCAATTGCCCGAAACATTTCTTTCTTCCCGCACTTTTCAGAATCTAAGTTTAAATTTATAAAAGAGGGAGATGCATGTCGCCAAGAAATATAGTTCATAACATTAGAAAAAATCGGAATGATACCGTGTGATCCAACTGGGACATGTTTTGCTTGTTCCTCTAATAATTCGTAAGCATCGATACCTAGTTCTTTTGCTCGTTGCTTTTCTTCCTGACAGAAAGCGTCCCGAAACCAGCGCATAACAAGACCGGGAAAAAAGGCAATTGTTTCGTACTGCCAAAGAGTAGGAAGAACGTGACAATTTACACGAATGCGAGCGTTTGGATCTAGTACAGGATTGCTTATATTTACTTCTTGTTGCCAAAAGCTTCCTCCGCAAATAAATGTTTGCTCGCTCTTGACAATTCCAGAACCGAGAGAAGCCATTTGTGCATCTCCGCCTCCAGTAACAACAGGCGTTCCTTCGAATAATCCAGTTTCTGCTGCGCATTGTTTTGTTACGTTTCCAATAATAGTTCCGGCTTCATTTATTTTCGGTGAGAGTACTGATGAGAGGTTGCATTTCTCTATTAATTCTGGAGCCCAATTTCTAGTATGTAAATTAAAAATTCCCGTCGTACATCCATTGGAAGGATCCATTTGTAATACACCGCACAACTTATATAAAATCCAATCGTTTAGCATTGTAATAGAATGTGCTTTTTCATAAATGTCAGGTTGATGTTTCGCAATCCATTTTAATCTTGGTAATGCACCTAGAGCGAATGTTTGCCCTGATATTGTATATACATCTTGTTCAAGGTGAGATCGTATTTGTTTAAGTTGTGTAACTTCCGCCGCCGCACGGTTATCAACATTGGCACACGCCCAAATTTCAGTACCATTCTTGTCATATAAAACAAATCCTTCGCGCATGCTTGTTGCACTAATTCCTTGAATAAAAGAAGGAGGAATCCCACTGGTTTGTAGTACATCTCTTGTGCAGTCTTGAATAAGTTTCCAATTTTCCTTTACATCAAAATCCATTGAACCCGGATATCGGGAGTTTTCTATGTGAACCCATTCTCGTTGACTAACAGCAAGTTGATTACCTTGTAAATCAAATAAGACAGCTCGGATACTACCAGTTCCGGCATCATAAGCTAATAGAGCAGCCATTATATTCCACGCTCCTTCAGTCCGTTCCTTCTTTATATAAATACAAATTAAAAAATCGACATAAAAACCCTCTTTCTTTTTAAGCGGACGAGAGCATCTGGTCATGCATAGAAGCGGTCAGGGCCTTTTTTGCCACATGCAAGGTTTAAAACAAAAGGATAAAGCGAGTACGGGTCATGCTGTATTCTGCATAGCAGTGACTGATATGTCGAAAAAGTAAAATGGTATAGTAAACGGACAACCTTATTTCTAGATATATGTAGTAAGGAGACAACTTCTTGTTTGATCAGATGATCTTTGTAATAATGCCAAGCAGCTTTCGTTCACAAATTTTCTTCAAAGTTTAGCTACATCATGCTTGCCATCTCTTCAACATATGTATATAAATTTTTATTTATACCGTCAGCAGTTGGAAATTACTTGAGAAAGATAAGTTCTAGATATGAAGAAAAAGATATACAATGCTACAAAACAAGTAGAGAAAAACATTAGAGCTTGAAAAATTGTTTCGTGTTAAAGGTAGGTGAAAGAAGTTTGGAACCATTTCCTTTATTGGAAGTTAAAAATGTAAAAAAATCATTCTTACAGCAACCAGTACTAAAAGGAATCGATTTAACAGTAAAGAAAGGGGATATTTTTGCATTAGTTGGTGGTAACGGGGCTGGAAAGTCAACGTTTATGAAGATATTGACAGGATTGTACACATATGATGAAGGAGAAATCAAAATAAAAGGGAGACCTGTTACATTTTTTAATCCATCTGAAGCTCATCGAAATGGTATTTATTTAGTTCCGCAAGAACCGCTTATTTTTCCGAATATGACTATTGAGGAAAATATTTTATTAGGTATGAAGCAAAATAAGAGACAGCTTCGGACGAAATTAGATGTACTTATGAGGAAACTTGGCTGGAATTTACAGCTAGAGAAACATGCGTCATTGTTGTCTATTGCCCAGCAGCAATTAGTAGAAATAGTTAGAGGATTAATAAGAGAGGCAGAGATTCTGATTTTAGATGAGCCTACATCGACGTTAACAGCAAACGAAATTAAAAGTCTATTTGTTGTAATGAAAAATTTGAGTGAACAAGGAATTGGAATAATTTATATTACACATAGGCTTCCAGAAATTTTTGCAATTGCAAATCAAGTAGCTATTTTACGTGATGGGGTAATTTCTAATCAAGGTAAGGTAAATGAATTTACTTACGATATGTTGTTAAAAGGATTATTACCGGAAGGATACCAGGAAATGCAAAAGGAAGAGAATCTGTACAGAGAAAAAGCAGCGTTAAAACGAGTACTTCAAGTGAATGGTTTATCTAGTCATAAATTTCGAGATATTTCACTAGAAGTAAAAGCAGGAGAGATTGTTGGAATTGCAGGCGTTGTGGGAGCGGGAAGAACGGAACTAGCTGAAGCATTATATGGTATTACATCTGTAACAGCAGGAAATATACTATTGGAGAAGACAGAAATTACAGCGTGGACAACAAAAAGGAGAATTGATGCAGGAATGATCTATGTACCTGAAGACCGAGCGGGGCATGGAATTTTCTCAATTGCTTCTGTTCAGCAAAATATGACTTCTGTCCTCTTATATCGTTTAAGTACATTTTTTTTAAAACAAGAAAAAGAAAGCGCTTTAACGAACGAGTATATTAAAAAATTTCGAATTACGGTTCATGATACAAACCAAAGAATAGAATCTTTGTCGGGAGGGAATCAACAAAAAATAGTGTTAGGAAAATACCTCGCTTGCGAGCCAAAACTCATTATTTTAGATGAACCAACGCGCGGTATAGATGCAAAGGCGAGGCTAGAAATATATGAAACAATTAATAAACTAAGAGAAAATGGATTAGCTGTATTATTGATCTCCTCAGATTTAGAAGAAATTATGAATTTAGCAAATCGTGTGTATGTAATGAGAAATGGTAATATCGTTTCACATTTAGAACAGAAAGAAATTTCATTAGACTGCATTACACGTACTGCTTATGGTGGAGAGGAGGTTTCAAAAGAATGAAATATGTTACATATGCACTCAAAATGCGTGAAACCTCTATTGTAGGGCTGTTAGTTCTTTATATTATATTTGTTAGTATGATAAATCGAGATTTTCTTCAATTCGATTCTTTTTCGATTATTTTAAAATCAAGCCTTATTTTAATTGTTCTTGCAATTGGTCAATCGTTTGTATTATTTACAAAAAATATTGATGTATCAGTTGGATCGATAATGGGGTTATGTGCTGCTTCATGCGGAATGTTTTTGAAGAGTGGGAATAACTCTTTTTATGCAATTATAATTACACTTTTACTTGGTGCGTTTATTGGAATTGTAAATGGTGTAGGTGTGACAAAATTTCGTGTCCCGGCAATTATTATGACTCTCGGTATGCTCGGTATTATTCGAGGTTTGATGATTATATATACAGAAGGGAAATGGATTGAAGATATTCCATACGACTATAAAAAATTGTCTTCTGTAACATGGTTAGAGATTCCTATAACGGTTTGGTTCATTGGACTTTTGTTAATAGCCACTTATCTTTTTTTAACAAAGATATCGTTTGGAAGATATTTTTATGCGGTAGGAGATAATAAAGAAGGTGCAAGATTGATTGGGATTCAAGTAGCGTTAGTGCAAATTTTGGCCTTTATGATTTCAGGAATAACCGCTGCGATTGCTGGATGCTTATTTGTTATGAATATTGGATTTGTACCGAATCAAACAGGAACAGGAATTGAGCTGCAAGTAATCGCTGCTGCAGTGCTCGGAGGTATTAGTTTAAAAGGTGGTACTGGATCAGTTTTTGGTGCAACTTTAGGAGCATTGTTTTTAGAGGTGATTAGTAGTTCATTAGTATATTTGAAAATCCCAGCCTTTTGGAACAACGCAATTTCAGGATTTTTATTATTACTCATTATTATTCTAGATAGTGTAGTGCAAAAATGGAGGAAACAGGAGCAAAGGGAGGTTGAAATATGAAATCTTTTCGCTGGATTTTTCAGTGGGAGGGAGCACTCCTTCTTTTGTTATTCACCGAGTTTATCGCTTTTAGCCTATTAAATGCTGATTTTTTTAATATAGGAAATTTATTGTTTAGTATGAACGATTTTATTTTTATTACAATTGCTGCGATACCGATGACACTTGTCATTATGACAGGCGGAATCGATGTTTCGGTTGGATCAATTATGGGACTTACATCTATTCTTATTGGTGTATTGTGGATGAATGGGATATCTATTGTTATTGCTGTAATGATTGCTCTTGTCATAAGTATACTAGCTGGTTTTTTAAACGGACTTATTATTCAAATGACAACTGTCGAACCATTGGTTGTAACTTTAGGAACAATGTTTTTATATTCTGGTATTGCTCTTGTCATTTCAGGAGGATCTAAAGCAACCGGATATGAAGGGATTAGTGGGTTGCCAGATTCGTATGTTCAACTTGCAAATGGAGCATTATTAGGGATTCCGAATTTATTTTGGTTACTTCTTATTATGACAATTTTGTTCTCCATTCTCTTGCGGCATACAAAATACGGTCGATATGTAGTTTTAACAGGTATAAATGAAAAAACAGCTAAATATTCTGGAATTCAAACGAAGCGCATTGTCATTTTTGCCTATATGCTTTCGGGGTTAGGAGGTGGATTAGGGGGAATATTCCTAACTGCTTATTTTGGATCAGCTCGAGCAGATTTAGGAAATGAAGCAATTTTACCAGTCATTACAGCAGTTGTATTAGGCGGTGCCCTTATTACTGGTGGAAAAGGAAGTATAGTAGGAACCGTTCTTGCCAGTATCGTTATTGGAATCATGCAATATGGATTACAGATGACGGGGTTAACAAATGAGCAATCTAATGTAGTAATTGGCATTATTTTAATTCTTTCAGTTATAATGCGCCATTCAAATATAAGATATTTCTTCACTAAAAAAAGTGTCTCACATAAGGAGGAAACAACATGAAAAAGAAGATAAGTATATTTATCATTCTATTGTTGTTTGTTGCTTCTATTATGGCATGTACAAATACAAAATCAAATAGTAAAAAATCAAAAGATGTGAAATTAGCCTTTATTCCAAAATTAACTGGAGTCGGATTCTTTACATCGGGCGGAGAAGGTGCAAAAGAAATGGCTGATAAGCTCGGTGTAAATTTAAAGTATGATGGACCTTCTGAAGCAAGTGTATCAGGACAGGTAAAATATATTAATAACTTTATTAACCAAAATTATGATGCAATTATGGTTTCATCCACTTCTGTTGATGGTTTATCTCAAGCTTTGCAGCGTGCAAAGAAAAAGGGGATTACCGTATTAACGTGGGATTCTGATGTAAACCCGAAAGATCGTTCTTTCTATATTAGTCAAGGAACACCTGAGCAATTGGCGAACTTGCTTATTCAAATGACAGCTTCACAAATTGGAGATAAAGGAAAAGTAGCATTCTTCTATTCTAGTCCAACAGTAACGGATCAAAATCAATGGGTTTCAAAAGCGAAAGAGATAATAAAGGAAAAATATCCAAATTGGGAAATTGTGACGACCCAGTATGGTGAAAACAATGCTCAAAAATCATTAGCAGTAGGCGAAAGTATTTTAAAAACGTATCCAGACATTCATGCAGTTATTTGTCCTGATGCAACTGCATTACCAGCAATGGCACAGGCTGTAGAAAATTTGAAAATGGATAAGAAAGTTGCTGTTACTGGATTTTCAACCCCTAATGTTATGCGTGATTACGTAAAACGCGGGACAGTTCAACAGTTTGGTTTATGGGATGTAAAGCAACAAGGTGCACTTGCAACTTATGTTGCAAATGAGATGGTGGTGAAGGGTAAAAAGTTAAAAGTAGGTGATACTTTTGAAGTTCCTGGCGTTGGAAAAGTTAAAGTAGAACCAAATTCGATTCAAGGATATGAATATGAGGCAGAAGGAAATGGAATTATCGTATTGCCAGAGCGGGTTGTGTTTACGAAGGATAATATTGACAAATATAATTTTTAGTAGAATCTTTATCATATCTGGCGAGAAGACCCCCACCTCAAGATTCAGAGAGAAACGAGGAAGACAGGTGGGGGATAGCTAACTGTCCATAAAAGCCCGATTGGTTCAACTAACCATCAGTAGGAGATGAAAAAACTCTCCACTGATGGAAGTTTCACTTTATGAAGGACGAGATAAACCACAATCACCGCAGCAAGTTCGAGAGTGTTATATAAGTAATTCAGAAGATAAAAAGAAGAAGTGTATTGTAGAATATCAAAACAAGCCTATTGGATATATACAAATGTTGCCTTTAGATCCAGAATGGAAAGCGTTATATGGATATGATGAGAGAGAAAATGTGTGGGGAATGGATCAATTTGTCGGAGAAACAGCGTACTGGAACCGAGGAATTGGTACAGAACTTGTGCAGGCTGCAATTACATATATGAAGAATCAATTAGGAGCATTCGCAATCGCAATGGATCCAAGAGTGAGTAATGAAAGAGCAATTCGTTGTTATGAGAAGTGTGGGTTTCAAAAAGTGAAAGTATTAAAAGAACATGAATTGCATGAAGGGGTAGTGGAAGATTGCTGGATGATGGAATATAAAAATGAAGGGACTGGTGTGTAATGAAGCAAGCACTTGTAGTAATTGACGTACAAGAAGGAATGTATACAGCAGGTATACCTGTACATAATGGCTCTGACTTATTGCAAAATTTACAGGAAGTCATTCAAAAATGTCGCGCGCATGATATTCCGGTTATTTACGTGCAGCATAATGGATCTGAGGGACATCCGTTAGAAAAAGGAACAGCAGGTTGGTACATTCATTCTAAAATTGCTCCAATGTCAAATGAGGCTGTAGTGGAAAAAGAAACGCCAGATTCTTTTTATAAAACAAATCTTCGGGAAGTTTTGCGAGAAAAAGGAATTGAACATCTGTTCATTTGTGGATTGCAAACAGAATATTGCGTAGATACAACTGTTCGCCGTGCGTTTAGTGAAGGATATAAAGTAACGTTGATTCAAGGGACGCATAGTACGTTTGATTCGAAGCAACTACGTGCAGAAGAGATTATTCAACATCATCAAACAATATTAGGATGGTTTGCGGATATAGTCGATATAAAAGAAGTAAAGTTAGCCTAGACATGCTACGTATGTTTTCGGTTAGAAGAAAAATGAAGCCAACATTTTTAGGATAAACTTCTAGAAATGTTGGCTTATTTGTTAATGGGATTTTCATATAGTCTTATTCATGCATTTGATAAATACTTAAAAAGTAGGAGGGGTAATCGCAAAGATGACTACCGCTTTCTTTTTATAGGGATTTTCCCATTTATGTTTCATATAAGAAGGAATTTTGACACTATCTCCTTTGTATAAAGTTACTGTCTCTTGATTTAACTGTAGTGTCACAGTTCCCTCTAAAACAAATGCGATTTCTTCACCTTTATGCTCGATTGGTTCTTCAGAAGAAGAGGATTGCGGCAATAAAGTCATCAGAGCAAGCTCGAGGGCTCCGTTTAAATCGGGAGATAGTAACTCATATGATAAGCTTTCACTTTCAGGAAAGGTAATTTTTTTTCGCCTGTCAGCTCTTACAACTAAACTTTGAGCATTCGTATCTTCCAAAAAGAAATTAAACATAGGAATATTTAATGCGTTGGATATTAATTTAAGAGTTTGTAGAGATGGATTGGCTGATCCCTTTTCAATTTGGCTTAACATAGAAGGAGTGATATTGACGAGTGTTGCCAGTTCTCGACTACTTAATCCTTGTGCTTTTCGGTATTCTGCTATTTTCTCTCCAACATTTATATCATTCATATTTACTCTCCTTTTACTATACAAATCCATTTTAATTTTTCGACATTTTTGTCTAGCTCTGCCTTCTAGGCCCTCATGTCTAAGAACCTTCCACACAAGAAGGTAAAAAACACCTTCTGTGTGAAAGAACCTTAGCCAACGGGCCTAAACAGTCGGCTCCGTTTTTCTTTGTAAGTCGCTGCTATGCAGAATACAACATGACTGCTACTTACTTTTTCTTTTTGTTGTAAACCTTGCATGTGGCAGAAAAAGGCTCTGACCGCTTCTATGCATGGCCAGATGTTCTCGTCCATCTAAAAAGAAAGCGGGTTTTTATGTCGATTTTTAATTTGTATTTATATAGTTTAAATTAAATTTAATTAAAATTTATTAATTTATATTTAATTATTTTCGTTTGTGTGTTAAATTTATTTTAATTATAATAAATAAATTTAAACTTTGAAATGATAACATGGTAGGAATGAAGAAGGGAGAACATTCAAATGAAGAAATATGACAGCAAAGCTATACAAACGTTAAAAGAAAAGCATCCTTTATTAAATCAACTCGTTTTGACAGAGGAAGTATTTTGGGTGAATTCCAATAAAGAAGAATTCGAAACAGGAATTCAAAAAGCACCTCTTACTAAAGATGATGTAAAGGATGCGGAGGAAAGATTAAAACGTTTTGCGACATATATTGCGAAAGCCTTTCCTGAAACAAAAGATACAGATGGAATCATTGAATCTCCTTTAGTCGCAACTCCTTCTTTGAAACAACATTTAGAACAAGAATATGATCACCATATTACAGGTAATGTATTACTAAAATGTGATAGTCATTTGCCGATATCAGGATCTATTAAAGCAAGAGGCGGCATTTATGAAGTTCTGAAACATGCAGAAGATCTAGCTTTGGAACATCAATTATTAAATAAACAAGATGATTATTCCATTTTAGATAGTGATACATTCCGCGCGTTCTTTTCACAATATTCAATCGCGGTAGGTTCAACGGGGAATTTAGGACTTAGCATCGGTATTATGAGTGCGAAACTAGGATTTAATGTGACGGTTCATATGTCTGCTGATGCAAAACAGTGGAAAAAAGATTTACTTCGCAGTAAAAATGTTACCGTTATTGAATATGCGGCGGATTATAGTAAGGCAGTCGAGGAAGGAAGAAGGCAAGCAGAAGCGGATCCAATGTGTTATTTCGTTGATGATGAGAATTCAAAAAACCTTTTCCTTGGATACGCTGTAGCGGCTTCTCGTTTGCAAAAGCAACTGCAAGATCAAAACGTTATTGTTGATGCTGATCATCCGTTATTTGTTTATTTACCATGTGGTGTCGGCGGCGGACCTGGCGGTGTAGCGTTCGGTTTAAAATTATTGTTTGGTGATCATGTACATTGCTTCTTTGCGGAACCAACTCATTCTCCTTGTATGTTAATTGGTTTGCTGACAGGTCTTCATGATAAAATTTCTGTTCAAGATTTTGGCATTGATAATGTGACGGAAGCTGACGGTCTTGCGGTAGGAAGAGCATCAGGATTTGTAGGAAAAGTGATGGAACCGTTATTAAGTGGTTGTTACACAGTTAGTGATCAAGAGTTATATAGATTACTAAAGGCTTTGGCTGATACAGAAGGAATAAAATTAGAGCCGTCAGCATTGGCAAGTGTATACGGACCAGTTCAACTCTTTAAGCAACAGCAATATATGCAAGAAAATCAAATGCAAGAGAAAATGAAACAAGCAACGCATATTATGTGGGCAACAGGTGGCGGAATGGTACCACCGCAAATTATGGAAGAATATTATCAAAAAGGATAAACAACCTTTTTCTAATGTATATATAAATACAAATTGAAAAAACAACATAAAACCCTTTTCTTTTTCGAGGGGCGAGTGTACCTGGTCATGCATAGAAGCGGTCAGGGCTTTTTCCTGCCACGTGCTAGATGTAAAACAAAGGGAGAAAGCGAGCGTGAGTAACCCAAAAAGGATTCTGTATAAGAATCCTTTTTGGGTTATTTTTTATAAATTGTTCTATTTCTTTATCACGATTTACGCATTTTAGGTTATATTGAAAAATATGAACGAAATTAAACAATTATAATATGTTAAATAATTGTGTTGATTGTAGGTGAAAATCTTGGTATGGTATTATATCATATTAGGAAAAAGTATAAGGAAGCGACATCAAGATATAAATTGCGAATATCTTGTGAAGGATTTCATAAGGGTGTTGTTTTTATATAAATGGATAATATCTGTAACATAAGGTACAAGGAGATAATAATATGAAAGACAAACTAGGTACAATCCCCTCATTATCTTCAAACTCTGTTTATTTGGGTGTTTTGTTAGCTGGAGTTGGAGGCTTCTTAGATGCGTATACTTTCATCAGTAGGGACGGAGTATTTGCTAATGCACAAACAGGGAATGTAGTATTACTCGCTATAAGAGCAGCTAATGGAGAATGGCATAATGCTTTGCTTTATATCCCGCCTATTTTAGCTTTTATGTTAGGAGTTTTAATATCAGAAGTAGTAAAGATTCCTCATATAAGACATGCATTGCATAGTTATAGGCGCTCTATTCTTATTCTAGAATGTATCGTTTTAATCATTGTAGGGTTCTTGCCAAAAAGTATTCCTAACATAGTGGTAACAGTATGCATTTCGTTTGTATCATCTTTACAGATCTCTACTTTTAATAAACTTGATAAGTGGGCCTACAATTCAACGATGACAACAGGAAATCTTCGAACTTTGACGCAGGCTGCATATTTAGCGTTTATAAAACATGATCAGGAAGAGAAAAAACGATTTAATGAATTTTTTGTTATTATTTTTTCTTTTATAATTGGTGCACTGTTAGGCACATTTACTACCACTCATATAGGGTACAGAGCTATTTGGATTGCATCAGGAATTTTAGTGATTGCTCTTATTTTGTATCATAAAGATAGAGGGTATTGGAGAAAACCTCAAATGTTGAAATGAAAAGTTTTTTAAAATGTTTCTTTAATAATATCTCACTATTGTATTTCGTTCATTACCAGCTTCTTCATAAAAGACATGTGAAGTGAATGAATTGTTGTTTGATAAACAAATGATCTCAATTTGACAAAAAATCCTGAGAAATAGTAATTCTCAGGATTTTTCTTTTCGTTCAAGAGAGTTTAGTATTGTTTAACTCACATCTTTATATTCGTTACATCATTTCCGTTTTTTCGTATCAGTAACATCTTGCTCCTCAGCAAACTCTGTTCCATAAGCTAATGATCTGTTGAAAGTGAATGGTTTTCTTTCAATCGTTTGATAAGTAGCAATGCGATCCATTAAATAGCGATGAACAAAAATTTCTGCTCCTGTAATTATAATTGCTGATAAAATACTCCCCCAAGCAATTTGCATATAATTATCTAAAAGCACACCGCCGAAAATCCATACACTCATATAAGTAAAAAGAAAATCAATCATGAGTGCAGCAGTATTTCCCGCTCGCGGTAAGATAATTTGATCCCCTAGCATATATGAAGCGATTGTAACAAATAAACTAAAAGAAAAGATGTCAACAATTGTTGCATCAAAGAATAAATCCAAACCAATTGCAAAAGCAATCATACAGGATATAAATTTGATCAGCATAATCGTAATATGATTCATCATTTGAGCCTCTCTTTTTCTATTTAGTTTGAATGAAAAAAGGGACTTTATGCATGGGAATTTAAAATTGCAACTTGCAAGGTGTTTTTTAAGAAGGAAGATGAATACGTTAAATCAATCTGATTTTTTAGTACTTATTCTGTTTCCTTTATTAACAGTTATTTCATGTGCAATTTCTTATAAAAAATTTAAAATTTTTATTATATTTTACTTGTCTAAATATTAAAAAAATACAAAGAAAATGTTATATTAGAAAGAGAAAATTAACATTTTTAGGTAAGGAGGGATCGGGGTGTGGATTACTTCAGAAGTAGAAATTCCAGATGAACTATTTGATAAACTTGAACAAGGGAAACTGGTTTTATTTGTTGGAGCTGGAGTATCTATGAAAGGTAATTCAAACTTACCAAATTTTGATGATTTAGTGGATGATATTGCGAACGCTCTATATGTAGAAAAACGTGAGGAAAATGAACCGCACGATTATTATCTTGGAAAAATTGCAAAAACGAAAGATGTTCATCAAGTTGCGAAGAATCTTGTTCATGTAGCATATTCAACGCCAAATCCATTGCATTATTCTATTTTGCAATTATTTGCAGTTGATGAGAATGTTCGGATTGTTACTACAAATTTTGATAAACATTTTACAACGGTACTTGAGGAATCAAAACGTAAAGTAAATATATACTATGCTCCGGCACTTCCAACAGGAAGAGCTTTTAAAGGATTGGCATATATTCACGGTAATGTGGAACAAGAGGAAGAAAATTTAATTTTGACAGATGGTGATTTCGGAAGGGCTTACTTAACAGAAGGATGGGCTAGACGGTTTTTAGTTGATCTATTTTCTAATTATACAGTTTTGTTTATTGGATATAGTCATAATGACCCTGTTATGAAATATTTAGCAACTGGATTACCACCGAGTACGAGGCGGTATGCTTTTGTGGCTCACGGGGAAAATACATATCATTGGGAACATTTAGGGGTGAAGCCCATTGTATATCCGAATAAGGCGCAAAATCATCAATCATTAGCAAAAGCAGTGCAGCGATGGGCAGAGTTAATGGGAGATAATTATATTACAAAAAGAACACGAATTCGTGATATCGTAACGGTTCCGCCATCTTTAGAACAAGAGCAGCTGTCTTACATTAAGCAATCTATAAAAAAGATTGAAACACTTCGTTATTTTGTAGAATTTGCAAGAGACTACGAATGGGTGGAATGGTTAGAAAAAGAGGGACAATTGCGAAATTTATTTTCGGAGGAAGCTGAGACTTCTGAGAAAGATCAGTTGCTTGCAAAGTGGATTGTTGATCATTTTTTAGTAAGCCACCAAAATGAATTATTTCAGTTAATGTATAAAAATAATACAGAAATATCTGCCTTGTTATGGAATACGATATGTACATTTTTAGTAGAGATGGAACAGCCGATACATATAGTTTCGTTTGCGAAGTGGCTTTTATTATTGTTAGAAAAGGCAAAAAGAAATGAATTTTTCATTGAAAATCTGCCTTCTTTGCTTCATAAATGTACGTATCCAGAGCATAAAGAAATTATGGTTCTTTTACTAACCTGTATATTAGATGGAAAACTAAAATTGAAGCGACTTCGGCAATGGGAACAAGAGATGCAAGATGTTGTAGAGTTAGCAGAAACAAACCATCTATCGGCTGCAACCTTTTCAAAGATGCAGCACATATGGGAAGCGAAAGTAAAGCCGCATCTTTCTTATTTTTCGATCCCAATTTTACAGATTGGATTAGAAAAACTCCAGAGATTAACGCTAAAACAACAGGCGCTTCAGATCTACGATTCAGTTAGTGAGTCGCGAAGTGCAATTGAACCGCATGAGCAAGATAGTCAACCGCGTGAATTTTCTTTTTTAATTAATATTGTTAGAGATTGTATGGACTATGTTTGTTCTCATTTTGAAGATAAAGCAAATTTTTATATTTCTTTTATGATTGAATTTGGAAATACTCTGCAAAAGCGAATTGCCGTGCATAGTATGAACCATACTGTTTTCCGAAAGCAAAATGAAAAAATAGAATGGGTGTTACAACATCAATTGCTTACTGAAGACACTTGTAAGCATGAAGTGTTCCAACTGTTAAAGAATCATTATGAGCATGCATCTGAACACACGAAGGAAAAAGTTCTGACAACCATAGTGAAACAGTTTGAAGAAAAGACATGTTATGTAGCTTGCAACTTAATCGACTGGATTTATATGTGCAATCCAAATCATGAATCTACGAAACAAACATATGAATCCATGAAACAGAAATTCCCTCATTTTTTATCGAGGCAGTTTCCAGATTTACAAGAAGAGCGAACATTACAACCAATTACATGCAATTTAACAACAGATAGTTTATTACATATGAAAGAGGAAGAAATGATAAGACAAGTTCTTCAATATTCACAAGAAGGATTGTTTGAGAAACATCATTTTTTAGAAATGCTTTCAAAGGCTTGTAAAACAAATGTACAATGGAGTATTTCACTTGCGTATCAGTTAATTAGATATAAAGAAGTGAGTAAAGAAGTATGGTTTATATTCATGAGAGAGTGGCGCAATAATCGACAATTAACAGATAAGCAAATACAAGAGCTTTTACCACTGCTGCATCAATTTGTAAGGCATACCACTTACCATTGGCTTATTAGTAGTTTTCTGTATGAAAAGAGCAATCAGTTAGAGGAATTTCAAGAAGACACAATTCGAGCAGTAAAACAGCTTGCATTTTCATTGTTTCCTCATGTTATGAAAGGAGAGCAAGGAAGAGGTAAAGAGCAAACGGATTACTATAATGAAGCTGCTTTGCATCCAGTAGGGAAAATAACAGCAGTTTTATTAAAACTTCTTGCATATGAACATTTATATGATCGAAATATACATGCTTATTTGTGTGTATTTGAAGAGCAAATGCGGAAAAAATCATACTACGTAAATATTATGATTGCGAGGTTAACAGCTGATTTAACATTTCTCTATCATATCGAAAAGCATTGGTGTAGAAAGCATATGATTCCGTATTTAGATTTGCAGAAAAATGAAGAGGAAACAAAGTATGCATGGGCAGGATTTGTAAATACACAAATCAATTTGCCTTTATTTATACAAACAAAGAAACATATTGCTTTTGCTGTTCGGTATTTACATTTGTTGAATGGACAAACACAAGAAGTATTTATGAAATGGCTAAGTCTCGTCTTTTTAAAATGTATTTTATATTGGGATGAACAAATAGATTGGTTGTACACTCTTTTTATACAGGGAGAAGAGATAGAGAAAGTAAAGTTTGTAGAAAATGTATCGTATTATGTAAAAACGTTGAGCATAAGAGAACAACAAAAATTTTGGCAAGATTGGCTTGCAGATTTTTTAATAGAACGTCCTAAAATGAGTATAATATCAGAGAAAGAATATATTATCTTTTTGCGGTTTGTGTTATACATGGATGTTATTGCTGAAAAAGGGATTGAAACTGTTTTATCGTATTTTTCTATATCTTCACTGCAAGAAGAAAAACAAGCATTGAAGTATTTATTTAAACAGTTGTTGGAAAAAAACGAGTTGATTCATCAAAGTCCTACAGTATATGCAACATTATTTTTCGTTTTATTAACAAAGATAAATGATGCAGATTGTATTGAAAATGAAGTGATTCATCTCCGGCAATTGTTTGATGAGACAAAGCTTGAAAGTACGTTATTGGAACGTATTCAAAATGAGATGATGCGCATTGGAATGATCAATCGAAATGCAAATGATTCACATTTGTTATTATGAAACATACGATGCAGTGAGAATGAAAATATAAAAAATAATGAAAAAGTGTTGACATATTTTGAAATGACATTTTATAATACAAATCATACTTAATAAAAACAAAGCATTGAAGGGAACAAAGTAGTGTTTATCCTCCCTGTTATAGAGAGCTGATGGTTGGTGGAAATCAGTACAAAGGTAAACATGAATTACAGTCCTGGAGCATCTTTTTCGTAGTAAAGACAGATATCTTTATGAAGGAAAAGACGGTCAAAATGATCGTTAACAATGAAGAGAGGTAGACAAATGTGTCTACAACTAGGGTGGTACCGCGATAATCATCGTCCCTACTGATTGGATCAGTAGGGATTTTTTGCATATACGCGGACCTACATGATAATAAAATAATAAGCGCAATGATAGGAAATAGAGTAGTGGTTGTTTCCCTGTAACAGAGAACTGGTGGTTGGTGTGAACCAGTACATAAACAAGCATGAATTACAATCCTGGAGCATCTTTTTCGTAGTAAAGGCCGATGTCTTTATGAAGGGAAAGACGGTCAAAATGATCGTTAACAATAAAGAGAGGTAGACAAATGTGTCTGCAACTAGGGTGGTACCGCGATAATTATCGTCCCTACTGATTGGATCAGTAGGGATTTTTTATATATTTCATATGAGAAATCGTTATCAACCTTGTTTTGTTATAAGTATTAAGTTCAGAAAATAGGGAATTTTCAATCCCTTATTATATAAATTTAAAAAGATACAAGGAGGAATTTTCAATGGGAAATCATGAATTAGAACAATTACGTAAACAGGTGGATGAGATTAACTTACAACTTCTGCACTTATTGAATGAGCGTGCAAAGGTTGTACAAGAAATCGGACAGCAAAAGAAATTGCAAGGTACGAAACGCTTTGATCCTGTTCGCGAGCGTGAAGTACTCGATATGATTGCAGAGAACAATGAAGGGCCATTTGAAACATCTACAGTGCAACATATTTTCAAAACAATTTTTAAAGCCAGCTTAGAACTGCAAGAAGATGATAATCGTAAAGCCTTATTAGTTTCACGTAAAAAGAAACAAGAAAATACGATTGTTGATGTAAAAGGTGAATTGTTAGGAAGCGGCGTGCAAACGTTCATTATGGGGCCATGTGCAGTGGAAAGTTTAGATCAAGTTCGTCAAGTTGCTCAGGCGATGAAAGAACAAGGAATCAAATTAATGCGCGGCGGTGCGTTCAAACCGAGAACATCTCCGTATGATTTTCAAGGGTTAGGAGTAGAAGGACTGCAAATTTTACGCCAAGTAGCAGACGAATTTGATTTAGCGATTATTAGTGAAATCTTAAATCCAAATGATGTAGAAATAGCACTTGATTACGTTGATGTCATTCAAGTTGGCGCTCGTAATATGCAAAACTTTGATTTATTAAGAGCAGTTGGAAAAGTGAATAAACCAGTATTACTGAAACGTGGTTTAGCAGCGACAATTGATGAATTTGTGAATGCAGCAGAATACATTATTGCACAAGGAAATGATCAAATTATTTTATGTGAACGAGGCATTCGCACATATGAAAGAGCAACGCGTAATACGCTTGATATTTCCGCAGTTCCAATTTTAAAGAAAGAAACACATTTACCGGTTGTTGTAGATGTAACGCATTCAACAGGGCGAAAAGATTTACTTTTACCAACTGCGAAAGCAGCATTAGCAATCGGTGCAGATGCCGTTATGGCAGAAGTGCATCCAGACCCAGCGGTTGCTTTATCAGATTCAGCACAGCAAATGGATATTCCGCAGTTTCATGCCTTCATGGAAGAGTTAAAAGGGTTTAAAAATAAGTTATCATAATAAAATAAACATTGCGTTGATAGGGAAGCAGTAGCATGTATCTTCTTGTTCCAGAGAGCTGATGGGTGGTGAAAATCAGTACAGAGATATATGTGAATTACAACTCTGGAGCATCTTTTTCGTAGTAAAGACAGAAGTTTTTATGAAGGAAAAGACGGTCAATATGATCGTTAACAATAAAAAGAGGTAGACACATTTGTCGATAACTAGGGTGGTACCGCGATTACTGTCGCCCCTACTGAACAGAATCAGTAGGGGTTTTTTATATAAAATCGTAAAGGGGAAATAGAAATGAGATATATAACAGCTGGAGAATCACATGGTCCGCAGTTGACAGTTATTTTGGAAGGTGTTCCTGCGGGGCTATCTTTAACTGCAGAAGATATAAATATAGAGCTATTCAGACGCCAAAAGGGCTATGGCCGCGGAAGACGTATGCAAATTGAAACGGATACTGTGGAAATTGTAAGCGGCGTGCGACATGGCTATACCCTTGGTTCACCGATTACATTGGTTGTGAAAAATGATGATTTCAAACATTGGACAAACGTAATGGGGGCACAGCCGATTTCTGAGCAAGAAAGTAAAGAAATGAAACGAACGATTACAAAACCACGTCCAGGGCATGCTGATTTAAATGGAGCAATTAAATATGGTCATCGTGATATACGCAATGTATTAGAACGTTCTTCTGCAAGAGAAACAACTGTGAGAGTAGCTGCAGGTGCTGTTGCGAAAAAGATTTTAACAGAATTAGGAGTAAATATTGCAGGGCATGTCCTTGAAATTGGTGGTGTAAAAGCTAAGCAAGTTTTAGACAAATCATTAGCAGAGATGCAGCTGATTTCAGAACATTCGCCTGTCCGCTGCTTAGATCAAGAAGCAGAGAAAGCGATGATGGAAGCAATTGATGTAGCGAAACGTAATGGAGATTCTATTGGTGGAACTGTTGAAGTGGTTGCAGAAGGAATGCCGATTGGTGTTGGTAGTTACGTTCATTATGACCGGAAACTAGATGCAAAGCTAGCGGCGGCTGTCATGAGTATTAATGCATTTAAAGGTGTTGAAATTGGCATTGGTTTTGAGGCAGCGAGGCGACCAGGAAGTGCTGTACATGATGAGATTTTGTGGGATGAAGAAACGGGTTACACGCGAAAAACGAATAACGCTGGTGGATTGGAAGGTGGAATGACAACAGGAATGCCGATTGTTGTCAGAGGTGTTATGAAACCAATTCCTACATTATATAAGCCACTAGCAAGTGTAGATATTGATACGAAGGAAGTGTTTCAAGCAAGTATCGAACGTTCAGATAGTTGTGCAGTACCAGCAGCGAGTGTAGTGGCAGAAGCAGTTGTCGCTTGGGAACTGGCAACGGCGTTAGTAGAACAATTTGGGCAAGATCGTATGGATCTTATTAAACAAAATATTGCTCAGCATAAAAAGTACGCGAAAGAATTTTGAAGAGGGGGGATTTTCATGAAAGTAAAAGAACAATTGCATGCGCTGCATCCCTATAAACCAGGTAAATCAACAAAACAAATGCAAGCAGATTATGGTGTCCATTCATTTGTAAAATTAGCTTCAAATGAAAATCCATTTGGCTGTTCACCTTGTGTGATGGAAGGATTACGAAAAGAGTGGAATGAACATGCTTTATACCCGGACGGGGGAGCAGTAGAACTTCGTGAAACGATTGCGGAAACATTGCATGTTAAAAAAGAAGAAATTTTATGTGGAAGCGGTCTTGATGAAGTCATTCAAATTATTAGCCGAACACTGCTTTGCCAAGGTGATAATATTGTGACGGCTGGAGAAACATTCCCGCAATACTGCCATCACGCAGTAATCGAAGGGTGTGAGGTAAAGGAAGTTCCCCTTCAAAATGGAGTCTATCACTTAGATGAAATTGCGGCAGTCATGAATGAAAAAACAAAAATTATTTGGATTTGTAATCCGAATAATCCAACAGGCACATATGTGAATGACCGAAAATTACGTGAATTTATGAAGCAAGTTCATAAAGAAACATTAGTTGTAATTGATGAAGCGTATTATGAATATGTCACAGCTTGTGACTTTCCAGATACCACTTCACTTTTGAAAGAGTATAAGAACCTTCTTATCTTAAGAACATTTTCAAAGGCTTATGGATTAGCAGCATTTCGAGTTGGTTATGCAATTGGAAATGAAACAATTATTGAGAAACTAAATGTCGTTCGTCTTCCCTTTAATGTGTCATCACTGGCACAAAAAGCTGCGGTACTTGCATGGAATGATGAATCATTTTTACAAAGGACAATTCGTGCAAACCGTGAAGGCTTGCAGCAATATGAAAGCTTTTGTAAAGAAAATGAGATTCGATTTTATTCATCTCAAACGAACTTTATCTTTTTACCGTTAGACAATGCCGAGGAAATTTACGAACTTTGTGCACAGGCTGGATATATCGTTCGCCCATTTTCAAATGGTGTTCGCATTACAATCGGTACGAGTAAGCAAAATGAAGGAGTGATTGCAGTGTTAAAACAACACTTTAATAATAGTAGGTCTCGAGATGAGGTACATGTGTAAAAAAGTTGTATTAATTGGAACAGGATTAATTGGCGGTTCACTTGCTTTAGCAATAAAGCGTGAACACAATGTAATCATTACTGGTTATGACATTCAAAGTGAGCAAGTGGAACGGGCAAAACGATTGAACGTAATCGATGAGGTGGGAGTGAACTTACAGACAATATGTGAAGAAGCGCATTTGATTATTTTTGCATCTCCTGTCGAAGAAACAACTAAGTTACTAAAAAAGTTTACTTCGTACCAATTACGTGAAGATGTCATTGTGACAGATGTTGGTAGTACAAAAGGCACAATTATGAAAAAAGCAGAAATGTTACTGACAAACGGTGTTACGTTTATTGGCGGACACCCGATGGCGGGATCTCATAAAACGGGAGTAGAAAGTGCAAAGGCGCATTTATTTGAAAATGCATACTACATTTTAACACCGATGTGTCATGTTCAGACAGAGAAGGTTGAACAATTAAAAGATTGGTTAAAAGGAACGCGTTCGCATTTTCTTGTATTAAATACAGAGGAGCATGATTATGTAACAGGTGTTGTCAGCCATTTTCCTCATTTAATTGCAGCAGGGTTAGTTAAGCAAGTAGAGAAACATGCCGGAGATAATCCGTTAATTCATATGCTGGCAGCTGGTGGTTTTAAAGACATTACCCGCATCGCTTCTAGTAGTCCGAAAATGTGGAGTGATATTGTAAAACAAAACCGTTTTCATTTATTACAATTATTAGAGGAATGGATTACAGAAATGAAGCAACTGCAGCATACGGTTGCAGAAGGAGATGCCGAAGTATTACACACTTATTTCGCAAAGGCAAAAGAATATCGTGATTCTATGCCTGTCCGCAAAAGCGGAGCAATTCCCGCTTATCACGATTTATACGTTGATGTTTTAGATAAAGTCGGTGCGTTAGCGCATATTACAAGCATACTTGCAAGGCACCAAATTAGTATTACAAACCTACAAATACTAGAAGCACGCGAAGGGTTACTCGGAGTATTACGTATTAGTTTTCAAACAGAGGAAGATCGTATGAAAGCAACGCAATCTTTACAGCACGAACGGTATCAAACGTATGAAAATATATAAAGGAAAGAAGGTGTCATAAATATGAAAACTGTACAGGCAGCTATAGAAGGGTTACAGGGAACGATTGTCATTCCAGGTGATAAATCCATTTCGCATCGTTCTGTCATGTTTGGTGCAATCGCCCACGGAAAAACAACGATTAAGGGTTTTTTACCAGGAGCAGACTGTTTAAGTACGATCTCTTGTTTTCGTGAGATGGGGGTATCGATAACGCAAAATGGAGATGAAGTAGAAGTAATTGGAACAGGAATTGAAGGTTTACAAGAAGCGGAGCACGTACTTGATGTTGGGAATTCTGGTACAACGATTCGTTTATTACTTGGCATATTAGCGAATACGAACCTTCATTTTTGTTTGCAAGGTGATCATTCGATTGGAAAACGACCAATGAAACGTGTTACAAAACCGCTCAGCTTAATGGGCGCAGCAATTGACGGAAGAGAAGACGGGACGTATACACCGCTAACGATACGAGGAGGGAATCTTCAAGCAATTGATTACATTTCACCAATTGCAAGTGCGCAAGTGAAATCGGCTATTTTATTAGCAGGTCTAGGAGCGCGGGGGGTAACAAGTGTCACAGAACCTCATGTATCAAGGGATCATACAGAGCGAATGCTTCAAGCATTTGGCGTGCAAGTGAAGCGAGATGGAACAAAAGTTTCAATAGGAGGTGGACAACAACTAATAGGAACGAATATTCATGTACCAGGAGATATTTCATCGGCTGCATTTTTCTTAGTAGGCGGAGCGATTACTCCAAATAGCAAGCTTACATTACAAAACGTTGGAATGAATCCAACAAGAACAGGAATTATCGATGTTCTTATAAAAATGGGAGCAAAATTAACAATTGAACAATATGATATAGATGCTGTAGAACCCGCTGCTAATCTTACAATTGAAACATCAAAGTTAAAGGGAGTTGAGATTGGTGGTGATATGATTCCAAGATTAATTGATGAAATTCCAATTATCGCTCTTGCAGCAACGCAAGCAGAAGGAGTTACTATTATTAAAGATGCACATGAGCTGAAGGTAAAGGAAACAAATCGAATTGATACAGTTGTAGAAGAACTAACAAAACTAGGGGCACGTATAGAAGCAACAAATGATGGGATGATGATTTATGGGAAAACATCATTAAAGGGAAATACCGTAAATAGTCATGGTGATCATCGGATTGGAATGATGCTAGCAATTGCTGGATGTATTGCGAATGGAGAAACGCTGATCGTTGATGCGGAAGCTGTTGGAGTATCGTATCCACGTTTTTTTGAAGAGATTGAGAAATTAAAGTTAGAAACCCGGTAGATTGATAGAAGATCTATCGGGTTTTCATTTATGAAAAGATATTCTGGTGTGTTATATAAATACAAATAAAAAAACGACATAAAAACCCTCTTTCTTTTTAGGGGGGGAGTTGAGCATCTGGCCATGCACAGAAGCGGTCAGGGACTTTTTCTGCCACGTGCAAGGTTTAAAACAAAAGGAGAAAGCGAGTTCATTTAAACACTAATGCACTGTCTACAGCGTTTTTCAGTTACAAAAGTCCAGGGGAATTATCTCAAATAGGTGTCATGGATTAATTTCTCGGGTTTATATTTTGAATACTCTTATTATTATTTTAGTTCCTGTTTTCTTTTAATAATATTTATTTTATAATTATTTTAATTAAATTGTATTTCTTATCTGGAGGTGACAATGAAAAATTATAGATTTTATTCATTTTGGATCGCTCAAACAAGCATTTCGTTAGCGGATGTTGTATATATCATGGTTATTACGACGTACATTTATCAGAAAACGGAATCCATATTATTCGCTTCATTATTTCCTTTTTTAAAAGCCGTTACAAGATTAATAGCTGGTTTATCAGCACCATTGATTCTACAAAATACTTCTATGGCAAAAGTGCTTGTAAATTTACAAATTACTAAGGCCATTTTGATTACTTTATTATTATTAGGATTTACATTCTTAACTTCTCATATTTATATTTTATTCACTTACATATTGATACTTTCTTTTGTTGAAGGATGGGGCAGTCCCTTATTAAATTCTATCGTTCCTAAAATTGTTTTAAAAGAAGAACTTGTAAAAGCTAATAGTTTGTTATCTATCTCCAATCAAGCGGTACAAATTGGTGGCTATACGCTGACAGGATTTATTGTCGTAAAAATAGGATATACCCCTACTTTACTAATAACGGCTGTTTTGTTATGGATTTCTATTGTTTGTTTATACATAGCAATTCGTTCTCTTTACAATCAGTTAACAGAAAATCAAGGAACATCTAAATCTATTCTTATGAAGGAAGGTTGGATTCATCTTTGGAATAACGCAACTTTGCGATTCGTTACATTAATGGATGTAATTGAGGGGATTGCAGGTCAAATATGGGTTGGAGCGATTACATTGGTTTATGTAAAAGAAATACTTCACAAAGGAGAACAATGGTGGGGTTACATTAACGCGAGTTATTATATCGGTACAATTGTAGGAGGAATTATAACGATATATCTAGCGAAAAAGATTCAAAAAAATCTTGTACTTAGTATGGCAGCTGGTTCTTTTTTATTCAGCGTTCTTACTTTGTTATACGGGCTTAGTAGTATGCCTCTCTTATCGCTTATACTCTGTATTGCCATGGGACCAGCATATCAAATACGGGATGTAGCACAGCAGACTGCATTTCAAACAAATATAGATGTGTCATTGCTTCCGAAAGTATATGCATCTCGTGACGTTCTATTATCAACAGTTTCAAGTATTTCTATTTTTATAGTCGGAGTTATAGCTGAATATTTAGGTATTAGAGTGGTGTATATGTTTGGAGCTGCACTAATCTGTATCTCGGCAGGGGTATCTTTTGTTTTATTTAAAACAAAAAATACGAATTTACAATGTTAAGGAAATCCGCAATTACCATCGTCAGATAAAGTGAAACTTCTATCAGTGGAGGTTTTCTTCATCCCCCATTGATTATCAGCCCTCACCAATCGGGCTCTTACGGGCAGTTATTCCCCGCCTATCTTCTTCGCTTTCTCTGAATCTTGAGGTGGGGATCTTACTGCCCTAAAGTAGCGGGATAAAAGAGAAATGGGAACTGATGCATAACGTAAATCAAACGGTGAATAACGAAATAATAAGAGTTAATTCATAAAAAAAAGACCTAATAATATTAGGTCAGAAGAATAGGGTAACCACATATTAACATTTTTGTCAGTAGAGGTCTATATGTATCATATTGAGAAAAATAAAAGCGACTTGTGCCGAAAATAGGAGAATAAACAAACGAATGCAATTACGTGAAGGGCTACAGGATAGAAATCTACATAGAGGCGCTAATCCGGGCCAAACGTATAAAATGTCGTATAATTAATACAATTTAATAGTTATAAGAAAAGGGGAATGAGAGATGTTAAATTTACAAGGAAAATACAATGAAGCAAAAGTATTTACTAATCATGTTGAAGAGAGTGCTATGGGGCAAATTATTGACCTTTGTAACCAGGAGTTCGTCAAAGACAGTAAGATTCGTATTATGCCAGATACACATGCCGGAGCTGGGTGTACGATTGGAACAACAATGACAATTCAAGATAAAATCGTACCAAATCTCGTAGGTGTAGATATAGGTTGTGGTATGGAAGTCGTTGTAATTAATAAGAAAAAAGAAGAGATTAACTTTGATCAATTAGATGACACGATTCGTAAATACGTTCCAAGCGGCTTCAATATCCGAGATAAAGAACATAGATTTTCAAAAATGATTCATTTTGACGGCGTGAGAGCACCATTTACATTACAACGTGCTCAAAAGAGTATTGGTACCCTTGGAGGAGGAAACCATTTTATTGAACTTAACGAGGATGATAAAGGTAATGTATATATCGTTATTCATAGTGGTTCCCGTAATTTAGGTAAACAAGTAGCAGAGTACTATCAAAACTTCGCATATGAGCAACTTATAGATGTTAAATCTGTTAAAGACGAAATCATTGAACGATTGACAAAAGAGGGTAGACAAAAAGAAATACATGAAGCCTTACGAGAAGTTAAAAAGCCTAATGTTCGCAAAGAACTAGCTTATTTAGAAGGTCAAGGATTCAAAGATTACATGAATGATATGAAGATTGCTCAAAAGTATGCTGAATTAAATCGTAAAGCAATGATTGATGAAATCGTCACTAGAATGGATTGGAAAGTAACTGATCAATTTACTACAATCCATAACTATATAGACATGGAAAATATGATTCTACGAAAAGGAGCTATTTCCGCTCAGAAAGATGAACGAGTAATCATTCCAATCAATATGAGAGATGGTTCAATTATCGCATTTGGTAAAGGGAATCCTGATTGGAACTTCTCTGGACCACATGGAGCAGGGCGTATTATGAGCCGAAAGAAAGCTAAAGCGGTACTTAACTTAGAAGACTTTCAGAATACAATGACTGATGTTTGGACCACTTCTGTTGCCGAAAGTACTTTAGATGAAGCACCAATGGTATATAAACCAATGGATGAAATTGTAGCAAATACTAAAGATACAATTGATATCAAACGTATTATAAAACCGATTTATAATTTTAAAGCTAATTAATTCAGAGATGTAGTTGACTTGAGTATTGAGCGTGCTGAAAAAGCTGGCGATGTATTTATCAGGGAAGATTTAACGTATGATACGCGGCGATACGTCGAGGCATTCGAAGTAGATTACGTGGTTAATAACGTTGGGACCATAATCAGTTTGACGAGATTATGCGAAAATTAGGAGTGCAGCCGGTCAGCAGTTGTGAGATTATGACGGATGCTTTTGCCAACTTGAAATCGATTGTATATTACGGCAGTGGGCATCCGTATAACTAGGAGGCGTGTCTATTAACATAATTCGCAATAATAGCAACAGCTTGCAGGACTTCCTCCGCTTCGGATACATCGGCGATAACATTCCCAACGGTTGGCCATTGGACTACCATAGGTATAATACGGATATGGCTGTGTAGTTGGAATGTTAGAGACGGCTTGATTTAAATTATAAGGTGCTATAGGTACTGTATAAGCCGTTGGCACTAAGTAGGAATCGGTAGGGATCGCAGTAGGTGGATAACACCATATTTCACATTCTTGGTACGGTTTTCCGTGTGCTAAACAAGATTCCATACAAGTTGGACGACGAAACACGTTTATCACTCCTTGTTTTAATCTTAGTTTCGTTATAGTGTATTGAGTTCTGTATATATTAGATGATTGTCTTTGCATAATTGGGTAGTTGTCTAAAACGATGAGACCAACAATTATTGTATAGATTTAATATTTGATTGAATTTGAACAAGCATTAAGAACTCCAGTCATTAGTGCTCCAACTGTCACTGTTTTGATTAAATTGTTTTTCATTACTAGTCTAGTCCCCCTTAATATATAAAACCGCCTATGTTAGGCGGTTTTATATATTATCTCTTTAAAGCGCTGCGTTTTCTTATTTTTTCCTTAATATAAATTACGTTATTTATACCTAGAAGAATTGAAGCAATGATAAGGTAAATCATTGTGATGGAATAGGCTACAATCCAACTCGTATAAATATATGTATCTTGAAATCCATTTTCAATAAGCCAGTGAGTGACTAACATTCCACCGAAGTAAGCCGGAATTGCTAGTAAGCTCATGTCTCTCGGATCAGTTGCAAGATAAATCATAAAAAATAGAAAAGCAAGAGCTCCTATCGTATTCGTGTCATCCAAAATCATCATAATAATGCACCTACTTTATAGATAATAATATAGCTACAATTCACTATCGTCATTCAATACAAGTTAACTTTTTACAGATACTACAAGTAATTTTTCTGTACCTTTACGTACAATTTGCTTCCACTTATAATTCAGAAAATCTCCCCGTAGTTTATCTACGTTAAGGATAACAAATATTACGGTAAATTTCTCCAATAAAAAGAACGCTTACTGAGCGTGTTACTGTCTATGAATGTACAAGATGAGGGGTAACACAATGCTAACAAAATTAAACGATTATTTTAGTTTAGAATCACAGTCTGATTGCGTTTGGTATTGGGGTACATTTATTGTTGGTGCTACGTGTTACCAACCCTTTTAACTTTCGTATTAGAAGAAAATTCTCTTCTTACTACAAATAACCTTATCTATCCCAACAACATTATTTGGATGTTATTGGGATAACTGATGTATGAGTTAAATAACTACTTGATTCGTACCATGTAGGTTTTAGAATTTCAAAATTTTTGTGGTCTTCCAGTATAACGTATAATCGGCCTATCATTTCTTCTAACTGTTCTGGTGCAAAACGTAAGGACCATACAACCGATGAAAAGATAACCATTCCAGAATAGATAGAATAAAGCCTCCAAAAATCTTCGGGAACATTGTTATTAAAATATCCATCAATTTGTCCGATTGAAAACGGGACACTTCGTTCTCTTTGGAATAAAGCTACTTTTACAAAGTCATGAAGTGGATCTCCCCAATCAAAATTATTAAAATCAATGACACCAGCAAATTTTTTATCTTTCACAATAATATTTTCTAGATGAAAATCATCATGTTGAAATCGATTAGGACGTTTTTTTATATGCTGTTTATTTTCCTCAATGAAATCAATAATTTTTTCATCATTTTTAATCTTTATACCACAAGACTTGTAAGCACTTAGGTATCTATAATGCTTTTCCATCGCGCGGTCATACCAGGTATTAATTGTTGAAGGAGCTTCATACGAATGCATCCTAGATAGTTGTATTCCTGCTTCTATTCCAATTTTATATTGATCTTCCTTTGTTAGTGTTTGTATCATATCTTTTGCGTCTACGCCATCTATAAAAGAGTATATATTATAGCAGGAGTTGAATTCTTCAATCATACCTATATCAATAGGCTGAGGAGATTTAATTCTAATATTTTTCATATTTTGTAATATTCGGAACTCTATTTTCTTCTTTTTATAGCCCTGTATATCACCTACTCGTAATAATAATTTTTCATTATCAAAATGAGCTACATATTTTTTATCTGGTGAGTATCCTTTTGCTAATTCTTCAATTTTTTTAGCGTTTTGAAGTAATTTTACTCTTTCTTGAAGAGTCTGTATAACATCGTTCATATATTAACTGCCTCCATCATTCCTTCTATATTTTTATAAAACTAGCAAAACCTACTATATTATAACTTTAATATACCCAGAAAATATGAGATTAGTAAACTATTGATATAGAATTTAGTATGTAGTAATTGATATGAATAGTTCGCTAATAATTCAGTAAAGTCAAGCGTTTAATATATCTATTGTCTTTCCTATATTTACTACTGTATAATGTGAATACAGTTTAAAATACGTGAATCGTAATCTGTCTTTTTGAATGAATGTGTGAGAAAACGCTGAAAACAGCGGTATTATTAGGAGGAACTACATGATTACAGTAAGTAACGTAAGTTTACGTTTTGCAGATCGTAAACTTTTTGATGATGTTAACATAAAATTCACACCAGGTAACTGTTACGGTTTAATCGGAGCAAACGGTGCTGGTAAATCTACATTTTTAAAAATTTTATCTGGTGAAATTGATCCATCAACAGGAGATGTTCATATTACACCAGGTGAGCGTTTAGCTGTTTTAAAACAGAACCACTTTGAATATGAAGAATTCCCAGTTTTAGAAACAGTTATTATGGGACACACACGTCTTTATGCAGTAATGCAAGAGAAGAATGCGATTTACATGAAAGAAGATTTCAGCGATGAAGACGGTATGCGCGCAGCTGAGTTAGAAGGCGAATTCGCTGAGTTAAACGGTTGGGAAGCAGAATCAGAAGCTGCGATTCTTTTGAAAGGTCTAGGCATTGGTGAAGACCTTCATGCGAAAAAAATGTCTGAGTTAACAGGGGCAGAGAAAGTAAAAGTATTACTTGCTCAAGCGCTATTTGGTCAACCAGATATTTTATTACTGGATGAGCCTACCAACCATTTAGACTTAAAAGCAATTCAATGGTTAGAAAACTTTTTAATGAACTTTGAAAATACAGTTATCGTTGTATCCCATGACCGTCACTTCTTAAACAAAGTATGTACGCATATGGCGGATCTTGACTTTGGTAAAATTCAACTTTATGTTGGTAACTACGATTTCTGGTATGAATCTAGTCAATTAGCATTAAAGTTAACACAAGATGCTAATAAGAAAAAAGAAGAGAAAGTAAAAGAATTACAAAACTTTATTGCGCGTTTCAGCTCGAACGCTTCAAAAGCGAAACAAGCAACTTCTCGTAAGAAATTATTAGAAAAAATTACATTAGATGATATTAAACCATCTTCTCGTCGTTATCCGTTCGTTGGTTTTACACCAGAGCGTGAAGTAGGGAATGATTTATTATCAGTGGAAGGTCTTTCTAAAACAATCGATGGTGAGAAAGTATTAGATAACGTGTATTTCACTGTTAATAAAGGTGATAAAATTGCATTCGTTGGTCGTAATGAAATCGCAATTACAACTTTATTTAAAATTTTAGCAGGTGAGATGGAGCCAGATAGCGGTTCATTTAAATGGGGCGTTACAACATCTCAGGCGTACTTCCCGCGTGATAACTCTGAGTTCTTCAAAAATAGCGAATATAACTTAGTGGAGTGGTTACGTCAATTCTCGCCACAAGATGAGTCTGAAAGTTTCTTACGCGGATTCTTAGGTCGCATGCTGTTCTCTGGTGAAGAAGTGAAGAAGAACGTTTCTGTTCTTTCTGGAGGAGAAAAAGTACGTTGTATGCTTTCCAAAATGATGTTAAGCGGCGCAAACGTAATAACATTTGATGATCCAACGAACCACTTAGACCTTGAGTCTATTACAGCATTAAACAATGGTTTAATCGCATTTAAAGGAACAATTTTATTCACATCACATGACCATCAGTTTGTTGAAACAATTGCAAATCGCATTATTGAAGTAACACCGAACGGTTTAGTTGATAAACAGTCGACATATGATGAGTATTTAGAAAACGAAGAGCTTCAGAAACAAGTAGAAGCTATGTATAAAGAAGCAAAATAAATAGTAACATCCCCTTAGTATAGGGGATGTTTTTTTGTTTCATGAAAAAGGGACAGGTTGTTTCATTTTTAAAAATTTCTCCTTTCAATATGTCACAAGTAAATAGGTGAAATCGTTTTAAGGGTAAAGGGGGAATGAAGATGAAACATATTGTTATTTTAGGCGGAGGATTTGCTGGTATTAATCTGGTGAACTACCCACCACTTAACGACCTTACTGTCTGTTTGAAGTGGGGGCTTCAAAAGTCAAAAGACTTTCTCTTTTATTGCTAATTCATCCACAAGCCTAGCGGCTCATGTCCAAAGCCTTGAAT